>JBEKPA010000036.1:0-18270 GCA_049521195.1 Occallatibacter sp.
CGTCCACGTCCTCAACAGCCGCAACTCCGCCTGCGAGGGCACGCGCATCACCTCCCTGGCTCCTCACTGCAACAGCCCCTTCAAGTCCATCGCCGTCAAAAAGAAGCTCTCCATCATCGACGTCGTCGCCAGCCGCATGTTGATGACCCACGGCTATATGAAGGACATCTTCACCATCTTCGACAAGCACCACTGCGCCGTCGATATGGTCTCCACCTCCGAAGTCAGCGTCTCGCTCTCCGTCGATTCCAACGACAATCTTCCCGCCATCGCCGCCGACCTCAGCCAGTTGGCCGACGTCAAATACGAAGGCCGCAAGGCCCTGGTCTGCCTGGTCGGCGACGACATCCGCGGCCGCAGCGGCATGGCCGCCCAGGTCTTCACCGCCGTCCGCCACATCAACGTCCGCATGATCTCGCAAGGCGCCAGCGAGATCAACATGAGTTTCATGATCGACGAGGACGACGCCGACGAAGCCGTCCGCTCCCTGCACGCCGCCTTCTTCAAGGACCCCGACCCCGCCATCTTCGACGTCGAGGCGCGCCAACCTGCCAACTCGCCATCCCCTCGAAGCGGGGGCTAACCTGCTAACTCGCCAACTTGCTAACTTGCCAGCCCGCTAACCGTGATAACTCCGCTAACCCCGCTAACTCTGGTAACTCCGCTAACCATCCTCCACTGAGGTCCCCATGCTCATCCTCGTTCTCGGCAAGGGAAAAACCGGCTCGCTCGTCGCCCAGGTTGCACGCGAGCGCGGCCACGGCGTCCGCGCCTTCGACATCGCTGAAAATGAACACGCCTCCGCCCTCACCGCGCCCAATCTCGCCGGCGTCGACGTGGTCATCGACTTCACCGCCCCCGAGGCCGCCCTTGAGAACATGCGCGCCGTCCTCGCCCTCGGCGCCCGCATCGTCGTTGGTACCACCGGCTGGTACGCCCATCTCGACGAGATGAAAGCCCTCGCCATCCGCCGTCACGCCGGTCTACTCTACGGCACCAACTTCTCCATCGGCGTGCAAAAGCTTTTCCGCCTCACCGCCTCGCTGGCCCAGCTCGAAGGCTACACTTTCTCCATCGCCGAAACCCATCACATCTCCAAGCTCGACGCCCCATCCGGCACCGCCATCACCCTCCGCGAGATCGTCGCGGCCGCCCAACCCGGCGCCAACGTCGAGATCACGTCCCACCGCGTAGGCGACGCCAAAGGCGAGCACATCGTCACCTCCACCGGCCCCGACGACATCCTCGAACTCCGTCACAACGCCCTCAGCCGCCGCGGCTTCGCATTAGGCGCCGTCCGCGCCGCCGAGTGGCTCTCAGGAAAATCCGGCGCCTGGGACTTCCGCGAGATCTTCGACCAGTTATAGGGGTTCCCGATGGAAGAGGACCTCGACCGTACGCTGCGCGGGTTTTCTTCGCCAATCCATCCCGCGCGGCCTGGAGCGTCGCGCGCCCGTTCCCATCCCGCCGCTTGACCGCGACTGCGCTTCGCAAGAAAGTAAGAGCATGTCTCCGCTGCCGTTCAATATGCCTCTCATGCAGTTTCTGGCCGACCACAGAACTATCCCCCTCACCAGGTTCTTTCTCGCCGCCACCTTCTTCGGCAATTTCGCCGGTTACATCTTCATTGCCACGCTGATCTATGTCGCATGGAACAAGCAGTTAGCCATCCGGCTTTGGGTATTGGTGTTGCTCTCCTCGTCGCTCAACGACGTATTGAAGCTCATCGTCAAAAATCCCCGCCCTTTCATCCGCGAAGGAACTTATCTCCAGAAGTGGGCCGTATCGCCCCAGAGCGCCGCCGCGCTTGCCGCCGAGTATTCCACCCCCTCCGGCCACGCCATGGCGTCGTCCGCGTTCTATTCCTATCTCTATGCCTCGGTAAGGAACCGCTACGTCCGAGTTATCGCCGTCATGGCCATCCTGCTTATAGGAATATCGCGTCCCTATCTCGGCGTGCATTATGCCGAGGACGTTTTCATCGGCTTGGTCATCGGGCTCTCTGTCGCCCTGCTCTGGATAAGATACGCCGAAGCCATCTCGGCCGCATGGTCCCTTCTCTCTTACACCCTGCAGATTGCAGCCGCCGTTGCAGCCAGCCTGGCGCTTTGGTTGCTCACCGTTGCCGTCAACGGTTGGCGCATCGCCGGCGAGCCGCAGGAGGCTTTAGTCTCCGCTGGTTTCCTGACCGGCATCGTCATCGCCCGTCCGCTGGAGCTGAGGATGGTGAACTTCGATCCCCGCAGCTCGAACGCCGCCGCCAAGATACTGCGCTATCTTCTTTCCATCGCCATGTTGATCGCCACGCTGCTGTTTCTCGATAAGTTCTTTGCCGTGATTGCCCTCAAGTCTTCCCCGCTCGGCTATTTTCTCGAATACGTCCGCTACTCCGCCGCCGGCATCGTGATCATCTTTCTCGCTCCCCTCCTTTTCACAAGAATCGGCTTGGCCGCATCGGAACCAGAGTAGGTATGCCCGGATTGCCGAGCGCCACAAGCCTTCCGCCGTGGCGGACCGCGGCGGAGAGACCTGGGAGAGCACGAACCATGCACCGGCATTTCCACCGCACGTACCAGGTCGCCTGAGGTTCACCGGCTCGTAGCGGATGCACTCTTGGTGCAGCGGGTCGCCTTTTCCAGCGCACCCCTGTTCGTTATAAACTCATCTGTCATGGAAACCACGGGTTGCGGTACAGCTATCGTTACGCCCTTTCGGGCGGATGGATCGATCGATGAAGCGGCGCTCAGGGCGCTGGTGAACTGGCAGATCGACTCCGGCATCGACTTTCTGGTGGCCTGCGGGTCCACAGGCGAGGCGGCCACGCTGGACGAAGAGGAATGGCTGCTGACGCTGTGCATCGTAGCCGAGGCCGCGGCCGGCCGTGTGCCGGTGTGGGCCGGCTGCACCCACAACTCCACGCGCACGCTGCTGCGCCTCGCCGGCCGCCTCCGCCAGATGCGCGGCATCGACGCCGTGCTCTCCGCCAATCCCTACTACAACAAGCCCTCCCAGGAGGGCCAGTTCCAGCACTTTCTGGCCCTCGCTAAAGCCGTTGACCCCCTCCCCGTCGCCCTCTACAACGTGCCCGGCCGCACCGCCGTCAACCTCGATCCCGAAACCGTCCTCCGCCTGGCCGAGGCCGCTCCCAACATCCAGGCCGTCAAGGAGGCCAGCGGCAAGCTGCCCCAGATTGCCCAACTGGTCCATTCGCTCCCGCTTGGCTTCAAAATCTTCAGTGGCGACGACAACCTAGCCCTGGCCTCCATCGGCGTCGGCGCCCACGGGCTCATCAGCGTAGCCTCCAACGAGACCCCGTGGGAGGTCGGCCGCATGATCCGCGCCGCCCTCCGCAACAATTGGGTGGAGGCCCGCGAGCTGGAGCGCCGCTACGCCCGCCTCTTCGACGCCAACTTCTGGGAGTCGAATCCGGGCCCGGTCAAGACCGTCCTCAACCTCATGGGCCGCTGCGCCGACCACGTCCGGCTGCCGCTGGTACCCCCCACGGGAGCCACCCGCGCCAGGCTGGAACGCCTGGCCGACGAACTGGGCCTGCTCAAGCACGCCCCTGTGCCGGAAGGCATCTCGGAAGTATTCTGACGGGATGCGGGCCACTCGCCTGCATTGGCTACAGTCGCAGGGAAGGACGGCGAGTGGAACCAGCACACGATCATCGCGCGCGGAGGCTTGATCCCGCACATTTTCAACAGCCAGTCGATGGCGGTGCCGGTGGACGACGACACGGCTTCGTCGAACAACGTTTCAGGACTTTCCGGCCTGCGGATTGAGGGCGTTCCGGCGAAGGTTTCCCTCTGGAATCTGTGGCTGAAGAAGATCGATTGAGCGGCAACCCGCCCCTCTGGCTTATAATTCGGGCCAGAAAAACTTATCAGCTGCAAGATGCCTGTTCCCGACACCTGCAACTGTGGAGGCTACCATGCTGAAGCCGTTCTTGCTCTTTTCCGCCGTGATCCTGTTTTTGATTGCGCCCACACCTGCTCCCACACTCGCTTCGGGGCGCACGCCGCAGGCGGCCGCGCCGGCTTCCACGAACCCTGTGAAGCCGACTGCCGCGTCGCAGGAGAAGGCGAAGAAACTCTATGCAATGGACTGCGCGATTTGCCATGGGGAAAACGGCAACGGCAAGACCGACCTCGCCAAGGACATGCAACTGACGCTCGATGACTGGACCGATCCAAAGTCGTTGGCCGCCAAGTCGGATCAGCAATTGTTCGACGCCATCCGCAAGGGCAAGGACAAGATGCCTCCCGAGGATGCGAGCCGCGCCAAGGTCGACGACGTGTGGAACCTGATCATCTACCTTCGCGGAATGTCAAAGGGCCAACCTGCTGCAGCCCCACCTGCCACGGCCCCGCCTGCCGCGGCGACCAAGCCGGGCAACTAGGCCCGATCGCAGCCAGACCGCAACCCGCCGGCCCGCCTCAGTTGTCAGTTGTCGCCTGCCAGCCGCAGGCGTGGATCTCCGCCCTGCCGGCCGCGCATGGAGAGGGGGGGCGTAGCCGAAGAGAATCCCCGGCCTCGGGGCGAGAGGACTGCAAGTCCAGCGGAAATTCCAGAATCTCAGGGGCGAGCCCTGCGCAGCCCAGCGCCCGGCGTCCCGCATCGGTCCAGCCAAGGGATGGGGCGTGGTAAAATGTTGCCGAATCAACGCTGAAAGGGGTATCTCTCTGAATATGAGCACCTTCCATCGCTGCGAACTGCAACTACTTCAACTTGCCCTACCCCGCCGCGCCGCCGTTGCGCTGCTCCTGTCAGCCGCGCTGGCTTCGGGCCCCGCCGGCTTCTGCGGTCCGATTGACGAAGCGGCCCGAGACGGCGACCTGGCAAAGGTCAAATTGCTGCTCAAAGACCATCCCGATCTGGTTTCCAGCAAGGACGAAAAATACGGCCAGACTCCCTTGCACATCGCGGCGTTTAATGACCACCTGGACGTGGCGAAACTGCTGCTGGCGAACAAGGCAGATGTTAACGCCAAGGCCAACAACGGATCGACGCCCTTGCACCTGGCGGCGGCGAAAGGCAACAAGGACATGGTGGAATTGCTGCTGGCCAGCAAGGCAGATATCGATGCCGTGGACAATGACGGCTGGTCGCCTTTGCACTCGGCAGTCGTGTGGGACCAAAAAGACATTCAGGAGTTGTTGCGCCAGCACGGCGGCCAGGACCTTCCCGCTCCCAAGCCGCTCACGAAGGCCCCTTCTGCACAGGGCGCCGAAAAGACTCCGCCCACAGAGACTGGAAAGGACGACCATTTCATTGCCTACGATGACGGAACGGTATTGGATACGAAGACGAACCTGATATGGGCGGCGAGGGACAACGGAGCCGCTTTAAGCTGGCCAGGCGCGAAGTCTTATGCCGGGAGTTATCGCAGGGGCGGCTACGCGGACTGGCGGCTTCCAACCCTCGGCGAATTGGCGGGGTTGTACGATAAGGCCAAGACTCGCAAGTCTGGCTGTGCGGCCGCCGTGGACGAGCTCGGCGCGGCTGCGGACGAGGTCCATGTAACGGATTTGATCCACCTTTCCTGCACGCGTCTATGGACCTCGCAGGAGCGCAGCGACAAACCGGGATCCGTCACCATCTTCGATTTCCACTCCGGCAACGATGCCTCGCGTCCCGGCTCCCAGGACTTCATCGATACCGCGAGCCGGGCGCTCCTGGTGCGCGCCGCTAAACAGTAGGGGCGCGCGCCGAGAGGTGCGTCAAGAAGGGCCGGGCTTGACGGACCGATGGGGCTGGCCGCGCTGTACTGACGAAGAGAAGAGAGCGGGTTCTGCGACTCCGCGTATTCCATCGCCGATAACAGGGATTCCCAGGTCTTCCGCCGCGGTCCGCCACGGCCGAAGACCTGGGGTATCCGGCTGCTGGAGTTTGTGCGCTCCTAAACTGCCAGTTCCTTCTTCACCAATTCGCTGACCACGCGGCCTTCGGCGCGGAGGCCGGCGGCTTGGAGTTTGGCCTGAACGGCCTTGATAACAACGCCGATTTCTTTGGGGGTGGGCGCTATGCCCGAGGAGGCGGCGAGTTCGGCGATGGCTTCGGCCACCAGGGCGTGGAGGCCGGCTTCGTCGAGGGCTTTGGGCAGGAATTCCTCGATGACGACGATCTCGGCGGCTTCAGCAGCGGCCAGCTCGGGGCGGTTGCCCCTAGTGAACTGCTCGATGGAGTCGCGGCGCTGCTTGATCATGGTGGCCAGCGCCTGCTGTTCCTCGGCCGGAGTGAGCGGGGCTCGCTTCTCAATGGCCTTGTTCTTGAGCGCGTTCTTGATCAGGCGCAGCGTGGTGGTGCGGACCGCATCGTGGGCCTTCATGGCGATGACGACCTGTTGGCTGACAAGGGTTTCGAGTGCGCCTGCTTCGGTCATGGGAGTTCCTGCCTCTCTTGTGAAACGTGGTGGGGTGGGCTGGTGAGTCGGCTAGGGGTGCGTTGTTACAGGAGATTCCTGCTGGGGCTCCGCCAGGCTCTCAAACTGCTCGATCTGCACTTCGCCCTCGGGAAATATGGCCTTGACCTGGAGTTGCCCGCCCATGGCCTGAATAAAGTTCCGCAGGGTGGAAACGTACATATCCGTGCGCTTCTCCATCCTGGATACGGCTCCCTGGTTGACGTTGAGGACTCTGGCGAGGTTGACCTGGGTCAGGCTGCGCGCCTCGCGGAGCTGATAGAGGGTCATGACACCGGGAACTTCCTCTATGCTTTGCCGAATCCTCTCCTCAGCTTCAGGTGAAAGTGTCTTACGAATATCTCTCCATTTTTTGGCCATTCGATTCACTCCCCTATCTCTTTGAGGTATTTGGCATAGATTGCCTCTGCTCGGCGGATTGCATCGACATACCAACTGGCATTTCCGGTCTTGTCGCCGCCAAGAATCAGGTAGGCATTGCGGCGCGGGTCGAACATAAAAAGTACGCGATAAGGGCGACCTCGATGTTGAATGCGCAGTTCTTTCATGTTCGGGTACTTCGACCCGAGCAGAGTGTCAACATAAGGTCGCCCCAAAGCTGGACCGAACAGTTCCAATTTTCCGACCGCACTGTTGACGCTTTCCCACTCGTCCTCGTTCAAAGCGTCATACCACGCCAGGAATTCTTCGCTGACCTCGACTTCCCAAGTCATCTGCCAATTATACCTTCCAAGTGATATGCCGTCAAGGGTATTATTGTGCAAGCCAAAGCTGTGCAGACCGGGAATAGTGTCCGATTTGGGTGTTGGCGGAGATTTGCACAGAATAGAATTCACAAAAACCACAAAACTGTGTATTCTGTGATTGATGTTGACTGGGATGGGGGTCGAACCTGGCCCCTCCCGGGCACTGAGTGCGCCAGAGTTTTGGTTGAGATTGAGGAGAGAGAAAAATGATTCGCAAGACGCGCTTGTTCACACCCGGCCCGACGCCGCTGCTGCCCGCGGCCCAGTTTGCCATGGCGGCGGCGGACATTCACCATCGCACGCCGGAGTTTCGCGCCCTGTTTCTGCGGGTGCTGGCCCAGTTGAAGGTTTTTGTCGGCACCCGGAACGACGTGCTGCTGCTGTCGAGTTCCGGAACCGGGGCGATGGAGGCGTCGGTTTCGAACCTGACCTCGCCGGACGACCCGGTGCTGGTGCTCTCGGCCGGCAAATTTGGCGAGCGCTGGGCCGACCTGACCAAGGCCTTCGGCTGCCAGGTGGACCTGGTGAAGGCTCCCTACGGGCAGACATTTGACCTGGCCGAAGTGCGCGCGGCGCTGAAGCCGGAGCACAAGGCCGTATACATGCAGGCCACGGAGACCTCGACCGCGGTGCGGCACGACGTGGAGGCGGTTGCGAAACTGGTCAAGGAGACCGGGGCGCTGCTGGTGGTGGATGGAATCACCGGCCTGGGGACCACGCACTTCGACGTGGACGGCTGGGGGATCGACGTGCTGATCGGCGGCTCGCAGAAGGCGGTGATGATTCCGCCGGGCCTCGCGTATCTGAGCGTGAGCGAGAAGGCGTGGGCGGCGATGGAGAGCGCCAGGAATCCGCGCTACTACTTCGACCTGCGCAAGGAGCGCAAGAACGCCGTCAAGGGCGAGAGCGCGTACACGCCGGCGGTGGCGCTGGTTGCCGGGCTGGGCGCGGCCCTCGACTATATCGCCGGGCAGGCGGGCGGAGACCTGGAAAAGGGCCGCATCGCGCTCATTGATAACGCGCAGGTGAACGCGGCGGCGACGCGCGCGGGGCTTGTGGCGCTGGGCTTCAAGCTCTTTGCGCCCACATCGCCGGCGGCGGCGGCCACGGCGGTTGCGGTGCCGGAGGGGATGGACTCGGGAGCGGTGGTGAAGGCGCTGAAGGCGCGTTTTGCGCTTGTAACCGCCAACGGCCAGGGTGAGATGCAGGGCAAGATCTTTCGCGTGGCGCACCTGGGCTTCTTCGACTATCTCGACACGGTGGCGTTTTTGGGAGCGGCGGAGCACATCGCGAAAGATACGCTGGGGCTGCCGGTGACTTATGGGCAGGCGGTGGCGGCGGCGCAGCAGGTGTACGCTGATGCGGCGAAAAGCTAGCCTTCAACTATTAGCTTTTAGCTGTTAGCTTGTTCGATTGCTGGTTGAGGTTCGTGGTTGCCCAGGTCCCACAATCGGGACCTGGGGCACCCAGGCTTCTAGCTAGAAGCTAGAAGCTAGGAGCTGTACTTATGGCCGAACTGAGTTTTGGGGAAAAGCTGCTGATCGCACGCAAGCAGCTTGACCTCTATCAATACGAGATGGCCGAGCGGCTGGGCGTGCATCCCAACTCGATCTGGAAGTACGAGCGCGACGAGGGCAAGCCGCACGCCGCCGTGGTGCGGATGCTGGATCTGTTATGCGAGAAGCACGGCATCCGCTTCGACGAGTATGAAGCCGGGTCCGCCGCGGCGGACAAAGGAGATAGGATGAAGATCGTTCTGGCAGAGAAGGTTTCTCCGGCAACGCTGGCCGTGTTCGCGGCCGAACCGGGGTGGGAAGTCCTGACGCACGACCAGTTGCCGGACGGGTTGCCGGCCGCCCTGGCCGATGCCGACGCGCTGGTGGTGCGCAGCGCCGTGCAGGTGGACGATGCGCTGATGGCGCAGGCGCCCAAGCTGCGAGTTATCGGCCGGGCCGGCGTGGGAGTGGATAACATCGACGCCGATGCGGCCACCCGGCGGGGCATTGTGGTGATGAATACTCCCGGCGCAAACGCCGTGGCCGTGGCCGAGCTGACCGTAGCGCTGATGCTGGCGCTGGCCCGCAAGCTGCCCTTCGCCAATTCGACCATGCACGCCGGCCGCTGGGAGAAAAAGATACTGCAAGGCGCGGAACTGCGCGGCAAAACACTGGGCATTCTGGGCCTGGGCCGCATCGGCCTTGAAGTGGCCCGGCGCGCCAAGGGCTTTGGCCTGGAGATCGTCGCCAGCGACCCGTTTGTCTCGGCTGCCGTGGCCCGCGAAAACGGCATCAAGCTGGTCACGCTGGAGGAGTTGATTGCCGGATCGGATTACATCACGCTGCACGTGGGTCTGACTCCGCAAACTGCCGGAGTGATTAACGCCAAATCCCTGGCGGCGATGAAGAAGGGCGTACGCATTATCAACTGCGCGCGCGGTGAGCTGATCGACGATGCAGCGCTCGTGGAGGCGCTCAAGAGCGGACAGGTGGCCGGCGCGGCGCTCGATGTGTTTGCCAAGGAGCCGGCCAAGGAGACACCCTATGCGGAGTTCGACCAGGTGATTCTCACCCCCCACATCGCCGGCTCGACGGGCGAGGCGCAGGAGGCTGTGGGCATTCAGATCGCCCGCCAGGTGCGCGAGTATCTCAAGCTGGGCGTGGTGCAGAACGCCGTCAACCTGCCCTCTTTGAGCCACGAGGAGTATCTTGTACTGGCGCCGTACATCGATCTGGCCGGGCGGGTGGGATCGTTCCTGGCGCAGACCGGCAAGGGCGGCATTGAGTCGATTCATTTGACCTACGGCGGATCGCTGGCCGAAGTCAAGACGGAACTGGTGCGCAACGCGGCCATCGAGGGACTGCTGCGCGGCTCGGAGAATGTAAACCGCATCAACGCGGCGGCGGTGGCCGGCGAGCGCGGCATCCGCATCCACGAGGAGAAGGACGAGAGCTATCGCGGCGGCGCGGCCAGCGTGCTCACGGTCGAGTTGCACACCGCGGCCGGCTCGATGGGCGCCAGCGCGACCGTGATTCACGGCGAGCAGCCGCGCCTGCTGGCCTTCGACGGCATCGACATCGAGACCCCGCTCGAAGGCAACCTGCTGGTCTGCCGCAATCTCGACGTGCCGGGCGTAATCGGCAAGATCGGCACCATCCTGGGCGAGCACGGCGTGAACATCGCCAACTTCGCGCTGGGCCGCGAACGCAGCGGACCCAAGCCGGTGAAGGCGCTGGCCGTGGTGCAGGTGGACGCGCCGGTCTCGGAGACGGTGCTGGAGGCGCTGGCGACAATCGAGGCGCTGCTCGAAGCCAGGCCGGTGAGTTTGCCGGAGGGCAAGTTCTGACGCGGCGGGACGGCCGGATGCATGTGGTCCCAGGTCCCGCAGAATGGAGACCTGGGACGCCTGCTCATCGGCTGATGAAGATTACTTGCAGCTCTCCACCAGCTTCGGGTCCAGCGTGAATGGCAGCAGATCGGTCAGGACCGAATCCGTAAAAAGAGTACCAGAGTTTGCAAAGCGATCAAGAATCTGCCTGGGTGGCTTCTCGTCCCCTGGGAACCAGGTATAAATGAGGAGCTGAACTACGCTCTTGCCTTTAGGATCTAGACCGATCAACGGAAGCTCCTTGCTCATCTCAAGTGCTTTTCCAGGCGAGAGAGGGGTAAACGAGTCGTCATTTGACTTGTTGAGTTTAGGGTCCATTGAGGCAAAGACCAGCTTCTCGTACTTCTCAGAGAGAAGGTCAGGTGGGCTGTCTGCAAACCGGGCCTGTATCCAGTTCCCGGCAACGGCTCTGGAAATGACGAGATCGCTGTCTCCGACATTCCGAAGGCTAACCTTGAGCGTCATCCAAATCTGTCCATCCTTACAGCGGGCATTCTCGAAGGTCGCGCTCGGTTCGAGCGGCCATGCCTCGTGAAAAAGTCCACTCAGATTCCAAAGGGCGGAAAGCGTCTTCAGCCTAATCGCATCCCAATTGTCTGCGCACAGATTTGCATGGGCTTTGATGCTGCGGCAGTCCCGCCTACCAAGGAAATCCGCCACTTGCTTCGTCTCGCCCAAGTATCCAAGAGAAAACTCGGGTGTGATCTCGTACGTATACTTCTTCGAGGCCACCCACTCGCCTTGGCCGGCTCTTCGCGTGATGGCATAGAAGATGTCGCTATCCTCGGGCAGATCGCTCAGAATGTGGCTATGGAAATCGAAGCCCGGTCGTCCGCCGCCCGCAGGCAAAGATTCTTCGAGAACTGTCTTGTGCATCTGCCGCCGGTCGAGAATCTTCGCTCCGTCGAAAGAGACCTCGTAGCGCAGATCCCCGCCATGGGGCAAAATTGCCAAATCTTGCTGCGCGGGAATGGCATATACATACCAATCTCCAGTCATGGACGGGAGCACCGAGATATTGTAGGGCCGCACAGGACGCGCGCTCGCCGCGAAATCCTTCCGAGCCGTTTCCAGCGCCGAGGCGGCATGAAAGCAATAATCCGTATCCTCGAGCGGGGGATCGTGCCTTATCACAGTGAACTCGACCGGGTTCGCGCCCTGTTTCGCCTCGTAAGTAATGAGGAAACGAGTATGAGTCTCGTCGAAGTATCCCCAGTCAACAATCCAACCGGCCGGAGTCTTCCTTGCCACATAGCGCTGCACTGTTTCTGGCGCCGGGCGCAGCGCCTCAACCGCGTCGCTCGCGTGCCAGGCCGCCTGGTCGTATTCCGCGAGGGCATGACCGCGTGCGGCAATTTCTGTCAGCTCCTCGGCGGTGGGAGGCTTTTCCGTCTGGCCAATGACGCCGCCCGAGAAAGCAGCAAGTGCGAAAGTCGCGAGAAGAATGTGCCCCATAGTGCTCCAAACACGGCTCATGTTCGAATGAGGTTAGCTCGTCATGGATCATAACAGCCCCCTGGCACTCATGAGAATCTCCAAAGGGGATTTTATGTTTCGGCTTATCGTGAAAGAAGTAACTTGGCGCAGTTGAAAGCCGCCTTTTCAAACCAGCAGTCTTCACTCGTGGGAACAGGAGTCGTCCTCACTTCGTCGGGTCGCTCACGCGTCCCAAAAAGAGAATGCCGCCCGAGCGATTGTCGCGGATCAGAAAAACGAACGGGTGGTCGGCGCGGAATTCGGGGGGCGGTGTCGGGTCCGGCGCGCGCATCGCCATCCCCACCATCGCTACAGCCGTTGCCGCCGCAGCTTCGGTTCCTACCTCGTTCACGTCGATAAAGGCCTTGTGGATCACCGCCGAAAGAAATAACTCGCGGTTACCGGTCATCCCGGAAAAATCGGCGGCGTTCCTTTCAAATGCGCGCGGCATGCCCATCGCCCCCAGAGTGCTTCCAAGCTCAAGCTGTTCTGTCACCTTGAACTTGGGGAAGGTCAAGATAACTCTGGATACCGGCTGCAACTGGCTTAGCCATTGCTTGGCGCTGGACGCGGTCAGCGATCGTTCAAAAGCAGGCAGGCCATCCATATCATTGGGCAGAAAGACGATCATGGATAACTCGCCGGTCTTATATGGAATCTCCGGGATTTGAAACGTCCCGCCATTGAAATACTTGTAACTGCCCGCGCGGTGCATCAGGGGCGCTTTGACGGTCTGCGCCGCGGACAGATGAAAATCCCCATCCTCCGTTTGCGCCTTCTGGAATTGCGCCTGCCAGTCGGCTTTGAAATAGATAGCGTCCGTCAGCACGAGTCTTGTCATAGGGTTGACCATGCCCGGCTTGAGCAGGTCTTTGATCTTGTTATCTGTCTTCTGCTCGACCCATTGGTTGATGGTCACCCGCGCCGCCTCGGTCGAGCCTTTGAAATCCACCCCATTGAGTCCCGCGCCGTAATTGCTTTCCGTTAGCTTCAGGAACGCGTCGAGAAACTTGTAATCCTGCTCGGCCCAAAGAACGCTGGCCACGCGAAGCTGGTATCCGTCATGCGGGGCGTTCAGGCCCGCCAGCAACGCGCCCATCGCCGGGTGCAACCGGTCCGGCGGCAGCGTGAAATGCAGAGTCTTCGCCATCTCCGCGGCGGTATCGCCACGCGCCCCGGCACAGGTCATGGCCAGCGCGGTTGAAACGCTCTCGGGCGAGAAAAAGAGATTGCCGCCTTGGCTTCTCAGCTTGCCATACAGCGCGACCGCAAATTCATTGTTGCCTTCGACAACCGTTGCCTTATCGTTCGCAACCATAGCAGACGCCTCCGCCGCCCTCGCGGCCACCTGCAAAACAGAGCAGGCGATGAGCAACGATAGCAGGGCTTTCATGCAATCCTCCGTCAAATCGCGCCCTGCCGCGGCCGGCACGCGGTTATCTCCCCATCGCCATCACGCCCGGCTCAGGTAGGCGCCTTCGCTGGTATCCACGCGGATCTTCTCGCCCTCGTTGATAAAGGCGGGCACCTGGACGACCAGGCCGGTCTCGGTCTTGGCGGGCTTGCTGACGCTCGATGCGGTGGCCGACTTGAGCCCCGGCTCGGTCTCCACGACGGTCAGCTCGACAGCTGCCGGCAGATCGATGCCCACGGCCTGGCCGTCGTGGTAGCTCACCTTGATCTGCAGGTTGGGCGTCAGGTACTCGATGGCGTCGCCCAGCGTCGTGCCCTTGAGCACGGTCTGCTCGTAGTCCACGGGGTTCATAAAGTAGTAGTCGTCGCCGTCGTTGTAAAGAAACTCCATCGAGACCTCGTCCACGACCACCTTTTCAACGGCGTCGGCGGAGCGGAAGCGCTCCTCGAACATGGCCCCGGTCCGGATGTTGCGCAGCTTGGCTTGGATGAAGGCGCGCAGGTTGCCCGGCGTGCGGTGCTCCACCTTGAATACCAGGTGCAGTTGGTCCTTGTGCTTGATGATCATGCCGGGACGCATTTGCGTGGCGGGAATCGCCATAAGATTTGTAGCTCCTTGCCTTATCTGCGCTCAGTACGCGGTGATTTCTGGCCTTGGCCCAACCTTCATTGTAGCCCAGGGGCGGATGGGCGGGCGTGAGCCGCTAGCGCGGTCTGGCAGTCCGTATCACGCGGTTAGGCGAACCGCCGCGCGTCGGGTAACGTAAGATGGAGCAGGCGAACTCGGAACCAACAGACGTTCGCCAGGGTTCGCGCGAAGATCATGAACGGTTCTCCATCGCAGGTTTTGTCGAAGCCCAGGCGCCGCAATCGATGGCTCGTTCTGATTGCGGCCTTCAAGCTGAGCCAGGCGCTGTTGTTCATCGCCATGGGCGTGGGCGCGCTGCGCCTGGTGGGTAAGGACATCGGCGATCTGCTGATCCGGCTGGCCGAGCACCTGCATTTCAGTTCGGAGCCGCGCCTCGTAGACTTTATCCTGGAGAAGTCCCCGCTGGTCAACGACCGCCTGCTGAAGCGGATCGGCGCGGTGGTCTTCATCTATGCCGCGCTCGATCTGATCGAGGGAACCGGCCTGTATCTCGAGAAAGCCTGGGCCGAGTACCTGACGCTGGCCATTACCGCGTCCTTTCTGCCTTGGGAGATCTTCGAGGTGCTGCGCAGAGTGACGTGGATCAGGTCTGGCCTGCTGGCGGTCAATGCGCTGGTCGTCTTCTATTTGTTGAAGATGGTGCTGGAGCGCGGAAGGTACCGGCGCGGATATGGAAACGAGTAGGGCAACTGCCTGGACGCCACCGATCTTTTAGGCGAAGGGCACGGGCGTAATGGCCCTTGTTTCGCTTTTTGTTCCCCTACCATACCTCCCGCAGCCCCGTCCAGTGCAGCGGACCAAAGCGGTAAACACTACATCTTGTGGCAATTAAAGTCCTCTAGTCTATTAGTCGAGTTTTCCACATTCGGCCTCCCCCAACCCGACTTTTTTTCGATTTTTCCCTTGGCGTGAGCCGGAATAGGCGGTACTATCGGTCTACGTGGGAAAAAGTGGAGTCGAGTGGAGTAGAGTAGATTCGATCGGCTCACTTTCAAAGCAAGTTTACCCCAGTTTTCACCTTCCAGCGCAGAATTCACGCGCATATCGGCGGGGGAACCAGCCCAGATAACGGAAGAGGGAAGGTCAGGGAAGGGAAGAGGTCGCGGCGGGAGAAGGGGAATTCGGCCGCGCAGAGCGAAGAGGCACAACGATGTTCCGCGGAAATCATCCGGCAAAGGTCGATGAGAAGGGGAGACTGAAGCTCCCGGCTGCCTTCAAGCAGTTGGTTGACGCTGCCAACGTCACCCAGTTCTACATCACCTCGACGGACGGCGAGAGCGCGGAGATCTGGCCACTGCCGGAGTGGGAGAAGCGCGAAGAGCAACTGGCTGAATACAGCACCCTGGACGAGGCCGTGGATACCTACCTGAACCTGACCAGCTACTACGGCCAGCAGGCGGAGATGGATAACCAGGCTCGGGTGCTGCTGCCGCAGATTCTGCGCGGCACGGCCAAACTGGATGCGGAAGTTACGGTCTTCGGGAAGTTGACTTACCTGGAAGTACGTAACCGGGAGATCTTCGAGCAAAGCCTGCCGGCCAAGAAGATGACCACCGAGAAGCGCTCGGCGCTGGCGGCGATTCTCAAGCGGCACAGTGACCGCTGACACCCCCCAGGGGGAGCGCATGACGAAGTTGAATGAACGCCATGTGCCAGTTCTTTTTCATGAAGCGATCGATTTTCTCCGGGTGCGCGCAGGGGGCACGTATGTGGACTGCACGCTGGGATTGGCCGGGCATGCCGAGGGAATAGTAAGGCGATTGGGAGCGCAAGGACGCCTGATCGGGTTTGACAGGGATCCTGGGGCGCTGGAACTTGCAAGGCTCCGGCTCGACCGGGTTTGCGAGGAGTTAGGCAGCCAGGCGCCGCAAGTGACATTGGTGGGCGAGGCGTTCAGTTCCATTGCAGAGCACGTGCAGCCGGCTTCGGTGGATGGCTTGCTGGCCGATTTTGGAGTTAGCAGCATCCAGTTCGGCGAGGCGCGCAGGGGATTCAGTTTTCAGGCGGATGGGCCGTTGGATATGCGCATGGATACGCGCCGCGGGCCGACCGCCGCACAGGTGGTAAACGAGGCGAACGAGCGTGAGCTTGCCGACCTCATTTACGAGTACGGAGAGGAAAGGAGGTCGCGGAGAATCGCCAGAGCCATTGTGCGCGGGCGGCCGGTTGCAACCACCGGGCAGTTAGCCCGGATCGTAGCTTCAGCCGCCTCGCCAATGAAACAGGAGCGAATTCATCCGGCGACCAGAACCTTTCAAGCTCTTCGTATCTATGTGAATCGCGAGTTGGACGAGATACGGGCATTGCTGGAGGCCGCGCCAAAGTTGCTTAAGCCCTCCGCAAGGCTGGTTGTTATCGGCTTTCACTCGCTGGAAGATCGCATCGCGAAAGACAGTCTTCGCGAAGGCGCGCGGCAGGGGATCTGGGAGATTCTGACCAGGAAGCCGGTCACCGCGGGCGAAGAAGAGATGGAACGCAATCCGCGCTCGCGCAGTGCGAAGCTGAGGGCGGGGGAAAGACAGTGATCAGTGATCAGTTGTCAGTTGGAAAGCCCCGGTAACTGATAACTGATGACTGTCAACTGTGGAACAGGAGGAAACCATGGCGGCATGCACAACAACTTACTTTGAAGCGGGCCGCGGCTGGGGCGCGAGAGTCGCCGAGCGGAACGCCGAGCTTCTGGCCCAGCAGCCATTGCGTCGGCGGGGCGCGCGCACGCCGGAGTTCTTCTTTCCCAAGCATTTCGACAACACGCGCCTGGTAAAGGCCGCGGACCCGGTGCGGGTGCGCCAGATGCGCCAGTTTTCAGTGGCTGCCGCCCTCCTCTTCTCGCTGGTAATGATCTATGGATTGCAGCATTTTTATGCCATCGAAAGCGGTTACCGGGTGGAGTCGGAGAAACAGGCGCTGCAACAGTTGCAAGAGGATAACCGCCAGTTGCGGCTGGCCGAGGCGCAGCTTACTCAGCCGGAGCGCGTCGATACCGTTGCTCGCCAGCTTGGACTTGCGGAGCCGCAGCCGGGCCAGGTGATTCATCCTTACGGCCGTCCGGATGCCGGCGCTCCATCGATTGCCCAAGCGACTCCTCCGGCGCCCGCCGCGCAATAAGCGCAAGGGCAGCTACTGGAAGCGGAGCTATTTCCCATGCTGACGGGCGTTGGAGTCAACCGGAACCGCGCCAATTCGGGCCGCGTTTTGCCGCTCAGGCGGGCGCGCTTCTGGGCTATTTGCCTGTTCTTTCTGCTCTGGACGCTGGCCATTTGCGCCCGGCTGTTCTGGCTGCAGGTGGTGCGCCACAAGGAGTTTGTGGAGCGCGCCCAAAAGCAGCAGCAGCGCACCTTTGAGGTGGCTCCGCGCCGCGGCGTGCTCTACGACCGCAACCTGCGCGAACTGGCCATGACCGTGCAGGCGGACTCCATCTACGCGGTGCCCAACGAGATCGACGACAACCAGGCTGCCGCGCACGAGCTGGCCGCGCTGGTGCACACCGACCCCGAAGATGCCGAAACCACCGAGGATCAAATCGTCGCGCGCCTCGACAAGGGAAAGGACTTTGCCTGGGTGGCGCGGCGCGTGCCCCCCGACGTTGCGGCTCGCGTGCGGGAACTCATCGCCTCGAAGGGCATCAAGGGCGTCTACTTCCAAAAGGAGTTCGAGCGCTTCTATCCCGACAGCGAGATTGCGGCGCAGGTGCTGGGCTACGTGGGCCTGGACGACAACGGCCTGGGCGGCCTGGAGCAGAAGTTCGAGGGGCAGTTGCACGGCGTTCCGGGCCGCATGTACACGGCCGTCGATGCGCGCAGCCGGGTGATGGGTTCCACCGAGCATGAGCCGGAGCCGGGCCGCAACCTGGAACTGACCATCGACGAGAACATTCAATTTCTGGCCGAGCGGGCGCTGGACCACGCCATGGAGCGCACCCATGCGGCCAACGGCACGGTGGTGGTGCAGGACGTTCATACCGGGCAGATCCTGGCCCTCGCCATTCGTCCCACATTCAACCCCAACCAGTTTCGCCGCACCACGCCGGCGCTCTTGCGCAATCATGCGGTGAGCGACGTCTACGAGCCGGGCTCGACCTTCAAGCTGGTTGTGTACTCGGCGGCTCTGGAGCAGGGCGTGACCGCGCCGGACGACTTGATCGACTGCCAGGGAGGGCAGATCACCATCGCCGGCC
>JBEKPA010000037.1:0-21226 GCA_049521195.1 Occallatibacter sp.
CGGCAATCAGCGACAACGCAAGCCCCTGGAAGATGGGGTCGGTAAGAATTACGCTTGCGCCAACGACAACCGCTGCTGCGGTTAGAAGCATGGGCCGGAAGCGAGTCGCTCCGGCATCAATGACCGCTTCTGCCAACGGCATTCCCTCGCGAATTCTAAGTTCAATGAAGTCGACGAGGATAATCGAGTTGCGCACGATGATTCCAGCTCCGGCGATGAAGCCAATCATCGAGGTCGCGGTGAAGAATGCGCCCAGCATCGCGTGCGCCGGCATAATGCCCACCAGTGTAAGCGGAATCGGAGCCATGATGATAAGCGGCACGATGAAGGATCGGAACCAGCCAACCACCAGCACATAAATTAGGATCAGCACGGCAGCAAACGCCAGCCCCATATCACGAAAGACTTCTATGGTGATGTGCCATTCGCCGTCCCACTTCATCGAGTAGTGGTCCGCGGACTCCGGCATGGACACGTTGTAGCGAGCCAGTGTGTATCCGGCCGGGAGTGTGAGATGGTCTAGATTCTTGTTCATTTTCATGATGGCGTAAACCGGGCTTTCCTCCGCTCCGGCTACATCTCCGGTGACATAAACGACGCGGCGCAGATTCTTGTGATAGATGCTGCGCTCGATCGTCTCGTGTTCGACCACGACCAACTCCCGAAGCGAGACCATGGCGCCGTCCGCGCCGGGCAGGCGGATATCCGAGCGTGACGCTTGCCGCCTGAAGCAACGTGGCGGTTGTGAAGGGCGGTGGCGGGGCCTTAGACGCCGGCTTGGTTGCCGCGGCGGTCACTGCAAAGAGTCTGCTTTTCGCGGCTTCTTCCGCCAGCGCGGCGTCGAGGATGTATTCTTCGCCTTCTTTGAGGAACGGGGCCGTGTCCCACTCGGCGCGCCACTTCCCGCCATCGAAGATCGCTTCGGCGCTGAAGTGCTTTGTCTCTTTGAATGCCTCGATCTCGCGTTGCCGATCAACGACGAGGCGGAGAGCAACACTTTGAACGCGCCCGGCACTGAGGCGCGCTATACCCGTCTGGTGCGAGAGTGCGGGCGACACCTGGTAGCCAACAAGCCGATCAGCGCCGCGCCGCGCTTCTTGCGCGTGGACAAGGTTATTATCGAGTTGCCGCGGCGCTTCGATAGCTCCACGGACGACTTTTTCTGTAATGGCATCGAAGGCGACACGTGCGTACCGGCGAAGGTGAAGAACCTGTTGCAGGTGCCATGCAATGGCTTCGCCCTCGCGGTCGGGGTCCGTTGCGAGATAAACCTGCTCAGAGCGAGCGGCTCGTTGTCGCAACTGCGCAACGATGGATTCGCGATTGACACCAAACATCTGCGGCATATCCAGTTCAACTTTGGCGCTGAACTGGCCCCTCTTGTTGCTTGTGGAGATCAGCTTGACGTAACACCTGTTGTGGCCACCCTCCACTTCGAGGGAGGCCACTTCAATCTGCTTTACCAGCTTCCGCTCATAGGCGTCCACTGCGTCCAGCCGGTAGAGCATGTGGTGCTTGTCGACATGGGTGGCGGAGTAGCGCAGTGTGCAAAGAGGATTCATCTCCCCGAGCGCACGCTTGCCCTGCCCCTCAAGGCCGCCGTCCACACTCTGCGGCTCGTCCACAATCAGGATCGGCCGCGTGGCGCGAATGAGGTCAATGGGCTTCTCGCCTCCCGTTTTTTCCGTGTCCTTGTAGAGGTTGTTTACGTCCTTTTTGTTGATGGCGCCGACGGTCACCACCATAATTTGGATCTGAGGGCTAGTGGCAAAGTTGCGCACTTGGCCGAGCTTGCTTGAGTCGTATAGGAAATACTCAAAGGGCGCGTTGGCGTAGAGGGAACGGAAGTGCTCCTCTGTGATTTGAAGCGTCTTATACACGCCTTCTTTGATGGCAACGGAAGGTACAACAATGACAAACTTGGTGAAGCCGTAGCGGCGGTTCAACTCGAATACCGTCCGCAAGTACACATAAGTTTTGCCTGTGCCCGTCTCCATCTCCAAGGTGAAGTCGCCCGAAGCCAAGGACGCGGATGGTCGCAGGCCGTTGCGAATCTGGATGTCGTCCAGGTTGGCCAGGATTTCATCATCGAGCAGATGTAAGCGGTTGCCGATGCCTAAGTCACTCTGAGCGAAAGCAAAGGCCTGTTGCTCCTCCGTAACATCGCGGGTGACTGTAAATTCAGTACGGCAGGTCTCCTGCCCACGAAAGAGATCGCACACCGACTCGATGGCCGTGTGCTGGTAGTCCAGATTGGGTTCAAAGTGCAGCTTCATCGCATGTCCGTCTTACAGGCTGCGCACGTTGTCCAGCCCGTGCTGCTGGAGAATGGCGGTGAGGTCTCGCCAGAGCCACATCCAGAGTCCGAGGACAGCCGAGATGATTCCGCAATAGGCGATGAATCCGGCAGCAGCCGTCTGGCGTTTGAGGCTTTGGAAGATGCCACCCGTCGAGCCGGTGATGGACAGAACGCCGAGCAGGTTCCTCGATCGTGGCGTGAACATGGATTCCTCCTTCATGGCTGTGCATTTTCCAGCACAGTGGCGACGTAGCCGTTGTCAAATCCAAGATCGTAGGTTCCGCTGTTGTAAATCGACAGCGCGCGCAACAGCGCATCAGGGTCATTTGGAGCGAGCCGTCTTTCAGTCGCATAGGCTTGGGCGAGAAGTGCGCTGCCGACAGCGATATTGGTGCATGGCTCGAAGAGTTGTTCGGGACGCAGGTGAAAGAGTCCGGCGTTTTCCGTATTGACCTGGAGGAGACCGATTGAGACGGTGATTCCGTGACCAAGCAGCCAGCGCACCCATTGGATAGCTTCCTGTTTGGAGCGAGGCTGCCGGGCAAGTTGAATTTCGAGGTTTGATAAACCGACAGCTCTCGAAACTTGTTTGGGCCCGTTGATGCTGATTGCGTAAGGATGAAGCGCAGACTCGGTTCTTGCGACGGCAAGCATGGTGCTGGGAGCCGCTTCAGGAGCGCAGCTTTCAATGAGTGCAATCATCTGGGGTTTGGTGTAACGCAGGTTGGTATCTTGGGATGTTGCCGCTGGGATCTGTGCTTGGACAGAGGCTACGGCCACTCCGAGCAGAATCGTCGAGATGAATAATCTGTATGTCATTTGTTTGTCGCCGTCACCAAGGGAATCCAGAAAAGGCGGGACCATGCTGTGATTGCAGCATTTTGAATTTCGGGGATGTAGGTGCCAGAGGCCCAGTAGTCGTTGGCGATTCCGAGCAACACATCCGGCTTTTCTCGAATCGACAGGAGTACAGGAGCAATCAGCAGTTGCTCATAGCAGATGATGGGCGCCGCGCGCTGAGAGCCGATTGCAAGCGTGGCGGGGCCGAAGTAGTGGATGGGGACGCCGATTTGGTCCCACGGTCTCCACATGGCGTATGGGATCGGGATTCGCTGTTGGAATGTTGCCTTGTACTGGCCACGCAGGAGAAGTTCGTTGCGATATTGGCCGCCGTGAGGTCCGTACTCTTCCGCTCCGAAGAGTATCGACTGATGGTTCTGCTGCAACTCGGAATAGGTCGATTGCCAGAAGCCCTCGGCGGCGGGAGTCCAGTGATTGACGATTCCTTCGGGAAAGACTTGGATTTGGGCGTTTGAATCGAATGCGGTCTCTTGAACGTAAACGACGGCCTTATAGAGCGCCATTGGTGTTTGTTTGGAAAGTTCGGAACCTCCAAGTTCGGTGTCGTGGCCTTGCCATGTAGGCGGCACTGCGGGCATTCCCGGATGAGAGACGTAGCATATTGCCGATAGCATCGCCGTCAGCGCGACGGAGTACAACCGGAACCGTGCAAGCGTACCGAAAAGAATGATAGTGGCAACCAGTCCAGCCCATCCCAATCCTGGAAAGAGCACACCGGCGACGGTGAGCGGATTGCTACCGGGAGTACATCCGTCTTGAAACAGGGTGGGCACAAAAATGGGCACAATCGCTGTTTCTTGGGTGTTTCCGGATCGCTCCGATTTGCTCTAAGTTGTTGATTTTATTTGGTGGACGCGGAAGGAATCGAACCTTCAACCTGTCGGTTAAGAGCCGAATGCTCTGCCAGTTGAGCTACGCGTCCAGAAAATCAGGGTCAGCTGTGCGGCGGGAGTTTTTGAGCACAGCTTAAGAGGGCTGACAAACCCTTCCGTCCCCTAAAGAAATATAGCACAGACCGGGAGCGGATTCCTGACCGGCGGCGGGTTCCAAGGGCCTGGCGAAAGCCAAGGCTGTCAGTTCCGCTCCGTTTCGAATCCCGGCGCAAATGGGTGAGCGAGGGCGGGGAAAAGGGAAGACTTTAAAACGTGAAAGCGAGGCCTCCGCCGATGCCGCGCTGCTCCTGTGCAAAGATGAGCAGAGAGCCGTCGCTCAAGAGGTAGGGCCGGTAGCCCTGCGCGAGCAAATTGCGCAGATTGAGCAGGGCGTCGATTCCGCCTGTCCCGTCGCGGCGCACATGGATGGATTGGCGAAGGCGAAGGTTGAGGTAGGGTTCGACGTCCGCCGCAAACGGAGCAACGCCGGTCACGGTGTCGTCGGGCTGCCAGCGGTAGCTTGCCCGCCAGCGTGTTCCGGTGCCATCGAGGGTGCCAGAAAGCGAGATCGAATAGGACTGAGCGCGGCGCGGGCGGGCTGCGGCAATCGCTTCTGCCAGCCCCATGGCCGTGGAGGAGGGAGCCATCGCCAGAGCATCTCCGGTGGCGTAACTGAAGCGAACCTGGTTGGCGCCTGGCAGGCTGCGCTCCAACTCAGCCATCATGCCGGCGCTCGAGTAGTCCGGCCCGGCGGCACGAAGCAGACCGCTGCCGTGATCGAACAACATTGGAACGGCAATCGTGTCCGCTGCGAAATCGTCGGCTGAAAAGCGACCCATGGCCTCGATGACCGGGTTGTCAATGCGGTCGTCGAAGACCACGACGGCCATGCGCGAAAGCTCGGTGCGGCGTTCCCAGCCGATCTCCTGGTGCAGGCCATGTTCGATGGCCAGATTTGCGTTGCGCATGGAAAGCTGAGGCAGCCAGGCCTGGGTTTCCGCTTCATCCGCCGCCGGTGACGCGGGCAGGGAAGTGGCCATCTGGTAGCGCACGGCGGAGTCGCCATCGTGCCAGCCCACGGTGGCGAACGGCAGCGCCGCGGCCACGGCGCCGGTGGTCAAGCTGTTGATGGAGTGCCCGTTCAACCGCGCCAGCACCTGAGTGGAACCCGCCTCCGCCTCGATCTCTTCGCCTAGATGCAACGTCTCCCAACTGCGGATCGCGGCCTCGTCAAGTCCGGTGGCTCCGGCGGCGTCGACCTCCGGATGAATGGCGACGGCAGCCACGGACTGAACCGAGCCGGCATAACCCAGATCCTGGCGGAAGCCAAGCATCGATTCCATGCCGGCATCTGTGTCCGGGGCAAAATCCACGCGAGCCAGCAGTTCACGGCTGTCAGACGGCGTTTCTTCGACCGCGGCTGAGAATCGCTCACCGCTCTCGCCGAAGGTTCCCTCCTGCCCGGTAGCCATGAGGCGGGCTTTCAGCTTGGGCGCCGCTCCGCTGCCGTCGGAGACGACGACCAGCGGTCCGTCTTCCAGCCAGCGCAGCAGGGGGCGGTTGGCGGCTGAGCGCAGCGTCCAGGCCCAGTCGTCCTCATGGGCATTGCCGGCGCGCGGCTGAGAGGGAAGCCACTGCATGGCTTCGTACAGGGTACTCAGGGTGAGATTCACCACGGTGCCAGCGCGCACGCGAACGTCCTCGCGCAGCGAGGGCAGAAAGAAGGTGGCCATGGCTTTGACCGCATAGCGGCCGGGAAGCACCGACGGAATGGCAAAGCGTCCATCACCGCCGGTGTAGACGCTGGCCGCAACGGTCAAGTCGGGGCGTAGCAACTGGACGACCGCGCCGATCTGCGGCACCCCGGCGGAATCGGACACCAAGCCCGAAACCGAGCCGGGGGCGGCTCCATGGACCGGAGAGCTTCCCAAGGCAATCAGCGCGGCAAAAACAACGAGATGGACCCTGCTCATTATCACGACCTGTGACCTGGCGGCGTCCCTGGCAAAGCACTTGCAAATCGAATCCGCGCCGGCTTCCGAATCTTGAGTCCGGTAACCGGGTTGCGCTGGATACATTCTATTCCACGACAAAGGGCGCCGATTGCGCAATCTCTTGTTTAGAGATTGTGTCGTTAACTTTAATCGTCACCTTGTACTTCCCTGGGGACAGGCCGGCCATGGGGAGAGTTTTCTCCACCGTCAACTGGTCGCTGTGGGCGCCCAAGTCCTTCGATTCCAGCTGCTTTTCGAGCACCACTGCGCCGGATCCGGTATCGGTGATTTGGTAGGTCACCGTGGCCTGGTTGCTCTTGGTGGCGTCGTCGATGCCCAAATTGTATACCTGCATCCAGAAGTTGAGCTGCTGGTTGCGCTTGAAGCTGACCGGTGTGGCCGGATTGGAGGTGACGCGCGGACAAATATGCGTATTGCCTATGACGCAGGTGCCGGCGCCGATCTCGCGCGAGGAGACCGTATTCATCTCGTCGGCCAGAATCAGCGAAGACGTGGCCAGCTTCTCGTCGTGGAATGTTGGTACTTCGATCCCGCGTCCGTAGAGTCCGATATGGTCCGGGTTGTTCACGTCCTTGATGGCAATGTCCAGGCGGTAGAGACCGGGAAGCAGGGGAATCGCCTTCCAGTAGACCGATTTCCGGTCCAGGCTCTTCTCCAGCAGTTCGGCCGGCTGCTCGACCTGAACCGTATCCTCGAAGGTCTGCACTGTCTTGTGGGTCAGGGTGGTCACCTTCCCCAGGATGTTCACCACCCCCTTGGCCACGCCGTCCTTGGTCACAAACGTGATGTCGCGATTCCTCAGTTGCAAGGTTATCGGCATCAGAACCGTGCTCTCCGTCACTCTGATGAAGTCGGTGCGAACGTCGAAGGGGAAGACCGGTCCGTTGAGCAGCTTATGCTCGGAGATGAAGATATCGAGGTCGGCAAACTTGATGGGCGGCGGAGCGAATATCTTGGCAGCCAGTTCGATGCGGTCGAATTCTTTGGACTGCTGCTGGGTACCCATGTTGCCGAGACCGAGCCTTTCAACACCTCCGCCCGTGAAGCGGTCGGCCTTCTTCGCCGTGCCCAGCTCTTCCGCCTGGGTCAGGCCGGCGTTGGGAACCATCAGGAGCGCATCCTTCTCGCCGCGATCGATGGTGAAGTGGTAGTCGCCACACTGGCATGTGTCCACAAACTCAAGGTCGATGTTGTCGCCGATGCCCTCAAGATAGCGATAGTGCCAAGTCTCGAACGGGAAGGTCGAGGTCTGGCCGCCGCCCTCATCCATGGGCCGCTCGTATTGGCCGCCGGTGGGGTGGGCTTCGATGGAGTCGGGCTTGCCGAAGGCGATGTAGACGTGGCCGCGGTCGGTCTTCCAGCCGGGTTTGCCGGCGGCAAAGTGCTCGTTGGCGTAAGTGATGCGGCGGTAGTGCTCCTCGCGGAATTCGTTATCGGGCGAGTCCGGATTGGGGTTGCGGCGCAGCCAGAACTGCTCGATGAAGGCGTCGCGCTCCTCGTCGTTGCTGAGGGTCTTGAAGGCTCTGGTCTCTTCGTCGGTGATGATATAAGGCACGTCCTGCTCAAGCCAGGACTTGTAGGCCCCGTGGATCTCACCTTTGTATGCCTTCTGGGCCTTGAACTGTTCCTGGTCGGAGCGCCGGCGCAAGCGGGGGTCCGGCTCCTGGCCCGCCCCCTGATTCTGCGTGGCGGCCGGTTGGTCCTTTTGCTGGGCCGGTGCGGCCGGGCCGGCCGGGCCGGCCGCCTGCTGGGCGAGAACTCCGGCAGCGGGGGGCAGCGCCAAGCCGCAAACCAATGCTGCGAAGAGAACAGTACGATTGCTAAACGTCATAGCCTTCAAAACTCCTGCGAACCTTCATTCTACGGGTCCCGGTGGGGCTGGGCAAGATTCCGTATGGGGCAGGCTGCCGGTTGGACGCGGATCGACCTCAAATGTAACCGGAAAAGCTGCCTCGACGGGGCAATCGTTCTTGGGAAGAGGTTTTGCGACCAGCAAGGCCGTTCAACCGTCCAAGAGACAAGCCCAATTCCCGGTCCGCGTCCTTAGCTGGGTTTTCCGCGGCTTCCGTGCTTTTGGCGCTTTCCGCCGCACCGGTTCCGCCGCTGGGTTCTCGCCGCCGGAATTCCAGCCGCTTTCCGCAAACAGCTACCGGGCGGCACGGCAACCGCCGGAGGCGGATCGGCCGGCGGCAGGGAACCGTACCGAACAAGATTGCGTACACTGAATCTGGAGAGGTTTGGAGTACGAACCGCACATGAAAAAGATACTCTTGATTGCTCTCGCCGTACTGGTTACCGCCGGACTCGTGTTTTTGTTCGTCTACCATCAGCAGTCCGGCTACACCAAGGTTCTGACCGCCAAAATCGTAAAGCAGGACCTGGCCACAGTCGTCAGCGGCACCGGCCAGATCAAGCCTAAGACCTATGTGAATCTGGGCGCCACCGCCATGGGCCGCGTCACCCACCTTTATGTCAAGGAAGGGGACATGGTCAAGAAGGGCCAGACGGTGGCCAGCATTGAGAACGTGCAGCAGGAGTCGAATGTTGCCGGCCAGCAGGCCACCATCGCCGCGGCCAAGACCGACATTGCCTCCTTCGTCGCGGCGGAGAAGACCGCCGAGGCCAACGTGGAGCACGCCAAGGCCGATCTGGAACAGAAGCGGCTCGACTGGGAGCGCGCCCAGGGCCTGTACGAGGCTGGAATCATGGCCAAGCAGGACTTCGACGCCAAGAAAGCCGCCTACGACACCGACGTGGCATCGGTGGCGCAGGCCGTTGCGCAGCTCAACCAGGCCAAGGCGCAGACCGATTCGGCACGCGGTCACTTGGGAACCCAGGTGGCCAGCCTGCGCTCCTTCCAGAATGCGCTGGACCTGACCATGGCCGTCGCCCCTTTTGACGGGATCGTGACCAACGAGCCGGTCCGCGAAGGCGAAACCGTGGTGGAAGGCATCCAGAACACCGAGGGTTCGACGTTCATGACGCTGGCGGATATGAGCGTGGTAACCGCCGAGGTCAAAGTGGACGAGACCGACATCGTCAATATTAGGCTCGATCAAACCGCCGAAGTGACCGTGGATGCATTGCCCGGAAAGGTCTTCAAGGGACACGTAACCCTGGTGGGCGACCAGGCGCTGCTGCGCTCCACAGGCATCGCCACCTCACAGTCGACCACCGGCACCGAAGAGGCCAAGGACTTCAAGGTGGTGATTACGCTGGACAACCCAACCAGCGATCTGCGCCCGGGGCTCTCCACTACCGCCAAGATCACCACCGCGCGCAAATCCAACGCGCTCTCGCTGCCCATCCAGGCGCTGGCCATGCACAACCCGGATGACGACAAGCCCAAGAGCCAGGGCGGCGTGCAGGCCGCGTCGAATTCCAACCCTTCCGCAGCCAAGAGCGCGCCGGTGCAGGGCGTCTATGTGGTAGACAAGGACAAGAGCGGCAAGCTGCGGGCCAAGTTCGTTCCGGTCACCACGGGCATCACCGGCGCCACCGACATCGAGGTGCTCACCGGCCTGACTGAGGGGGAGGAGATCGTGACCGGCCCGTTCAAGACCCTGCGCGCCCTGAAGAACAACGCGCTGGTCAAGCGGGACACTGCAACACCGGTTCTGCCGGCCTCCGGCGGCAACTCGTAAGATAAGAACGGTTGTGAAGCGTGCATGGATTTGGTTGCGAGTGAAGGGCACGGGCTCTATTGATCGCGGATATCCTTGCGGCGCTGGGCCTCGGTTCATGCACGCTTTCGGATGGCGCGGCTGAGGGCGCGGCCTTTCAAAACGGCAATGCCGGGCAAAGGATGAGATTCGAATGGTTCTGGAGAGCACAAGCAGCGAAGAAAGCGTGCAAACGGTAACTGGTCCCAACGGCGACATGATCGTCGTCGAAGATCTGTGGCGCACCTACGATATGGGCTCCGAGCAGCAGGTGCAAGCGCTGCGCGGCATCTCCCTGCGCATCAAGCACAATGAGTACGTGGCCATCATGGGCCCGTCCGGCTCGGGCAAGTCGACGCTGATGAACCTCATCGGCTGCCTGGATACGCCCTCCAAAGGCCGCTATTGGCTGAACGGCCAGTTGGTCAGCGACCTGGACGACGACCAGTTGGCGCGCATCCGCAACAAGGAGATCGGCTTCGTCTTTCAGACCTTCAACTTGCTGGCCAGGGCCACTTCGCTGCATAACGTGGAGTTGCCGCTGATCTATAACGGCACGCCCGCTGCGGCTCGGCTGGCGCGCGCCAAGGAAGCGCTCGCCGATGTCGGCCTGGAATCGCGCATGTATCACAAGCCGAACGAGCTTTCCGGCGGCCAGCGCCAGCGTGTGGCCATCGCCCGGGCGCTGGTCAACCGGCCCTCGATCATCCTGGCCGACGAGCCCACCGGCAATCTGGATTCCAAGACCGGCCTGGAGATCATGGCGCTCTTCGACACCTTGCACGCCAACGGCAACACCATCGTGGTGGTGACCCACGAGCCGGATATCGCCGAGTACGCCCATCGCGTCATCCATATCCGCGACGGCGAGATCTTCTCCGACGAACCCTCCAAGCGCTTTCGCTAGAACCGAGCCAAGCCCACGCAAATTCCGAGGCTGTGGTGCGCCTCGGGGCGAAGGGATTCCCCGCCTCTCCGATTCATGTTTCCTGGGGCAGCGCCGATAAGACCTCTGTTGGCCCGTTACTTCCGGTCAGGGCCAGGGAGGCGAGGCACGTTGAGATCCATGCAGAGCGCCGCTCAATTCCAGCCTCAGCCCCCAGTCTCCGGACTGACGCTTGTGGAAGTGGACCCCGCAATCGCGACCCCGATTGTGGGCGTGAGCGCGGCATGGCGAAAGCTGCTCACGCAGGCGGAGATGGCCGCGCCCCATCTGCAGGTGGCCGCCATCGAGGGCGAGCACGGCACCGGAAAGCATACCCTGGCCCGCTATCTCTTCAGCCGCTCGCCGCTGGCTGGATCCAGCTTCCAGAGGCGCGATGCCCGTGAATGGCTGGTCGCCGACGCCGATCCGGCCACGCTCAGCGGATTTATCTATCTTGATCGAGTGGATTTGCTGGCTCCTCCCGGCCAGGGGCTGCTGCTGGGCGTGCTCAAGGCCCTCCAGGACCGGCCGCCGGGGCGCGCCGTCGTGCTGGCCTCCTCGCAGACCCCGTTGCGCCAGATGGTCAGCCAGGGACTCATGCTGCCCGACCTGGCCTTCCGGCTCTCCGCCGTCCGCTTCGCGATTCCCCCCTTGCGCCAGCGCCGCGAAGATATTGCCCCGCTCGCCCAGTCCCTGCTCGACCGCATCTGCAACCGCTACCAGCAGCGCCCCGTCATGCTGGGGCCTGGCGCCCTGGCCCGGCTTCTCCAGCACAACTGGCCGGGAAACGTGCGCGAGCTGGCCTCGGTACTGGAAACGGCGTTGCTCGAAGCCGTCAATGGCGTAATCCGGGCCGACGACCTGGCCCTGCCCTCCGGCCAAGAGACGCCGCCCGATTTCCAGCCCCCCAGCCGGACCGAAAACCTCTCTCTCGACATGATGATCCGACATCACGTCCAATACGTCCTCGGCCTGAACCGCGGCAACAAGCTGCGCGCCGCCCGCCAACTGTGCATCAGCCGCTCCACTCTCTATCGCATCCTGGGCAGCGAGACCATCCTTGCCCATTGAGCGTTCGCACAGAGAGCCCGACGGCGCGCAAGAGGCAGCCTCATTTACCGGTGCAATAATGTAGCTGAGCCTTTGGCGCTTCTGCCGGCGTCGCGCAACCCGCATGAATCTGCCCAACTCCATCACGATGAGCCGGATCGTCATGATCCCGCTGCTGCTGTGGATTCTGTCGACGCACTTTCCGTGGCGGGGGCTGCACGGGGAGCAGGAGATTCTGGCCTCGGTGCTCTTCGTTCTGGCCTCGATTACCGACGGCCTGGACGGCTACCTGGCCCGCAAGCGCTCGCAGATCACCACCATGGGCATGTTGCTGGACCCCATCGCCGACAAGATCATGGTAACCAGCGCGATCGTTGCCCTGGTGGCCTACAACCCGCGGGTGGTCAAGGTTTGGATTGCGGTGGTCATCATCGGGCGCGAGTTCCTCATCAGCGGCCTGCGCTCGATCGCATCGTCGGAAGGCTTCACCATCGAGGCCAGCGACCTGGGCAAGCTGAAGACGGTCACCCAGATCGTCGCTGTGGTTTCAGCGATTCTGGCCCACCACTGGGACCAGTGGAAGTTCGGCGTGCTGGTCATTCCGGTCAACTGGATCGCCATCGCCGCCATGTACTTCACGGTGCTGGTCTCCTCCATCTCCGCCGTCGACTACTTTGCAGGCTTCTGGAAGAAGATTGACCGCGCCAGCAAGGACCGCCGCAAGTCCTTCGTGCTTAGACGGCGCAAGAGCGCGGGCGTGCCCTGAGGTCAATGTACGACGCACGGAAAGCAGAAGCCCCGGCCATGGCCGGGGCTTCTGCTTGCGGGCGGTGCGCCGGTTGCTATGCCATCGCCGGAAGCGGTTCCGGCATATGCGCCGCCTGCGGCTCAATGGGCGCGGCGGCTGGGGCCGATGAAGCGGCCGCTGGCTGCGGATGGCCGGGGCGGGTGAGGCGGTGTACGAAGTGGTAGGGTGGCCAGGGGCCCGAGAGCTGCATCTGGCACTCCCGCAGCATGGCGCTGGTGGTGGCGAACTTGCTCAGATAGCGTTCCACGCATTTGCGGTCGATCAGGTGGGCGATGTCCAGCACCATCTTCCCGCTTTCGGTGAGCCGGCAGCTCACCTCCTCGTCCAGAGGCAGGAAGAGCCGGTGCATCTGGAAGCTCACGGCGCGCGCGCGCGTCTGCCGGTCTCGCGTCCTGGAGGCATTCTCGCGCAGGCCGGTCAGATAACCCCGTGCCGCTCCTCCGGCCTGCAGATGCTTCTGGATTGCCCGCCCGCAGCAGTCGTCCACCAGAACCTTCAGGTGCATCTCGGTCTTGCCCCGCAGCTTGTCGATGTTGCCCAGAAACTGGCGCTGGTTGGAGCGGATGGACTTGCGCAGGCTTTCGTCGTCGTTGAAGATGGTTCCGAAACGGAAGGGCAGCACCGTGGAGCGGTGGAAGCAGTCGGCCACGACCCGGGCATGGTCCACGCCGGATTTCTGGTTCAGGGGTTCCGCGGGGTTGTGCTCGCTGACCACCACGGCGAGGTCGCTGGCGGGATAAACAAAGACCTGGTTGCCGCTCACTCCGAGCAGCGATTCCATCGGAACAGGCTTGCGATGGCGGGCTATTGCGGGAAATGCTTGTCTTTCACCGATGCAGTAGGCATACCATGCCATGACCAGACACTCCGATTGCGCGGGCCGGTGAGCGCCGCTCGTTGGTAAAGCTCTGTGAACTTGGGAAAAACTGCATAGTGGCTTATGAAGGAACCCGAGGCAACAAAACCCTGATTACTCTGAGCTGAATGGTAATCCCCTTGAATTACTGCTGGCAATCACCCAACTCACGAAGTCCAGAAGAGGCGGCGGAATCCATCAAGTCCGTGTTCATGCAAGCAACAAAGCTATTGACGGTACAAATAAGTGTTTCTTTCTGAAAAGACAACTCAGTTTGAAATGTGGCCCGAATTCGCGCGAAAGCTGCGACTGAAACGATTTCAGCCAAGCAACGGCGCATTGCCGGCGGCCCGAGGCCGGAAAGCGAATGCCCGCGCATTGACCCTGCGGGGATCAGGGCAGAATGTGCCGCATGTGGAGATACAGGAGCACGTTCAGGAGAACGGAGAGAGCCAGCAGCCCCAAAGCCGGTATCGCAAACCGATTGACCCTTCTACGGACAGTTTTCAGATCGTCGAGGAGTTCCTCCTGCTCCCGCGAATTGCGTTCGGCGGTTTCGCGCACTGCCTCCAACTGATCTTCGACGCGCTTCAGCGAAGCATTCTGCTCCAGAAACTGATTGCGCAGAGCCCGATGCTGCATTTGGAGTTCGGCGAGGCCGTCCTCGAGGGGCTCAAGGTCTACCGGCGGAGGGAGCTGGTGCATTTGCGGGTACGGGGCAAGAACATTCGATACGGCGGTGCCGATGTTTCCGTCCAGCAGGGGCAGAATCCGCTGGACGAGCGGCAGCGCCGCGCGCAATGCGTTGGCAGCGCGCTGCAAGCCGGAGGCCTGCTCCCTCGCGGGAGCCATGTTGACCAACGCGCGCGGAGGAGGAGGGGCAGTCCTTAGACGCCGCTCATCGCCCAGTACCGGCGGCCGAGAGGATGGGCCCGGGAGTCCGGCCGGAAGCGGGGATCCAACCACGCGCAGACGCGGTTCGTCCCGGTTCGTTACCCGGCGGCCTGGGTCATTCATTCCACTCGCGCTAAAGCCCGCTGCATCGCTCATGCCTTCCCTCTTTCTGCATTCTATAGGGGAATTACGCACAATTGTGGATTTCCACATCAGGGCGCGCTTCGGTCCGGTTCTTCAGCTCACGCTTCACCGCTGGAGCCGGTTCGTTCTGAATATTTTGAACAACTTGAACAGGCTGCGGTCGCGTATCCTCGTAACCAGGAGAAGCGTGTGAATCCAGTCTTTGCCCGTACTCTGCGCAGCCTGCAGCGCAACATCCTGGCCGGCATCATCACCATCGGACCGCTGTTCGTTACTTACCTGGTCTTCAGTTTCCTTTTGGGAGTTCTGGCCAAGGCGGGTTTGCCCGCGATATGGCTGCTGGCGGCCATATTTCCAGAGGACTGGCTCGGCCAGCCGTGGTTGCAGTCCCTGCTCGCCGTAGTCCTCACGCTGGCTGTGCTCTATGTGGTGGGCCGCGTGACCTCGCAGGTGGTGGGCCGCCAGGCATTCAAGCTCTTTGAAGCCGCGCTGGACCGGCTGCCCGTGGTGGCCAAAATCTACAGTTCCGTGCGCCAGCTTCTTGACAGCATGATGGTCAAGAAGGAGTCCAGCCAGCGCGTGGTGCTGGTCGACTTTCCCATCGAAGGCCAGAAGAGCATCGGATTCCTGACCCGCACGCTCACCGACGAAACCACCGGCGACCTGCTGGCCGCAGTTCTGGTGCCCTGCGCCATCAATCCGACCTCGGCCTATCTGCAGATTATGCCCATTCGCATGGTCACCGAGACCGACCTCAACATGGAGCAGGCCATGAGCATGTTGATGACCGGCGGGGCCGTCGGGCCAAACGCGATCCGCTATACCAGGCCCGCGCTACCGGTGGAGGAGAGCGTTACGCCGCCGGAGCCCTCGGCTTGACCTTTGAACGCAATTCGTTAAAAACGGCAAGCGTTACACCGCTTCGTCTAGGCCGGCCGCTTCTTCACCTGCTAGCGCCTCGCCCGCGCGCTCGCTTTCCACGGTCACCTTGCGCAGGCTTACATGCTCGAAGTGCGCCCAGATCAAGCCCACCGGGACGATGCCCAGGAAGGTAATCAGGAGCAGCGTGGCGGCGCAGGCGGTGGAGGTCTCGGGCGACAGGCTGAAGAGGTTTCTCAGAATCTCTTCCAGCGCGGCGATCTGGGTAAACCACCCCAGTACCGGCAACTGAACGACACTTGCCACGCCGCCGCCAACCATGAGCACCATGCACTTGGCCAGGGTTACCGACGCCCGTTGCGCGCCGCTGACGAAGGCCTCGGTCCCTTCCACATAGGCCAGCGTAATCAGCCCCCACATGGTGAGCGAAAGAGCCAGGGTGACGGCAAAATCGGCGGGCGTGCGCAGCGTGTTCAGGCCGGCGCGGAAGCTGCGGATCTTTCCTCCCACGGCATGACCCAGGCGCTTCGAAGCCATCCCAAAGACGCCCTCGAAAAAAGCAGCCACGACTCCCCCGGCCAGGCGCACGGCAACCAGAAACAGCGCGCCAGCTACAGTCCCGGCCAGACCCCAGTAGCCGAACTTCCTGAATAGCTCAGGATGCGGAAGCGTGCCTGTCGGGGCCATCAGAATGGCGGCGGAAAAGAATAGGCCCATTGTGCCCGCGTCGAAGAGCCGCTCGACAATATAAACGGCAATCTGGGTGCTGACCGCCAAACCGGTCTTCCTGGCCACCAGATAGGGGCGCACCAGGTCCGCGATTCTGCCAATCAGCGCCACCGCCGTGAAGCCGATCACCTGCGTCCCCAGCAGCGAAAACGGCGCTACCTTCTTGTTGGGCTTGAGCAGCAAGGCCCAGCGAAGAGCGCGAAAGACGTAGGCCAGGTAGATGCAGCCGAAGGCAATGCCGATCCTGCGCCAGTCGGCCAGCTTGAACTGCTCCACAAATGCGTGCCAGTGGAAAGGATGCTTGTGCTGCGCGTAAACCCCCAGCGCGGCCAGCGCGACCAGGACGACCAAACCCAGGATCCATTGTCTCTTCTTCAAGCGTTCTCCGTTCCGCGGCTATCGGTCATGAATCATTCTAAATTGCTGCGCGCCGCGGTTGCGGATCGATGCCTTCGCCCGCGGGACAATCGCATGGACGGCAACTCGGTACAAGAGCAGGTGGTTAGGCGACTAGAATCCAGCCCAGTTGCGATAGGCGGCGATGATGTGCTCCCCCCAAAGGCTGCTGACGATTCCTCCCACGCAAAGAAATGTGCCCAGCGGCAACTTCTTGAGCGCCCAGCCGCCTGTCTCGGTTTGCGCAGCCGGGATTGCGAGCAGAACGGCGGCGGCCAGCGCTCCGAGCACTACGCCCAGGCCAAAGGCGAGCAGCGCGCCGGGCAAGCCAAGCCAGGCGGCAAGCAGCGCCATCAGCTTGGCGTCGCCCAGGCCGATGCCCTCGCGGCGGCGGATGAGCCAGTAGAGCCAGCGGATGAGAAGAATGAGGCCGGCGGCGGCAAGGATGCCGAGGACTTGCATAGTCAGCGTGGCCAACAAGGATGGAATCGTATCAGGCTGTTGAAACGAGAAGCTGTGATGGAGCAAAAAATCCCCGAAGCGATAGACGAATCCAACAAGAATGCTTGGGAGGGTCAGTCTGTCAGGTAGCCATAGGTGCTCAGCGTCGAGAAATAGCAATGCAACAAGAAGCCATGTAAGCGCCAGATTGCCTAAGAAATGGAGAGCATCGATTTCCATCCAGCGGGGGATGAAGAAGTCAAGAGTAGAAAAGTTCTGAATCAACATGAGGGCTTGGGAGGCGGAGACTGCCCACAGCGCCCCCACAGCAAGCTCCACCAGCGGATACCGCAATCCGATCCAGGCGCGGCAGGTGCGGCAGCGGCCACGCAGGGCCAGCCAGCTGACCAGCGGCAGGTTCTCCCACCAGGCAAGCGTCCGATTGCAGCTGCGGCAGTGGGAGCGGGGTGTGACGATACTCTCGCCCGCGGGCCAGCGGCTCAGGCACACGTTCAGGAAGCTGCCGAAGGCCAGCCCCAGCAGTCCCGCAAAGATCGTTCCCAGAATGCGAATCATGCGCGAGATTGAGTATACGGCTCGTAGCGACCGCGACCATGTTTGAGCCGGTGGTTTCCCAGGGCAAACGCAACTAAATCTCCCTCGTCGCTATCCGCGATCGGTTTTGTAACAAGGGCATGACTTCAGTCGGATAACGTAGTCTATTTTTCGCACATTTGAATCGAGTTTTATGCTTGGGGGTTGGTACAAGCAGGAGGAGGAAGACCTCTGAGGCGGGGACGATGGAGCCAACCATGGGAGCAGGAGTGGAGCCGGCCGGCGGGGCAAGAGCGCCGTTGGGACCGGTGGTAAAGATCGACGAGGGACGCATCCGCGATCACCTTGACGAGGTGGTCAGATCGACAGTCGAGGAGATCTTGAACGCCTTGCTGGATGCCGAGGCTGATCATCTGTGCGGAGCCCGGAAGTACGAGCGCACGGAGGGCCGGAAGGACACGCGGGCGGGCAGCTATGACCGGCATTTGCAGACCAAGGGCGGGTGGCGCACCCTTGCCTAACCCACAACTGGAGGGTGCCCCATCCTTCGCCTCCTTTCTGGCGAAGGGTGGGCGAGCACGAACCTCAACCGCCCTTTTGATTGTAACGGAGGTGTTCTGGTAGTTGATTCCCTCTCCGGAACGCAGTCTAATGCGATTCGATCTCGACCACTCCAAGCTGACCCGTCGCGTAATGCCGGAAGCTCGACATGGCCAATCTGGCAATTTTTCAACCAAGCCCCGCGCCACCGGGTTGCGGTGCATATACCGTCTGCGCACTGCGTCAAGTTCATGTTCGAAGACGCCGTAGGCTCCCTCACGCGTCAACAGCCCCAGCCTGCGATAACAACTAAAGGTCAGAAAGTGAAAACAGCCGCATTGCTGGTAACGGACAAGTTTCGCCATGACGAAAGAATTCTACACCCGGTCCCACGGTCGAGGTTCGCGGTAACCCACCCTTCCGCAAAGAACGCGGAAGGATGGGGCACCCACATTCGCGGGTTATTAAGGGTGCGCCACCCGCCTGCAAGCCCGCTTGGTCGCGCTCCACCTCGGCAAGAATCAACCCGCGTATCAGCTCCGCGTGCGTCTGCTTGCGCTTCGCGGCCAGCGCCTCCAGCTCGCCCGCCTCGGCCTCGTTCAGCTTCGTTCCCACGTGCCGCACACGGTACCGCGCTCGTTTCGCCGCTTCCGCGGCAAGGTTCTTCTCATCCAGCAGCGCCATCCCTCCAGCCCTCCCAACAGCCGCGTTTACGCACGTATACGCGGGTTTCCCCTAGGAAACCCGCAACGCGCTATCTATTGGACGATGAGAGAGTTGCTTCCGGAGCGGAGCAGGTTTCCCCGCAGTTACCCTCCGAGGGGTGGAGTGTCCACCTAAAACCGATGCGAAGCAGCGCGGGCTTCGGGATGCTGGACTCGACACCGAACTGAGCGGCACTGCCACGCCGGGAAGGTACACTGCCCATATGACAAAGCAGCTTCTTCAAGGGCAAGAACGGGAACAGCGAGCAGTCCTGCGTCACCCCGTAATTCTTGTAGTGCTGCTGCTGGCGATTGGCGGCTGCAAGGGGCCGACTCCAGCTTGGAACGGAAACTGGAAGCTGAACCCAGCCAGGAGCCAGGTGGAAAGTGGTTACATTACCATCGCAGCTTCACCCGGTGCAGGAATACGTTTATCAAACGATGCGTTCACTTTCGATTTTCACTGCGATGGAAAGGAGTATTCGAACCCCAACGGCGAGGCGCTGACCACCTCTTGCAATCAGATGAACACCGACAAGTGGAAATTGACTTACCGGCGAAAAGGGACGATAACCAGCGAGGTCTTCTGGGATTTGTCGCCCGACGGCAAGACCCTGTCTATTCACGGAAAATCGATTCGACCGGACGGATCGTCCAAGCCAGTTTTACACGTCTACTATCGCCGCGACGAAGGGAAGGGATTTTCGGGACGATGGCAGGCCAGCAATCCGCTTGAGTCTGACCCCGGCCTCCTCGCTTTGTCATTGGCCGGTGGGAGACTCCATTTTGCCTATCCACAGATCGGTGAGTACGTCGACGCTCCTCTCGATGGGACCACTGTCCCGATGCACACTGGTCCGGGAGCAAGAGCAGGCTTTGCGATGTCGGTGAAGCAAGAGGGTCGATTGCAAATGCATACGCAGCTTTCCTTTGGAGGACAGGTGATCCAAGAAGGGACACTGAAGCTCAGCGATGATGGTCGGACGGTGGTGAGACAGTTGTGGGTACCTGCACGTCCGAGCGAAACAGACTCTTTGGTCTACGAGAAGCAATAGAGAAGCGGTCGCCTTGCTGAAGAAGACAGCGCCGTTCATTCTCTGGAGTAAACTTTTTATATGGGCGGCTTGTTCCTAGACTCGATCATTCGATCCATCGTCAGAAATGTGCGTAAACAGCGACGGGTTGACGATGCCCTGTCATGGCCGATTGCTGTAGGAAAGATTTCCATGTTCCGTCTGGGGAAAAACTTGGACAGTCATGTTTCTCCCGACCTAGTGTTTTCGTATGAGATTAATGGCGAGACGTTCTACGGCTCGGCAGGTGGAACCGCAATTGAAGCTAAACAGATCAATTGGGTGACCGATGCCATCAACGGGATTGAGGTCATTCACGTGCGTTACGATCCCTCTGATCCGGCATCGAGTTGTCTACTTAATCAGGACAATCCAAAAATTCCATTCGAAATCGATCATACCCCATACTAGTCAGGGCTACACGCATCGAACGTGGTCAGCACTTCACCGACAGATGAACCTGCCACTTGGTTCATCCGTCGGTACCTACAGTTTCTCCCCAGCAAGTTTTTGAGCTGGGTTTAAGCACACCTCTTCAGGCGGCATTCTGCGAGGAAAACTTTACGGTGCCCCCCAGGTATGAGGATCGCTTTCGTCAGGCATTTGAACTGTGACTCCGTTCATGTTTACAGAGTTCGACGGTGGAGTGAATACCGATTGCATCGTTGCAGCCGCAAAGCATGATCCATGAACTGCTACATCTGCCACTGTGGCAGCCCCCATCGCAATTGGACCACCACTCTCAACTTTCTCTACGCCCTTTTCCAAAGGAGACGCGATTGAGATACCGTTCTTCCCATTGTTAACGAGTGTTGTCAATTCCTCAGGTGTGCCAAGCGCGCCTGTTCCAAATGAAACCCCACCTTTAGTGCCTATGGCTTCGGCCCACTCCTTAGCGGTTTCCGTAGCGTCTGGGTTCCACCCCGGCACCAACGCCAATGGACTACCAAAATTGATGGCTTTCCCTCCGAGGGAGGCGTTACTATTCGCGATGCAATCTGTATAGCCTTGCTGCTGAATATTCTGGCGCATTTGCTGATCACTGTTTGGAATAGCCTCTGCGCTCACAATCTCTGTTCTAACGCTCGCATTGTTGGCAGCAATTTGAGCGTTAGTCTGCCAGCCATTCCCTGTAGCCCAGTTCTTCAGTTCCTGCCAGAAGTGTCCATCAGCATCGGCTCTGGAAAGCGGGTTGTTGCCAACGTAGGCGTAGAGGTTGAGGCTTTGCGGATTGTCCAGCTTCGCGTATGGTACGGGCATGACTTTGGCTGACCAATCAGGACTCAGGAACCTCCCCATCGCACTGCTGTAGTAGCGGGCATTGAAGTAGTCGTTGCCCGATTCGGAGTCGGCAGGTGGCCCCGGTCTCGATGACGCTCTCAAACCAGGCTGAAGGTGCCCCCGGCCCCTCGCTTTTGGGGACCGGGGCGGAAGGCCGGGTGCCCCACCCCCGCGGCGTCTCTGTTTTTGCGGCTAGGGGGGAGGGACAAAATCCCCCAGCCTGAGGCTTAGTAGCTCCGCAC
>JBEKPA010000038.1:0-17958 GCA_049521195.1 Occallatibacter sp.
CTTTGCGGCGGCTTTCTCGGCTTTGCCGTCTGCGCCCTGATGTTCGGCACCGTCAACCTCGACATCGGCCCCTACACGCTGCTGATTCCCATTACCCTCACCGGCTTTGCCCTCAGCTTCGTATTTGTCCCATTGGCCACCATGAGCACCTCGACCATCCCTCGCGAAGAGATGGGCAACGCCACCGGCCTCTTCAACATGCTGCGCAACATCGGCGGGTCGATCGGCATCTCGATGGCCACAACCGCCCTCATCCGCCGCGCCGCCCTGCACCAGACCGAGATTGGCGCTCACATCACGCCGTCCACCATGGTCTTCCAGCAGAAGTCGGCCGCCATCGCCGCTTACCTCGGCCACCGCCTCGGCCCCGCCCAAGCGCGCCCCGGCTCCTTGGGCCTGCTCTACGGCCTCATGGAGCAGCAGTCCGCCCTCATGGCCTACGTCGATGTCTTTCGCTGGACCGCCGTGCTGGCCCTGATCTGCGCTGCTTCAGCATGGCTCTTCAGAAAGCCGAAAAAGCCCGCCGCCCCGCCACCGGGGATGCACTGAAGAGAGGCATCACAGAAAAAGGCGAAATATAGGCGAACAAAACGATCGAACCTGTGAGACAATTTTGTGCATGAAAACGACCTTCGCGTGTGTCGCCCTACTGGTTGCCCTCAGCGGGTGCAGAGCACCGCTCTCCGTGCCAGCTCCAAAGGAAATTGACGACTCAGAGAAAGGGTCCTCGGCATACCTGAAGACCCTGACTGATGACCAGCGCCAGAGCTACATGAATACAAAAGATGAATATCTCAAAGGCCTGAAAGAGGATCCTGCGGAGGCCAAGAAGACCTATGCATTTGACGTTCTGGACTCTCAGAAAACGCTCGGAAGTCTAGGGTACGGAACACTCTTCACAGGAGTTGTCGATCAAAGAACACAGGATGCACTGTCCCTCTACCAGATGAACAGGGGCATCTTTCCGAGTGGCAACGTTGACGTTTTGACATCGTTTGCGTTGAGTCAAGACCAGGCGCTGTTAAACAAAAGGATCATCTCGACGGGATTCTTCAGCTTTTTCGCTCAAATGTGGAATCGATATTTCTCTGCCGATGGAGCATGGGACTACCAGAACAAGAGTGACTATAGCGCACAAGCCAGTAATATAGAGTGCGACCCAAAGTCCCGTTTATGCAAAGAGTCTGACGCCATTTTTGGTTTTGGTACAGCACTCGTAGTTGGGACAAAGGACTACAGCATTACCAAATGGGATGATTATCGAATCTTGGCCGAGTTCACGGACTTGCCATGCGAAAGGGATCAGCTTGAGATTGTCCGTGATACGCAGAAGGTCACGCTTCACATGATCTCGGTCGATAAGACCAATCCCTCTTGCAAGGATCTGATGGGGGAGGCAACTACCATTGATGCTCACCTCATTGATATGAGGGAGATCGACATGCAGCGAATGACGGAGCTTGGAAAGAGGCGTGATGCACTATTCCTGTATTCAGACTCAGGAAAGAAGATCATTGAGGCGGCTAAATAGAGGAGAGAAATGCTCAATCAAGACGTTTGGAGGCAGATCGACCACGTTTTGCTTAACGCAAAGCTCGCAGAGATCGCAGAGGAGATGCATCCAAAGCTTGCTGAGGATAAGGCCATAGCACATTCTGAGGGGCACAAGAGAGGCAACTCCGCATTCTATCCGGCCGAACGAGTTAGGTTCGAGGAGCGCCGCGCAGACGAGTGGGCCGAAAAAGAATACGCGGCTGCGTGTAAGGTTTTGGAAACACAGGGATACAAACCCTCCCGCGCATTCTATCGAGCCGTCTATGAAAACCTTCTTGCTCCGCTTTTCGCGACGAGGAAGGCCACGGTTACAGCAGACCTGGGGCTTGAGGATCAGCGGACGGGTCGACCAGGTCACAGTGCCGGAGCCCAACAGGCACTCGCCCAGGCTATGGGCAAGCTGAGCAGCCGGTGGAACAGAAAGATGGAGGTGGCTACACGGGAGTACGAGTATGCGATTCAGCGAGAACAAATGGGAGGGGCCAACGCTCATCTATCGGGCCTTAACGCTGGAACCATTAAGAAGAAGTGGGACGTGTTTATATCCCACGCGAGCGAGGACAAGGATGAGATTGCACGGCCACTGGCGCAAGCCCTAAGAAATGAAGGGTACGCGGTTTGGTATGACGAATTCACATTGACAGTAGGAGACAGCCTACGGAAATCCATCGACCAGGGGCTTGCCCAGTCAGATTTTGGCGTTGTGATCCTGAGTGAGCATTTCTTCGAGAAACACTGGCCTCAGCAGGAACTAAACGGCCTAGCGAGTAAGGAAGTTGACGGTAGGAAGGTGATACTCCCTGTCTGGCATGGGGTAGGCGTCGACGAAGTTCGTGGTTTTTCGCCTGTGTTGGCAGACAGGATCGGAGTCTCCACGAACAAGGGCCTTGAATTTGTCGTCGAACAGCTTAGATTGGCAATGAAGTAGCCGACGCTCGCATGCTCCGCCCGCGTCAAGATTGGAGGCCTGAAAGCCCGGCCACGCTTTCATTCACGACCCCGGCGGGGTCGAGCGCGCAGTCCCGTCAGAAGTCCACACCTACGCCGAAAGCAACCAGATGAATGGATGAGGACTGATCGCAAACGATCTCTTACCCCTTCGCGTCTCCCAGCCGCGCCACGCTGAACTGGGCTCCGGCAAAGAGAATCAGCCCCGAGGCATAGCCCCAGAAAAGCAGCCCGACCGATACGAAGAACGGCCCGTACAGCGCCCTCAGGTCCAGGTGCGGCAGCAGCAGTTGCACATACAGAATCTTGGCCGCCAGCCACACGACTCCCGTGACGATGGAGGTGCGCAGCACCGGCCGCCAGGGAACCTTCCTGTTCGGCAAGAGCCAGTAAATCGAAAAGAAGAAGGCGATCGAGGCCGCGCCGGTGGAAAGAGCCAGCCACGATTGAGTTAGCCCCAGATAAACAAAGTTATCCGTGTGCTGAAAGAAGATCGCGGCCAGCAGCCACTGCGCGCCCGCATTCAAGAGGATGCTGGCCAGCGCCAGCGCCACCATCAGCAGCGCCAGCCCGAATGCCACCACCTGGTTGAAGAGGTAGTTGCGGCTCTTGGTCACGCCCCAGGCCTGGTTCAGCGCCACCTCCAGCGGCAGAAAGATCCCCGTGCAGGAGATCAGGATCATCAACAGCGAGGCGGCCTGCAAACCGTGCCGCGGAGCCGCGGCCGCCAGGCTGGCCGCAACGAAACCCTGGTTCGAGGGCAGAAAGTACTGCACCATGTCGTTCACCACGTCCACCATCATGGTCGAGTGGAAGACCGACCGGGAGAGTGTGTAGAGCAGCACAATGAAGGGAATGAAGGAGATGATGGCGTTAGCCGCCACGCTGAAGGCGAAGGTATGCACCTCGCTGTCGAGCAGGTAGGCGATCAGCGCTTTGCCGTCCCTGCGCCAGCGGTACCACTTGGACCTTGTAGCCGGCTCAACCCCATTGATTGTGCCGGGAATTGCGATAGCCGCCTCGCTGTTCGCGCCGGAATCTGAACCCTGAGCCACGTATTGCTCCTTGCTTGCGCGGATAAACCTTCGCTGCTGTCGCGCACGGAAACGCCCGACTGCCGCGCTGCCTCCGGATGCCTGTTTCTTCAAGGATAGTCTCTCCGGCCCTGTCTCCGTCCCACCGCTGGACCAGACTCATCCTGCGCCATCCAACTTCTAGCGGCTCAATGTTCTGATCGGCCGAGCCTTTCGAGCGCCCATCGCGCGGCCGTTCGCAGTCCCTCGTCCGTGGCCTCGGCCCAGGTTTTCAGCCGCGGCGCAAACCGCCTTAACCCGCTGTTTCCCATGGCGATGGCCACATTCCGCCCGAGCCCCAGGAAGCCTGCCCGACGCACCGGCGAACCATTGAACCGGCGCTCGAACTCCGCCTCGGCGAGTTCAGGCTCGACAAGCCCAGCCAGCCATTCCAGCGCCGGATTCACCAGCTCATCCCGCGCCTCCAGCTCCGGGTCCGCGCTCAGCGGCGTTCGCCGCGGCGAGTTCCAGGGGCACACGTCCTGGCAGATATCGCAGCCGAAGACCTGCCGCCCCATCCCCTCCATCAACCCCGCCGCAATCGGCCCGCGGTGCTCAATGGTCAGGTATGAGATGCAGCGCGTCGCATCCATCCGGTAGGGAGCAATCAGCGCGCCGGTGGGGCAGGCGTCCAGGCAGCGGCGGCAGCTTCCGCAGCGATCCGGTACGGTCAGCGCCGGTTCCTCCACCTCTGTCCGCAGAGAAGTCAGCAGCACCGCCAGGAACCCAAAGGAACCCAGCTTGGGATGGATCAGGCAGGTATTCTTGCCCGTCCAGCCGAGGCCCGCCGCCGTGGCCAGCGCCCGCTCCATGAGGGGCCCGGTATCCACATAGCCCCGCGCCTCAAAGCCGTCGAGCCCCGAGCGCAGGCGCTCCTCTCGAATTCGCGCTTCCAGCGCCTTCAGCCGCTTCTTGAGCACCCGGTGATAATCGCTCGGCCGCCGCGCGCCGGCCCCGCCACCATTTCCCTTTTCCGGCCGGCTCGACCACGCATACCTCGCGATCCATCCTGCGCCCTCCGCGGCCGGCTCCGTCGAACGCGGCTGTGCGCCGTTGTAGTTGGCAAAGCAAACCACCGCCGAGCGCGCCCACGGGAACGCAACTGCAACCCGCGACCGCAGCAGTTGCCCGTCGTCGGCGCGCCGGGCCAGGTACTTCATCGTTCCAGCGCGTCCCGCGCTCACCCACTCCTTAAAGCGCGCCGCGTCCCTCGCCTCGTCGGAGTAGGGAAGCGCTACCAGCCCCGCATCCGCGAACCCTGCCTCCCGCGCCCAGGCGCGGACTTGCTCCCTCGTCAAGCCGCGGACAGCGGTGGCGCTGGCTTCGGGGCTGGACCCGAGGATGCTGACTGAAGGGGTTGGCGCGTGGCCCAAATCTCAATCCTCTATCACCAGAATGAACGCTCCTGGCCGCAAATGCGAGTCTCCGGACACGATGCAGGCCTTGGGGTCGATTCCGCTGCTGCTGCTGTTCACCGTCCGCGATCATGCATGGGTCGTGCTCAGGCATCCGGCGCCGGACCAGGCGCGCTATGGCGCGGCTCTGGACGGGATCAACAAGGGGATCCTCACTGGGCGCGACAATCCTCTGCGTCTTTGCCGTTCCGAAGTTGCTCTCGGAGATGGGGCGGATGGGTCTGAATGTCCATCGCAAGCGCGCGACGGCGATGCGGTGATGGCGGGTCGCATGCCGCTTTGGCCGCCATGCAGTCTCCGCAGGGGATGAAGAACTTTGCGCGCCGCCGGCATCTTATGTGAAGATGCGTGCGATTTCCGTAAGTTCGATTCTGTTGATTGCGCTTGGCGCCGCCTGGCCTGTGCTCGCCCAGGGGAACACGGGCGAGCTGCGGCTGAGAGTGGCGGACCCGAACGGCCTGGGCCTGAAGGCCTCGGTCAGCGTCTCAAGCGTGGCGAATCAATACCGGAATGCATTCGCCACGAGCGATGAAGGAGCGGTCGATATTCACGCGCTGGCCTACGGCGCCTATCTGGTGCGCGTGGAGAAGCGGGGGTTTGCGACCGCCCAGATAACCGTTGAAATTGGATCGGCCATCCCTGTGGAGCGCACCATCCGGCTGGCGATCGCTCCGTCGACGGCATCGGTGGAAGTGAGCGGCGCGGCGCCACTGATCGATCCGCATCGTCCCTCGGCGATCATGCAGATTGGCTCAGAGGAGATTGAAGAGAGAGTGGTTTCGCTGCCCGGCAGGTCTGTGCAAGACCTGGTCAACTCCCAACCCGGCTGGCTTTATGAAGGCAATGCCGTTCTGCATCCGCGCGGTTCCGAGTACCAGACGCAGTTTGTCCTCGACGGGATACCGCTCACCGACAATCGCTCGCCCAGCTTCGGCCCGGAGATCGAGGCCGACGATCTCGACTCCATGAGCATTTATACGGCCGGCATTCCCGCCGAGTTTGGCCGCAAGATGGGCGGTGTGGTTGAACTCAAGACGCGCCAGGAAAGCGGCGCGGGCGTGCATGGAGAGGCGATCCTGTCCGGCGGCAGCTTCGACACCGGCGGCTCGTACGGACACATGCAGGATGCACGGGGCAGGAACACATTTGGCGTCAGCGCGTCGGGCAGCATGTCGGCCCATTATCTCAACCCCGTGGTGCCGGATAACTTCACCAACCGCGGGACGACGGGAGACTTCTCCGTCGATTACGAGCGCGAACTGATGGAGAGCGACCGGTTGAATCTGAGCGTTCGCCATGAGCTTTCCCGCTTCGAGATTCCGAATGAGCTGGTGCAGGAAGAAGCCGGCCAGTTGCAGACCGGAGACAACTTTGAGACCATCGGCGCGGTCCGATACCAGCACACCTTCTCGCCGGAGAGCCTGGGGACAATCGCGGGCATGGTGCGCGACCATGCCAACGGCCTCAACTCAAACCCCAACTCGACTCCTATCGTCGCTACTCAGGCTAACGACTTCCGCGAAGGCTATCTTAAGGCTTCCTACTCGTTCCATCGCGGCAATCAGGAAATCAAGGGCGGAATCGAATCGGATGCGATGTTTCTGCACGAGAATTTCAGCTTTACGATCACCGATCCAACGCAATTCGATCCCGGCACGCCAACCACCTCGCCTCCCTTTTCCGCCAGCCGCCCAGACCTTGAGCAATCCGCCTTTGCCGAGGATCTGGTGGTCCTCGGCAACTGGACCCTCAGCGTCGGCCTGCGCTGGGACCATTACCAGCTTCTGCTCAACCGGAATGCCCTGAGTCCGCGCGTCTCCATCGGCCGCTCTGTGGCGCCGCTCAACATGGTGCTCCATGCTTCTCTTGATCGGATCTTCGAGACGCCTTCCTTTGAAAACATGCTGATCACCAGTTCGCAATGGATCGACCAGATCGACCCTTCGGTCCTCCACCTTCCCGTTCAGCCATCCACGGGAACCTATTATGAAGGCGGACTTACCGAGGCCTTCAGCCGGCGGATGATCGTCGACGTGAATCTCTACCGCCGGGACGTGAGAAACTACGCCGACGACGACCAGTTGTTGAACACCGGCGTCAGCTATCCGATCGCGTTCGATAAGTCGGTGATCTATGGAGCGGAAGGAAAGCTTTCGCTGGTTAGCCTGGGAAGACTCTCGGGTTATGCCAGCTATTCCTACATGGTGGGCAACGCATGGTATCCCGTTACCGGGGGCCTGTTCCTGGGCGAAGACGCCGCCGCGGCTCTCACTCAAACCAGCGGGCACTTTCCCGACTCGCAGGACCAGCGCAACACACTGTGGACTCGCTTTCAATATCGGATGGGGCGGCGCATCCAGCTTGCCTCGGGCGCCACGTACGGATCGGGACTGCCGTTTGCCTATACCGGCGATGAAGCCGAGGCTCTTGCCGAATATGGGCCGGCGGTGATCGACCGCATCAATTTCACACGCGGCCGGATTCTGCCGTCGCTCGCCGTCAACGCTTCCTTGGGTGCGGACGTGTACAAGAGCGGCCGCATGAAGGTGCGCTTTCAAGCTGACGGCGACAACCTGAACGATAGACTCAACGTCATCGACTTCGGCGGTCTCTTCTCCGGCAACGCAATTGCGCCGGGGCGAAGCTATGCTCTGCGCCTCGCCGCAAGTTTCTAAAGCCGGTTAGCGGCTCTGCGTGGCGCTAGATGGGATGCGGAGTGGTGTTTTGGGCGGCGGTGACGTTGTCGGGCTCATCCGTGAAGGACTTGTTAGCGCCAAAGGCGCGCTTCTGGTATCCCGAGCCGACCTTGCGAATGGCATCGTGCCAGCCATCATCCCAGGTAACTTGCGCCTCCCCGTCTGCATAGACCCACTTACCGTGGCTGTCACCGAGCGACTTGCGAGCAGTGCCATCGTCGTAAAGCGTGATGAAGAAGTTGTTTCCGTTCCCATCGCCCACCTCCCATTTTCCCAGGAAGTGCCGAGGAAATGTAGAGCTGACAGGACCTGTGGCAGCGGCGGCATCCGCAGTGGCGGAAAACTCGACGCGGGAGATATCGGAGAGATTGAAGCTCTGCCGGTGGCCATCCTTGAAGACGATCACAATGGTGGCCGGGCCAGCCTTGGGGGCCGGGGGCGTGGCGGCAAAACCGTTGGGGAGCGCGAGACAGAGCAATGCAGCCAAGCCGGCAACGCTGACGAACTTCCGCATGGGATTCTCCTTTGGTATGGGTGACGCGACGGCAATCGAATCTGGCCGCGCCAATCCTAATCTACGTTGCACGCGTGCGATTTGTTCCCTGGACTTTACAGGTCCGGCGCAAAACGAGGGGACGCTTCACTCCGAAGGCGAATCCGCAGCCTGCAAAACCGCGCACATTCAAAACCCGGAGCGTTTCATCCGACGGCATCCAATCGTCTTACCCCGCCTGGTAGCGGTGCAGGCGGCCGAGGCCGTTGAAGGCCGCCACCTTGTAGCACTCGGCGAGGGTGGGGTAGTTGAAGACGGTGTCGATGAAGTAGTCGATGGCGCCGCCCAGGGTCATGACGGCCTGGCCGATGTGAACCAGTTCGCTGGCGCCCTCGCCGATGATGTGCACGCCCAGAATCTTGCGGGTGTCGCGATGGAAGATGAGCTTGAGGCGGCCGGTGGTGTCGCCGCGAATCTGGCCGCGGGCGGTCTCGCGATAGTAGGCCATGCCCACTTCGTAGGGCACGTCCTCGCCGGTCAACTGCTCTTCGGTCTTGCCGATGAAACTGATCTCCGGAATGGTGTAGATGCCGTAGGGATAAAAGCTGGGGTTGGAGGCCGCGGAGCGGTCGTCGAAGGCGCGCGCGGCGGCGATGCGTCCCTGCTCCATAGAGACCGAGGCCAGCGAGGGAAAGCCGACCACATCGCCGACCGCGAAGATGTGCTCGACCTTGGTCTGGTAGTGCTCGTTGACGGGAATGCGGCCGCGATTGTCAGCCTCAATGCCGGCGGCGGCCAGGTTGAGGTCGTCGATGTTGCCCTGGCGGCCCACGGCATAGAGCAGCGCGTCGCCTGAGACCCTTTTCCTGCTCTCCAGATTGGCGACGACGGTGCCGTCGGGCAGCTCTTCGACGCTCTCCACCTCCTCACCCAGGCGGAGGGTTACGCGGGCGTCGCGCAGGTGATAGCTGAGGGCCTCGATGATCTCCCGGTCGGCGAATTCGAGCAGGCGGTCGCGCTTCTCGATGATGGTGACGCGCACGCCGAGGACGGCGAACATGCAGGTGTATTCCACGCCCACGACGCCGCCGCCGACCACGATGAGCGAGCGGGGCAGCGCCGGCAGGTCGAGGATGTGGTCGCTGTTGACGATGGAGCGGCCGTTGATGGGCACCTTGGGCGAGCCGGCGGGCCTGGCGCCCACGGCCAGGATGATGCGGTCGGCCTCCAGGGTGGTCTCGGCCTGGGGGCCTTCGACGCGGACCTGGTGGGGATCGGCGAAGCGGGCGATGCCATGGATTACGTCGATGCCGTTGCGCGAGAGCTGCGCCTCGGTGACGTCAATCTCGTTCTTGATGACCGCCTGGACGCGGAAGGCCAGGTCGGCCATGGTGATCTTTTCCTTCACCCGGTAATTGACGCCGTAGATCGACCGGTAGCTGTAACCGGAGAGGTGCAGGACGGCCTCGCGCATGGTCTTGGAGGGGATGGTTCCGGTGTTGACGCAGACGCCGCCCACGACGGACCGGGCCTCGACGACAGCCACGCGCTTCTTCATTTTGGAAGCGGCCACCGCGGCCCGCTGCCCCGAGGGTCCGGAACCGATGACGATCAGGTCGTACTTGACGGCGCTCATGCCAGTGTCTCTGCTCCAGGGGTGCAATCGATCTTGGCCTCGAAGACTCCGAGCGGGAAGCGGCGGTGGCCCTTACGGCGTTTTCGGAAAAATCTCGGCCCGTTGAGATCTACTCGAGGCCGGCACTGCTTGAAGTCGCGCCGGCTTGAGTGCATCGCTTTCGGTATGCGGCATCCTCCGAAAACGCTATAACCGGAGGCTACCATAGGGCGGTGCGCCGAGGAGCAAGCAGAGCTTGAAGATTTTGCGGCGGGAACAAAACGCTGCCGGAATGCGTTACGGAAGCATGGAGAAGGCGCGACCGCCAGCCGGGGTGGAAGACCGGGATTCCGGCTGCCGGCCTGTCTGAAGACGCGATCGGGAGCGCCAAGCCTCCATTGAATCGACTCAGCATCGGACCGACGGACAACGAGACCTTGCAGACAACCCCAACGTTCATGCCACCTCCAGGACAGCTACGCCGGAAAACGGTTTCGGGGCTAAAGGGAAGCCGCATCTGAGATGCGAGTTTTCATATCCCAGGCTCTACCCAGCCAAGAGAAGATACTGCGCTGGAATCCATATGCGTATATATTGGGGAACGGCTGAGAAATAGAATAAGATCGGAGCCGCCGCTTATCGTGAGTCGCACGCGAGGAAGAAACTGAGGGGGCAACGATGTCCAGGCTTTCGGCGTCAAATGCTGTCCGGAATCGCGTCATGCGGACGCTGCGCCCGCGCACCAAGTGGGGCCGCGTCACTTTGTGGTCCGGCGGATTGAGCGTGTTGCTCGTCATTCGGCGCTGGATCGCTGGTTATGCGCTCCATTCCTTGCTGGGCGGCTTTGCGGAGTTCTTTGCCCTTATCTTCGCATTCGGCGCGTTTTGGCTCACCTTCCGTTGGGCTTACCGGCTGATCATGTGGCGGCTGCGCCATCGACTGATCGTGACCTATGTTTTTATAGGCGTCATTCCGATCGTGCTTCTGCTTCTTCTCGCCGGAGTGGCCGGCTATCTGTTCGCCGGGCAATTTGTCACGTATGTCGCGGTCTCGAATTTGCAATCGGTGTCGCTGCATTTGAAAGCGGCAAACGATGTCCTGGCGTCGCAACTGAGCACTCTTGGCAGCTCCAGACCACTTGATAGGCATATTGCTGGGGAACTCGCCGCCTCAACCGGCGCGGAGTTTCCGCAGCGCACCGTTACCGTGTGGCAAGGCAAAGACGGCTTCATGCTCTCCGGCGGCGGCGCGCTCATCAAGGCTCCCCCCGCGAAGGCGCCCGATGCTATCAAGCCGGATTTCAGCGGTCTGGTCGTCGATGGCGACAGCTTGTACCTGCGCGCGGTCAAGCTCTACGACCAGGGCGGCTCGCGGCTTGCAGTGATCTCCAGCGTTCCCATGACGCCGGAACTTCTGCAGTTGGCAACTTCCAAGCTGGGCCTGGTAACCTTGTTTCCGCCCGGCGTTGGGAGCAACTTCCAGGTTGGTGGACCAGCAAATGCCAATCCGGCCGATCGCAGACGCGTGGAGGCCGGAACCGTTCCGGCGCCTTCCAACCGGTTCGATCATGCATTCAGTTCCTATTCAGTCTTCAGCGCAGTTGACTGGGAAACTGGAGAATCGCAGGACGGCGCCATTAGTGTTGTCACCCGGCCATCGATGATCTATAGTACCTTGTTCGCTTCGCTCGGCGACAATGCGCAGGTCGTAGAAGTCATACTGCTCGTCATCGCAATTCTCCTCGGGCTGGTCGAGTTGGCGGCGCTCTTTATCGGTTTTCGGCTGACGCGCAGCATTACGCTCGCCGTGGCGGAACTCTACCGCGCCACCGAGCATGTGAACAGCGGAGATCTCACGCATCGCATTAGAGTTCGCGGGCGCGACCAGATGGCGGTATTGGAGCAGTCGTTCAACTCCATGACCGAATCGCTCGTCAAGCTGGTTGCGGAGCAGAAGCAGAAGCAGCGAATGGAGAGCGAACTCGCCTTCGCCTACGAAGTGCAGGACCTGCTCTTCCCCCACAAGTTCACGGAACTTGCCTCATTGGATACCTACGGCGTTTGCCGTCCCGCGCGTTCGCTGAGCGGGGATTACTACGACTTCATTCCCCTCGGCAGCGACCGGCTGGTGCTGGCGGTGGGCGATATCAGCGGGAAGGGAGTTCCTGCCGCTCTTTTGATGGCCACTGTGCACGCGTTCGTCCGTGCCTATTCGCTGGCGCCCGATATGGAATTGACGTCGGCGACGCTGGAAACGGGGGCGCTGACCAAAATCGATCGGCACATATACTCGCGGGGGGACGGCGCCGCCCAGTTGCGTCTTTCACCGGCCATGCTGATGGCCACTCTGAACTACCAGGTCTTTCGGTGCACACCGCCGGAGAAATACGCAACCATGTTCCTGGGGTGTTATGACGCGACCGCGAGCGAGTTGACTTATTGCAACGCCGGGCACGTGCCGCCCATCCTGCTGAGCGCGGATGGCAGGGTTTCGCGCCTGGCTGCATCCGGTACCGTCGCCGGGCTGTTTGACGATGCAACCTACGATGAATCCACGGTATCGATGCAGCCCGGTGACCTGCTGGTCGCGTTCAGCGATGGCGTGACGGAGCCGGAGAACGACTCAGGCGAATTCGGCGAGGAGCGCCTGATTGCATTGATTCAGGAGCATCGCGAAGAGCCGCTTTCGCGCATCGGTCAGGCCATTACGAATGCCGTGGCGGAATGGATTGGAAGCGCTGAGCAGCCGGACGACGTAACCGTGGTTCTCGCCCGCGCCCGCTGAGCCATTGCCGCGCGCCGCGCCGGTGTTGAGACCATCATTCTGCCCGCCGAAAACCGTCAGGCTGTGGAAGAAGACCTGACCCCAGAGCCGATCGGCGGAGTTACCACCCTCTACTTAGCCGCATTGAAGACGTTCTGCCCGTGGCTCTGCCGCGCTATGTCAGGCTGCCGCGGATTGCAGCGGCGCGACTTTCCTGCGTCCCGGCCTTGCCTTCGACGCTTGCCAGAAGGCGTAATCGTTCTGAAGATTGAACCAGATATCAGGCGAATCCTGCCCGAACGCCTCGCTGATCTTTATGGACATCTCCGGCGTAACGCCGGCCTTCTCGTTCAAGACGCGGGAGAGCGCTACCCGCGATACTCCGATATGCGCCGCAAATCCGGTCACGCTCATTGGAATGGCGGCGATGGCATCCTTGATGATCCTTCCAGGGTGGGGTGGATTATACATGCGCATCTTCGCCTCCTTCATGCCGGGCCTCGCCAAGATTAGCCCTTAGTGATAATCCTGATAATCCACCAGGATTGCATCCTGCCCTTCGAACCGGAATGTCAACCGCCAGTTTCCATTGACCTTGACGGCCCAATGACCGGCCAGATCTTTTTGCAGCGGGTGAAGATTCCACCCAGGAACGTTCATCCCGCTGGGACTGATGGCTCGATTCAAAGTCGCCAACTGATTCTCCAGCTTCCTTGCGTGCGCAGGGTTAATACCTGCCTTCGAGCCGTCCATGAAGAGCTTCTCAAGCCCCGCGTGCTTGAACGACTTGATCACCTCTCTACTGTATCGCTCATCGATACAGCGGTCAACGGGAAAGCACCATGGTTGAAGGAAAGCGCTTCTGAATCGCAAGCGGATCGCGAGCCGCTGCCCGATGCAACCGGCTATACTCCCCTTGGTCGAATTCTTTTCTGCGGAGTGCGCCCATGCCTTTGTCTGCCGTCGATTATGCCCGCCGGAACCACCCCCGCTTTCTCGATGAATTGAAGGCCTTGTTGCGCATCCCTTCGATCTCCACGCTGCCCGAGCACAAGGGCGACTGCCGTCGCGCCGCCGAGGCCGTGGCCGCTGAACTGAAGCGCATCGGCTTGGAGAATGTGCGGCTGATCGAGACCGAAGGCCATCCGCTGGTCTACGCCGACTGGCTGCATGATGATGGCAAACCCGGGATCCCCGCGTCCGCCGCGGCGGATTCGTCCGCGGGGTGGAAGCCGACGGTGCTGATCTATGGGCACTACGACGTTCAGCCGCCCGATCCCCTGGACGAGTGGCTCTCGCCGCCCTTTGAGCCTACGGAACGCGGCGGCAACCTCTACGCTCGCGGCGCGGTGGACGACAAGGGGCAGGTGTGGGCGCAGGTGAAGGCGCTGGAGTCGCTGCTTGCCGCGCGAGGCTCGCTGCCGCTGAACGCTCGTGTGCTCTTCGAGGGCGAAGAGGAAGTTGGCGGGGAGGGAATCGCCCACTTCGTCGCCTCCAAACCGCCGGAGCTTGCCGCGGACTTTGCCTTGGTCTCCGATACAGAAATGTTTGCGCCCGGCCTGCCTACCTTGTGCGTAGGTCTGCGGGGCATGATCTATACCGAACTGGAGGTGCGCGGCGCGCGTTCCGACCTGCACTCCGGCATGTACGGCGGCGCTGCGCCCAATCCCTTCATCGCCATCGCGCAGATTCTGGCCCGCCTCAAGGACGAGGACGGCCGCATCCTCATTCCCGGCTTCTACGACGGCATCATTCCTCCCAGCCCCGAGGAGCTGGCGGCCTGGCGCAGCCTGCCCTTCGACGAGGAGCAGTACCGCATCGCCGAGGTGGGGGCACGGCAATTGGTGGGCGAGCCCGGCTACAGCGTGCTGGAGCGCACCTGGGCGCGGCCCACCCTCGATGTGCACGGCATTCCCGGCGGCTTTACCGGGGCGGGCGCCAAGACGGTGATCCCCGCCAAGGCAGTGGCCAAGGTATCCATGCGCCTGGTTCCGGGCATGACGCCGGCCAGATCCTTCGCCCTTTACAAGAGCTACGTGGAGCGGATTGCGCCCCCCGAAGTGGATGTGGAGGTGCGGCTGATTCACTCCGGCGACCCCTGCCTGATTCCCATCGACAATCCTTATATCCAGGCGGCAACGCGCGCCCTGCGCGAGGTCTGGGGCCGGGAGACGGTCTTCATCCGCTCCGGCGGCTCCATTCCCATCGTCGGCGATTTTGCCCGCCACCTGGGACTGCCCAGCGTGATGATGGGCTTCGGCCTGCCCGACGACAACCTGCACGCTCCCAACGAGAAGTTCAATCTGAGGAACTTCGAACTGGGCATTGAGTCGCTGATTCGCTTTCTGGAAGAGGTCGGGCGGTAGAGTTGGAATTTGCCTATTATGCGGATCAGTCTGAAGAAAGAGAGATGCAGTATGCGATTCAAATGGATCATTGGCTTACTAGTTGCGAATGTTTGTCATTTAGCCAGCCAAGGCCAGTATCGCGTATTGCCCGGAAGAACTGCTCCCGGTGATTTTGAAGACTGCGATCCAAAAACCCCGGCCCGTATCTGCCTGGGAGTAACTGGGGAAGCACACTGCTATGCACCCCCAAGCGATAATCTCGCTCCTTCGAGCGATGTTGCGTACATCTTCGGATTGGATCCAAACGCCAAAGCGGTTGGTCGGCTGGATGGGAAAGAACTCACGCTTTTCACTGCGATGTTTTCCGGCTGCGGCAGCGGCACATTGACTCACTTTTCCTTGCTCACGGTCAGAGACGGCGAGTTTGTCAACCTTTTGCCCAAGGTGGAACTGACCAACCAAAGTGAATACAAGTTATGGAATTTTCCCCATTTCTCAAGCGTTCCAGTCCTTGCGACCGCTGATTATATTTGGGACTACAAGGCCATGGAGAAGTCGAGCTATACCGACGAAACGCACTTTGCGCACCACCGTTACACGATCAGCTTGTACATCTTTGATTCAAAGAGCGGCCGGTTCATTCAGAGGCTTCAATATGCGACCACGAAAAAGTATCCTGGTCTGGATGATGTCGATGAGATCAGGGTATTGGAATCCGAACGGCCAACCATTCTGTCCAAACTGCGGCAGGGTTCCACTCATTAGGTGTTTGGGTTCCGGGGCGCCTGGGTGCACCAGGTCTGGATTTTCAGCAACTGGGAAGACAAAAGCCGCAACCGTCTCGAACCCCATCGCGTAATCTGATTGCATGGCAACCTTCGATTCCGCCCCCAATCCGGAGTTCTCCGAGGAGTTGGGAGATGAGCTCGCCGAAGAGCTAAAGCTGCCCGAACCGGCTGCCGCGGAGGCCTCGGAACCCATCATCGCCTTCAGCCACGTCGGCATCTCGTTCGATGGCCGGCCGGTTCTGGAGGATGTGAGCTTCTCAGTCGATCGCGGCCAGACGCTCTGCATCCTGGGCCGCAGCGGCGTAGGCAAGTCCGTGGCCCTGCGCATGCTGATGGGCTTTCTGAAGCCGGACTCCGGCTCCATCCGCGTCGAAGGCCAGGAGATCACCGGCCTGAGTGAAAGCGAGATGCAGGCCATTCGCAAGCGCGTGACCATGGTCTTCCAGAACGGCGCTCTCTTCGATTCCTTGAGCGTGCGCGAGAACGTCGCCTTTCCGCTCCGGGAGCGTGGAGGCCTCTCCGAGGACCAGCTCCAGCAGATGGTGGATCGATTGATCGGCCTGGTGGGAGCCGAGGATGTGGCGGAGGCATTCCCCGCCAGCCTCTCCACTGGGCGCAAGCGGGCCGTGGCCATCGCCCGCGCGCTGGCGGCGCAGCCCGAGGTGGTGCTTTACGATGAGCCAACCACCATGGTGGACCCGATTATCGCCCGCCGCCTGGGGGACCTGATCCAGCGTCTAAAGCGGCAGCTTGGATTTACGAGCATTGTGGTGACGCACGATATGCGGTTTGCCGAACGGCTCGCCGATCGGGTGCTCTTCCTTGATCAGGGCCGGGCGCGGTTCTTCGGGCCGGTGCAAGGGTTTCTGGCCTCCGCCGACCCTCATATTCAGCAGTTCCTGACGCTGGACGCCTATGTATTACCTTCGGAATGAATAATTTATCATCTAGTAACCAGCGCATTATGCGATTTCTCTTGCCTTCGAGAGGCGCTCGCGGGCTATGCTTGAGTTGTTGGCTTTTCCCAAGGACCGGAAAGCACGTTTGAAGGGAAAGAGTCACCCGAATTGGGGATACCGCGGCCGGGCACGGTTTGGCACAGTTGGTTTGTTCCATTGATTTTCATCCCAGCGAAAGCTGGTTCTCCGGGCGCGGCGATTGTCATTGGCTTTGATGCCACGGGCCGCATCCAGTTGTGGGGAATTCAATCCTCTTGGGGCGGCGCGGGGTTCGCTGCTGACCGGGCTTGTTGTTAACCAAGGATGTTCGGCGCCGATCCAAGATTGTCTGGCGCGGGACAAGGGTAACGTAAGATGTGAGTGCCGCGACTTGGCGCAACCGGGCCAGTGTCGCTCATTGCCGGCAACGGAGCGGGTTGCATGGTGACACGCAGCCCAGGGCAGAAAAGGATTGTTCAACAGGGAAATGGTTCGGCTCTCCGCGGCACATTGTGTTTTTTCCCTTGATGGGTTATTCGTGGGAAGCTGGTTCCCACCCTCCCCCCGAATGTTTGAGGTCTGCGAACGTATATGGCAACATCGGAATTCTGGCAGGGAGCTTCAGCTTCGGCGGCCTCTTCCCCTGAGTGGGCGGGCGGAGCGGTACCTGATTCCACGCGCAGCTTACGGGGCGCCCCCAGGCTGTGGATGACTCTGGATGGAATCACGGTTCTTGGGGCGGCGATCGTCGCCACACTGTACAAGGTTCATTCGGGGCCAGTGGCGGGCGCGGAGGGATTCTGGCGCGGCACGCTCATTCATGGGCGATCGATGGGCATTCTGCTGGCGCTTTTTTGCGGGTTTACGATCGCGCTGATGGTCATCAGCCGGCGGCTTCATCTCTATGACCCGGCCCGCCTGGCCAGCTTTCTGCATGAACAGAGACTGAGCGCCCAGGCCTGTTTCACCGCGGGTCTGCTTCTCACCGGAACGCTCTACCTGGTTCATGCCGAGGATATTCCGCGCAGCATTGTGCTGGGCACGGTGGGCCTGGTGGCCGTCTCGCTCAGCCTGCGCCGATTCGCTTACCGGGTGCTGATCTACCGGCGATTCGACCGCGGCGTGGGCACCCGCAATGTGCTCATCGTGGGCACCGGGCCTGAGGCGCAGGCCCTGCGTCATCACTTGGATAGCATCCGGCATCTGGGCTACACATTCAAGGGTTTCATCGACTTTCCCGGTCCCGCTTCCCGCCTTGCGGCCACCTCCGGCGATGTAGTAGGCACGCTGGATACGCTCTTCCAGCAGGCCCGCAAGCAATTTGTGG
>JBEKPA010000039.1:0-30225 GCA_049521195.1 Occallatibacter sp.
GCTTTGCGCTATTCGCTGGCCGTTCCGGCCTCGGTGGTGGAAGACCTGAAGGCCCGGCAAGCGCTCCGCCGCAGCGTTGTACTCAGCAGGGGGTCGTGGGGACGCATCTTCCTTCTTGGGCTGCTGATCGCCATCATTCAGATCGGGCTGGCGCTCATCACCCAGATGTTCTTTATCGTTGCCGCGGTCAAGCAGCACGGCGTGCTGCCCATGTGGGTGCAGGTGGCGCAGCAGGTGGTGGGCTTCTTCACCAACAGCTTTATCGGCCCCATGTATGCCACCGGCCTCACCCTCTTCTACTACGACCAGCGCATCCGCAAGGAGGGCTTCGATATCGAGTGGATGATGCAGGCCGCCGGGATGACCGTGCCCGCGCTCGCGGCTGAACCCGGCGCTGCTCCGGTGCCCGAGAACGAGGCGCCGCAATCTGGAGAGTTTCCCCGGCCCACAGAACCGCCACCAGGATACTGAGGGAGTCTTTATGAGCGAATCCAATGTTCCTGTTCCGTCCGTCCCAGCCGATGTCTCCTATCTCCCAGCGGTGGCCGCGCCTGCGTCCCCCCGCTCTAAGACCATCGGAGAGGTTCTTGACCGCACTTACCGACTCGCGCGCAGTTATTTCAAACTGCTGGTCGGCATTGCGGCGAATCCGTCGGGGATCGTCCTTGTGCTCGTTTTTTCGCTGGAGGCGGCCCTTTGGATCCTGATGATTCGTCAATGGCCCAACCCGCCCTCGCCGGAAGCGATGCTCCACGCTTTGACCCCAGCGATCATTGTCCCGGTCTTCATTGGCTTCGCCCTGTTAAGCCTGGCGATCTTCTCGATCTATCTGGCGGCGGCGAGCCATGCCTCCGTGCAGGCGGACTCAGGCGTCAAAGTCACCCTTCGCGAGGCTTATGGGCTGGCCTGGCGGCGCGGCGGGCGGTACCTGTTGCTGCTTGTGCTTTGCTACGTTTACGCCTGTCTTCCGCTTCTCGTGATCGAGGCGGCGGTTCTGCTGGGGGCAACCGCCTTTGCCCGCAGTGGCGGAACGCCTGCTCCGGCGCTCTTCTTCCTGCTGCCTCTGGTCATCCTGTTGTACCTTGGAGCCATTGTTTACTGCATTCTGATGGGGTTGCGGCTTTCGCTGGCATTCCCAGCCTGCGTGGCGGAAGGGCTGACTGCGTCGGCCGCCATCAAGCGCAGCTTTCAGCTCACCTACGGCGCAAAGGGCCGCATCTTTCTCGTCATCCTTGTCATCTATGCCGCTCTTTATGCCGGCATCTTTGTTGCCGAAATTGCGGTCGGGGTGGTGGTTGCGGTCGGTGTCGGCGTCGCCGCGGTGGCCGGCCTTCATCCGGCGGCCCCATGGAGTTATATCGGCCTGGGCCTGTTGGGGCTCTGCGCCTTAGGCGCGATGATTCTTTTCATCTCGCTGAATTACGCCGCTGTAACTACGGCTCTCGCAGTTCTCTACCACGACCAGCGCCTGCGCGAGGACGGCCCGCCGCCCGCAACGCAGCAGGCAGGAGAAGCCGTGTGACCGCCAACGCCCTACCCCATCGCCGCGACCCTTTTCTACTATGATCAGCGCATACGGCATGAAGGGTATGACATCGAGAGGATGATGGAAGAGGCTGGAATGACCGCGCCCTCGACTCCGCGCGGCGGAGACAGCCCCATCGCGCCCACTGAGGAGGAAATCCAGCCGTGAAGGCTCGGTCGGTTTTGGCAGGCGTTGCTCTGGCTGCGTTTTTGGCCGCGGCGCAGGGCCGCGCCGATGCTCCCCCTGCCGCTGCTCACACTGCCCCTGCCGCCAGCCAGCAGCGCGATGTTTCGCTCGAGGAGTATCGCGGCCACCTGCAAGCGCTCACGGCGGTCGTCGAGGCCTGCGCCAAAGCGCGGGATGCCGCAACCTGCGATCCCGCGCTGGTTGGAACCGATGATCGTCTTCCCTCCGCCGCGCCAGCCCCGGCGGGCGCAAACGCCAGCGCAGGCGAATCCGCACGGCGGCTGGTGAGCTACGGCTGGCTTCGGGCGCTGCTTACCCAGGTGCGCAACCAGGACAAGGCCGCCGCCGAACGCGCCGCGAAGCAAGCTGCCAAGCCAGCCGCCACGGCTACCGCCAAGCCTGCTGCCAAGCCTGACGCCACGCCCGCACCTGGGGCAAAGGGCGCGCCGGCCGAGGAACTCGCGCGCACCCAGGCGCGCGCCACGGCGCAGTTGTTGAAGGACGCCACGGCGCGGCTGGACCGGGACCTGGCTCAGATCGATGCCGCGCCCGCCGCTCCGCCCATGCACACCCAGGAACGCGCCACGATGACGCAAGTGCTGGCCGACCCCAGCTTCCGCAACCTGGAGGAGCCGGCGGCGCAGGATTCCGTTCTGGACAAGATTGCAAGATGGCTGAGGCACTGGATCGGCCGCGCCATCGACCGCATCGTTGCCAGCATCTCCAAAGTCGTCTCCCGCTCGGTGTGGCTCGGCCGCCTCCTGCTGTGGGGACTCATTCTGGGCGTCTGCGTGGGGTTGGTTTGGGGCTTGCTGCAACTGGAGCGCGGATGGCGCACCCGCCTGGTGCCGGAGGGCGGGTTACCAGGCGCCGGAGCCGCCTCGGCCCGCGACTGGCAACTGTGGCTCGAAGACGCCCGCCAGGCCGCCGCGGCGGGCCAGTGGCGCGAGGCGATTCACTTCCTCTACTGGGCCTCGATCTCGCGCCTCGAATCGCGGCGGCTGTGGCCGGCGGACCGCGCCCGCACTCCCCGCGAGTACCTGGCGCTGGTAGCCCCGGAAGACCCGCGCAAGGCCGGGCTGGCCACGCTTACCGGCAGCTTTGAGCGCATATGGTACGGCGGGCGCGCGGCCGGCGAGAGCGACTACCGCGACGCCGAGCAACTGGCGGCCGCTCTGATCGCCGCAAGTGGAGCCAGGGGAGGCGCGGCGCGATGAAGTTTCTCTCCTCGCTTTGGGCCTATTGGGAACTGCCGCTGACGTGTTTCTCGGTAGCTTATTTTGTCTGGCTCCTGGTGCGGCGCCTGCGTTTGCCCAAGGATCAGCGGATTCCCAAGCTGCGCCTGCCTTCGTGGTTTCTTCCCTCGCTCGACGCCAAGGACCGCCGCCTGCTGCTCTGGTGCCTGGGCATTGGATTGGGGCTGGCAATCCTGGCTGGCGTTCTGACGCCCAGGGAAAACGACAACGACAATCCCCTGCCCTCGACTTATCTTTCCGGCCAGCACGGCGCGCGCGCCGCCTATGAGACGCTGCTCCGCTCCGGTTACCAAGTCGAGCGCTGGGAGCGTCCGCTCGCCGAACTGGCTCCCACGGCGGGGCCCGAGACGGTGGTGATCTTCGCCCAGCCCTTGTCCCACGAACCGGAGGACATCAAGGCGGTGCGGAAGATTCTGGAGCGCGGGGGGCGGGTGATTGCGACCGGGTTGTGGGGCGGATCCATTCTGCCCGGCAGGGCCAGCCGCAAGCGAAAGGATCTCGATTCGACCGCCTGTCAACTGGAGCCCGAGGGGCTGGACCCGCTCGCTAACTCGGGCGAGGTGTGGATGAAGCCCGAAGCGGCCTGGACGGTTGGCAACCCGGCGCACCGCGTGGAGTACAGTTGCGCGGGGCAGCCGGCGGTGGTGGAGTTCGACTGGGGCAAAGGCCACGCCGTGTGGTGGGCCAACTCCACGCCGCTTGAGAACGGCAGCCTGGCCCGCGCCCACGATCTCGACCTGCTGCTCAACTCGCTGGGTCCGCGCGAGGGCCATCGCTTCTACTGGGACGAGTCGCTGCACGGGGTGATTCGCTCCAACTGGAGCTTTGCCGCCGGGCCGGCGCTGAACATGCTTTGGATTGGCATGCCGGCGCTGGGCCTGCTGGTCATCTTCAGCTTCAGCCGGCGCAGCGGGCCGGTGCGCGACCTGCCTCTGCCCGCGCGCGCCGCGCCCATCGAGTTCCTCGATGCGCTGGGTTCGCTCTACCGCAAGGCCGGAGCGGCCTCCACGGCGGTGGCTATTGCCTGGGAGCGCTTCCGGCGCCATAGTTTGCGGTTCGCCGGGGCGGACGGCTCGCGCGGCAGCCAGATGGGCGCGGTTGAGCTGGCCGCGGCCATTCGCCGCCGCTTTCCCCAGGCCGGCGACAGCCTGGAGACCGATCTGGCCGCCTGCGAAGACGCCGCATGGGGCGAAACAATCGATCCCGGCCAGGCGCTCAAGCTGGTGCAGGCCTTGCATGAGCGCGAGGAAGAGCTTCTCGCCGCACAAAAACCCGGCGGCCAGACTCCGATATCTGAGAACATTCATTCCAAACAGCAAGAAAGGGCTTCATGAGCCACGAAACGGATCACGAAACGAATCAAGACGCGAATCAAGAGCCGAATCAGGAGCCAGGCGCGGCCGCGAGCGAGGGTTTGACCGCGGAGATCGAGCCGCAGCCGGTCCAGGCTATTGGCCAGCTCAGCGCAACCAACCAACTCATCGCCCACGCCCGCGCGGAGCTGGGGCGGGTAATCTCCGGCCAGGCAGGGGCGATCGAAGAAGTCCTGATCGCCGTTCTCTGCCAGGGCCATGCGCTGCTGGAGGGCGTGCCGGGCATCGCCAAGACGCTGATCGTCAAGGCTCTGGGCCGGCTCCTCGGCCTGGGCTTCCAGCGCGTGCAGGCTACCCCGGACCTGATGCCGGCAGACATTCTGGGCACCACCATCTTCCGCCCCGGCGCAACCTCCGATGCCCAGAACTTCAGCTTCCACCAGGGGCCGGTCTTCACCGATCTGCTGCTTGTGGATGAGATCAACCGCATGCCTCCGCGCACCCAGGCCGCGCTGCTGGAGTGCATGGAAGAGCGCCAGGTGACCACCGACGGCGTGCGCCGCCCGCTGCCCGCCTGGTTCACCGTCTTCGCCACCCAGAATCCGGTGGATTTCGAGGGCACGTATCCGCTGCCCGAGGCGCAGTTGGACCGCTTCCTGCTGAAGATTCGCGTGGCCTATCCCGCAGAGCAAGAGGAGTTGGAGATTCTTGAGCGGCACCACGCGGGGTCGGGCGCAGGGCTGCTGGAGGATGCCTCCATTGCGCCCATCCCCGGGGGCCTGCTGGAAGCGGCCTGCGCCGAGGTCCGCGCCATCCGCATCGAGCCGGAGCTGTACGGCTACATCCTCTCGCTTGCCCGGCGCACCCGCGAATGGCCCACGCTGCTGCTGGGCGCAAGCCCCCGCGCCGCCGTGAGCATCATGCGCGTAGCCCAGGCGGCTGCCGCCTTCGATGGCCGCGATTACCTGGTGCCCGACGACGTGAAGAGGGCCGTGCAGCCTGTGCTGCGCCATCGCATCATGCTCAAGCCCGAGGCCGAGTTGGAGGGCTTCGACGCCGACCGCGTCCTGGCCGACGTGATTGCGGCCGTGCCGGTGCCGCGGCAATGATCTCTCCGTCCCTCCATCCCGATCCGGTGCGCGCCGTCTGCGAACGCCGCCGCCGCTGGGGCTTCGGCCTCACGCCGAGAGCCATCGGCCTGCTGGCGGTGGGCTTTCTCTGGCTCATTGCGGGCTTCCGGTTCGGGCGGCTGGCCTACGTCATGCTGGCCTGGGACGCGGTGGTTTTGCTGGCGGCGCTCGTGGACGGCCTGCGTCTGCCGCGCCCCGAGCAGTTGACCGCCGGCCGCTCCTGGTCCAACGCTCCGGCCCTCGACAGCCAGACGGAGATCGAGCTGACCGTCGAGAACCAGGGCCGCATGATCGTGGAGTGCCGGCTGGTGGACGATCTGCCCCCGGCTCTCGTTGCCGAGCCGGCCACTCACCGGCTGATGGCCTTCCCCCGCGTCCCCGCCAGCCTGCGCTATCGCGTGGAGCCCCAGGAGCGCGGCGACTGGGAGACGGGCTGGCTCTACGTGCGCTATCGCTCCTCGCTGGGGCTCACCGAGCGCTGGGCCAAAGCGCCGCTCACCCAGACGGTGCGCGTCTACCCGGCCCTGCGCACCGGCGAGGAGCAGCAGATCTTCCTGGCCCGCAGCCGCCAGATCGACCTGCAACTGCGGCGTGCGCAGCAGCGGGGCCTGGGCCGCGACTTCGAGAGCCTGCGCGAGTATCGCGAGGGCGACGACCTGCGCGACATCTGCTGGACGGCCACGGCGCGGCGCGGCAGCCCCATCACCCGCCAGTTCCAAACCGAGCGCAGCCAGCCGGTCTGGATCGTGCTCGACTGCGGGCGGCTGATGCGCTCGCGGGTTGCCCTGGCTCATCCCGGCTCCTTGCCGTTGCACGACTCCCCAGCCAGCGGAAGGACTCATTCTGACTTGCCGGAAGTGTCAGCTGGGCTGTCAGAGGCGTCAGCAGGGCTGCACGAAGCGTCGGCTGGACTGTCAGAGGCGTCAGCGGGGCTGCACGAAGCGTCAGGGCACGACTTCAGTCGTGCCGATGCGCGCGGTAGAAAGCCTGGGGCTTTAGCCCCTGAGGGAAAGTCCTTCGAGAATCAAAAGGTCCACTCCAAGCTCGACCACGCCTGCACAACGGCTGTGGCTCTGGCCCAACTGGCCCTCTTCTCCGGCGACCGCGTCGGCTTGCTGGCCTATGGGCAGGGGATTCAGCAGCGGCTCTTGCCCGGCCGCGGCGCGGCCCACCTGCGCCAGTTGATCGAGTCGCTGGCCCAGGTCCACGCCGAGTCCGGCGAGGCCGACCACCTGCGCGCCACGGCTTTGCTCAACCGCCTGCAGCCGCGCCGCTCGCTGATTCTGTGGGTGACGGACCTGGCCGAGACCGCCATGCGCCCCGAAGTCATCGACGGCGCGGTGCAACTGCTGCGCCGCCATGTGCTGTTGTTTGTCGCCATGGCCCAGCCGGACGTGGAGTCCATCGCCCAGGCCCGGCCTCAAAATGTGGAGCAGATGTTTCGCGCCGCCGCCGCGCAGGAGATGGCCGGCCGCCGCGAACTGCTGCTGGCCCGCCTCCACGAGCAGGGCGCGCTCACCCTCGACCTCAACCCCGAAGCCCTCACCTCCTCGGTCCTGAATCAGTATTTGATAGTGAAGGAGCGAGCGATGGTGTAGCGGGCTGCGCAAGTTTCTTGCATTCGACGGACAGGCAAGGAGAACGACATGGAAAGAGACAGCGAAGGGCGTGAGCCAAAGACCCGGAGCGGATTTCGAGATAAACTCACGATAGCACTACATGTTATGAGAGTCTTTATCGGGGGACTCGCTATCTCCTCTTACTTCGGATCGGTGCTGTTGACGATTCGTGTGCCCCATTCCCTTTGGCACTTTGTGCCAATGCTTGTTTTTGCATTCATGATTATTTTGAGTATGCTCCGCAAGGATGACACCAAAGTGTCAGTGGTGACAGGCTGCTTATTGCCGTTTGTAGTCGGCGGTTGCGTTGCTGGACTGTTTTTCATGCGCTCACGCGATTGGGCGCCCGTCGCAGCCGGTGCGCTATGCGCAATGTTTTTCTGGGTGCACTCGATGTCCACCAAGCGCCCTTACCTTTTCTTGTCTGTCGGCAGTCTCCTCGCAGGTTTACTATCCCTGCAATTTCCGTGGCCGAACGAGCAGCGCCTCTTACTGGCGCTTGTGGGCGTGGGATTGACATGGACTCTTCAGGGAACATGGATTATCCTTCGCTACTTACAAGGACACCGGCCCACAGAACCCGTGGAGCAGGAAAAATGGCCCAATGAGTCGTTCGATAGAGGTTTATTGCGTTTCATCCATTGGATATTCGGCACCATTGGGCATGTCCAAATCTTTTCTCCGGAACTCGAACATCGCATTCGAACTCGGTATCAATCCGAAATTGGCCAATTAATGGATTTGGGATTTAGCTATCAATTCTCTGACGGCCAGACCTTCTCGTTGTTTCGGCTGGCCCTGCTACTCCCGGCCATTCCTGTATTTGGCCTGTGGCTCAAGGGGCGTCCGATGTCTGTACACGGTGGAACGAAGCTTCTTATTGCATATCCGATTCTTTTCTGTGGAAACAAGACTACCTATGCCGAGGTTGGCGATTCTGGAGTCAATTTCAATACAGCCTTTCAAGGCGGCACAATTCTCGTATCGAAGTGCTATGAAGACGATAGCGCCAGAGGACCGATGATTGTGAAATATGCCAAGAAAGCCACCATCAGCGAGGCATGGGCAGAGCATCAGAAGCGGATTGAGGCGATGGAGGCGGAGGGCAAGCGTGTTGACCGCCAGTCCAGCTTTCAGGCCTACGCGGAAATCTCGGATAAAGTAACGGCACCCTGGTGAGTTTGGCTTTGAAGCCCCACCTCGTCTGTCCGAACAACGACCTGATCGTGAAGGAGCGGGCGATGGTGTAGGGGGACAATCTCGCGCTGCCTCCAGGCAGCCTCTCATGCGTTCCAGTTCTTCGCCCGTTCCACGGCCCGCCGCCAGCGCCCGCGCCGCTCGGCTCGTTCCTGGGGCGTCATCTTCGGTTCAAAGCGCGTATCGTTCTGCCGCTTGGCCCGCAACTCCTCCGGCCCCGCCCAGAAACCCGTCGCCAATCCCGCCAGGTAGGCAGCGCCCAGGGCCGTGGTCTCCGTCACCTGCGGACGCACCACCGGCACGCCCAGCACATCGGCCTGGAACTGCATCATCAGGTTGTTCACCGCCGCGCCGCCGTCCACGCGCAGCGCCGCCAGCGGCGTCGTCTCGCTTTCGACGGCCTCCAGCACGTCGGCCACCTGGAAGGCGATGCTCTCAAGGGCCGCCCGCGCAATGTGTCCCGGCGTGGTGTCGCGGCGCAGGCCGATCAGCAGGCCGCCGGCGTGCGGGTCCCAATGCGGCGCGCCCAGGCCGACAAACGCCGGCACCATCACCACTCCTCCCGAGTCCGGCACGCCGGCCGCCAACTGCTCCACCTCGGCCGACGAGCCGATCAGCTTGAGATTGTCGCGCAGCCACTGCACCACCGCCCCGCCGATGAAGACGCTGCCCTCGAACGCGTACTCCAGGCGGCGGCTGGCGCTGGCCGCGAGCGTCGTTATCAGCCTGTGCCGTGAGCGCGCAAATTCCGTGCCGATGTGCTGCAGCAGAAAGCAGCCCGTGCCGTAGGTGTTCTTGGCCTCGCCCGCCCGCCAGCACAACTGTCCGAAAAGCGCTGCCTGCTGATCCCCGGCAATGCCCGCAATCGTCGCGCCGCCCAACCCTAGCGTGGTGGTCACCTCGCCCACCCGCTCGCTAGACCAAACGACCTCCGGCAGCATGCTTTCAGGAACGCCAAAGATGCGCAGCAGCTCCCCGTCCCACTCGCCCTTGACGATATTGAAGAGCAGCGTCCTGGATGCATTGGTCACGTCGGTCACGTGCCTCGTCCCGCTGGTCAGGTGCCAAATGAGCCAACTGTCCACCGTCCCAAAGGCCAGCTCCCCGCGCTCCGCCCGCGCCCGCGCGCCCTCCACGTGGTCCAGAATCCAGCCCACCTTGGTCGCCGAGAAATAGGGGTCCAGCACCAGCCCGGTCTTCGCGGAGACTCCTTCCTCCACGCCGCTCTCGACCAAAAGGCTGCACTGCGCAGCAGTCCGCCGGTCCTGCCAGACGATGGCCGGATAAATCGGCTTGCCCGTCGCCCGCTCCCACACAATCACCGTCTCGCGCTGGTTGGTAATGCCGATGGCCGCCACGTCCCTGGGCCGCGCCCCCACCCGCCCCAGCGCCGCGACCGCGCAGGCCAGCTGGCTGGTCAGGATCTCCATTGGATCGTGCTCCACCCATCCCGCCCGCGGGTAGAACTGCTCGAACTCCTGCTGCGCCACAGCGGCAATCGCGCCCGCTTCGTCAAACAGAATCGCCCGGGAACTCGTCGTCCCTTGGTCCAGTGCAAGGATGTAAGCCATGTGGGTCGTACCCCTTCGGCCTCCAGTCGAACACGCCCGCGTGCCTGTGGGCAAGCAAACCCGATGTCTCGAAGGTCCGCCCATTCCCGAATCGCAGGCATGTCTGCTATGCCGTGTTGCTTCTACGCCGATAGCAGCAACGCCTTCATTCGATCTCCATGTTACTCGGGAAAGATATAACTTCCGGCGGGATTGCATAGCTCAAGCACTCGCTTCTCCGGCGCGCTGCCGGCCCTTCGCGCCTTGCTCCGGATCAGGATACGCCATCGAAGGCTGCGGGGCTCTCATGCGGCGGCTCAATCTTTCCCAGCAGAAAGATGTACGCGGCGATTCCGATGGCAAGATAGATCGCGGGCAGTCCAAAAGCCCAGGCGTAGGAATGCCGCGCGTCCACCAGATAACCCGTGATGCTGGCTGCCGCGATTCCCGAAATCTGGCTGGAAAAATTCATGATGCCGCCCACCTTCCCGACGTTGTTTCTGCTGGCTATCAGCGACGGGATCGACCAGCCGACCGGCGCCGCCGCGGCCAAGCCGCCGATGGATACGCTGATCCAGATCAGAGCTTGCTGCGCGCTGTGGGTATTGGCCGCGCCGAAGATGCCAAGGCCGCAGGTCGTGCCGCCCACCAGCACGATCTTGCGCACGCGGCTTGCATCCCAGCCGCGCCGGATCAGCGCATCCACCAGCCAGCCGCCCACGGCAAGGTCGGTGAAGGTTGCAAAGAGCCACGGCACGCTGGTGTAGAGAAACGAATGCAGTATGTCGATGTGCAGCGCAAAGGAGAGATAACTTGGCAGCCAGTATAGCAAGAGGTAAAAGACATAATTGTACGAGCCGAAGCCGAGCACCATGCCGATGACCTTGCGCTGTTTCAATAGGGACCAGAGCGAGGCCGGCGGCGCAAGCGGCTTTGCCCGCGCGCCTGGATCGATAACTTGCTCCTCTATGTACTCCCGCTCCGCATCGCCCAATGCCGCGTCCTCGTCCGGATCGCGATAGATGCGCCAGAAAAGCAGGAAATAGAGAAAGCTGACGATACCGGTTGCCGCAAAGCTCCAGCGCCAGCCCACTTTGATCAGGACGATGCCGATGACCGGAACCCCGATGGCCGAGGCCAATTTTGCCGCCGCGTCGAAGAGCGAGGTTGCAAAGCTGCGCTCGCGCGCTGGAAACCAATAGCCGATGGCCTTTGCATTCGCGGGGAATGTGGGCGCTTCCCCAACTCCAAGAGCGAATCTGGCAGCAAACAGCCCGCCCAGGTTCGGCGTAACTGCCGCGGCGAATGAGGCTATGCTCCACAGGAATGCGCTGATTCGTCCAATGCGCCGGACGCCGAATTTGTCAAGCAAGACTCCGATCGGCAACTGGCACAAAGCGTAGGTCCAATTGTAGGCGCCCGAGAGCCAGCCGAAGGTCACGTTGGAGATGCCGAATGCAATGTAGAGCGAATCGTGAGAAACCGACAGGTTGACTCGATCGAAGTAGTTGACGAGAACTCCGAGGCCGAGCAGCCATGCGATTCGCCAGCGGCGTCTTGCATACGTGCTTCTCGCCGGCAGTGTCGAATGCGTCAACATTTTCGTCTGGGCCGGGCAGAGCGGCGGCGCGAAATCCGCACGGGTGCATTTCCTTTATATACATCTGCGGCGATTCCCGCAAAGACGGAAACCCGCATGCTTTTGGCGAGCGCGTCCGGGCACGCGCGGAGGATTACTCGGGAAGAACTTCGATTCCGGTCACGGTTGCATAGCCCTCCACCGGAACGAAGTTCAGAAGCAATTTGCCCTGGGCATTCGGTTCCAGGCCCGTGAACCTGCGAACCGCCACGTCCGTCTGCCCCGCCTCCTTGGCAAGGTCGAAGTTCTTGAGGAGAACATTTCCATTGCAGAAGACATTGAAGACGTGGGCGACTGGAGTCCTGTTCTCTCCGGCTGGGGATGAAGACTCGTCCCAGTCGCCGTGGCGCACGGCGAAGAGCAGCGATACCGAGTATCTACCCGGCGCTACGGGAATCGCATAGGAGAAGTTTCCCCAGCGCTCGGTTTCGTAGAGTTCAGGATCGTCGGTTCCCTTCACCGGGGTCGAATAGGCAGCCAACTGGCCGCCCTCAAAGTAATTGTCCGGGCTCCACCAGTGGCTATCGTTGGAGTAGTAGGGCGTCTGGCGGGCCAGCACGCGCACGGGGCGAATGCGTCCTCGAAAGCCGGGCAGAATCTCGATGGCTGAGAGAATGGCCTGCTTCCCGTCCTCCCCTGAAAAATCGAGGTGCAGCAGCCCGTCCGCCGCCGGTTGAATATCCGTGAACACCTTTACATCGGCGGTGCGGCTGGCTCCGGCGTCGGCCACGATATCGAAGCGCGTCAGCAGCGTTTGGCCGTTGGCGCGCAAGGTCATGAGGCGGCTGCCTTCTCCGCCCGTTCCGGTGGACTCCGGGTCATAGACCGTCTCCGCAAAGTGCAGGCGCAGTTCGTAGATGCCCTTCTTCAAAGGAATCGCATAGCTGAATTGTCCCTGCCTGCTGGTGCGGTAGAAGCCGGGGTTCTGCGTGCGCCATATGTTCAGCACGGAGCTTTGCACCGCTGTGCCGCCACTGAACCACGCATCGGCGTTCCACAACTTCCCCGCATGATCGACAAAGCTGCGGCCCGCGCCGGCCAGGATGCGAACCTCCTCGCCCATGGGCGGGCCAAGGTGCGATTCCGCGGGCAGTTCAGACGGCTGATTCGATACTGCCGCCGGCGGGGTCTGCTTCGTCTGGATGAGAACAAGCCAGGCGCAGCCGAGACCCAATAACAGAACCGCGAAGGCGGCGGCAAACCACCGGGTCCGGCGGCCGGAGAGATGAAACCCCGGTTCCGCCTGCCGGGTTGCGGCGCCCTCAATTCCGATCTGGCCTAGCGCGGGGGGATCGGCTGGCGGCGGTCCCGCGCTCGGCGGCGGGGCAGCCGACTCGAATTCCGGAACATATTGTCCCAAAGGAATGGCTATATGGAGCCGATGCGAGGCGCCGGCCCCGGCGTAGTATGCGGCCAGGCGCTTGCGCAGGCGGTTGGCCTCGACGCGCACAATCGAGTCCGAGTTCTGATCGAAGGAAGCTCCGCGATGGAAGACTTCCACTCCAACGGAGTATTCCTTGATCTGGTGGAGTTGCCCGGCAAAGCGCTTCTCAAGCACCGCCTCCAGTTCCGCGCGCTGGGCTTCGAGATCGGTCGATTCTGGGCCTTCCATCGCCATCCTCTTCATCCCCATCCTTATCCGGACTGATTGTAATGCTATAGCGCCCCGGTCCTTGATTTGGGAAGCGCTTAACGGTTGCGGCGGTGAGGGAAATTGGTATGTAACGGCGTGTAACCTCCCTCGCTTGCCTCCGGCCAGCCACACCGCGCCGCCAGCTCAACGGCCGCAAGTAGAAGCGGGACTATGAGTTCGACGGCGCTTGGCGGCGATTTAACCTGAGCGCAGCGGGCAGGTAGCAGGTATAGCGTTGTGCGCCGCCCGTGGGCGATCTCTACTGGAATCGATGCAGCGAGCAGATTGCCGGAGCCGGAAAGCGCAACTGAGGCCTCCCGCAAAAAAGGCTCTTGCGCAGGAGAGGTGATCCCATGAAGAGACTGATGATGCTGGCGGCGGCGAGCCTGCTGATGTGCGCGGCCCCGTACGGAAGAACAGAACCCACGGGGAACGCGCCCAATACCGGCGTGATGGAAAAAGCCAGGATCGCAGAGGTAAGGGGCGACGTGGCTCGGATTAACAAGGATTACGCGGGAGCCGTTTACGACTACACGGCAGCCCTCCGCATCTCCCGCGACAATGCCATGCTGTACAACAAGCTGGGCATTGCGGATCTGCAACTGGGCGAGAAGGGAGCGGCGAACAGAGCCTTTGGAAAAGCCCTGAGGTTCGACCCCCAGCTCACTCCGGCGATGAACAACCTTGGCGCGGTGAACCTTATGCAGAAGAGATACAAGGCGGCCGTCGTCTACCTCAAGCAGGCCCTGGCGATGGACGAGTCGAGCGCGCCCACCCATCTCAACCTGGCCGAAGCCTGGTTCGGGCTGGGTGAGACGGATCGCGCCATGAATGAATACGCCCGCGCCCTGGAGCTTGACGCCGATATCCTGACCAGCACCCAGGACGGAGTGATTGCCCAGGTATCGACGCCGCAGCAGCGCGCCCGGGTTGCGTTCATGATTGCGAAATCGTATATGAAGCGCGGCAACCCCGATGGCGCCCTGGAGTACCTGAGCAGGGCCAAGGAGTTGCGCTACCCGGATCTGGCCAAGGTGTACTTCGACCCGGATTTCACCGCTCTCTGGCAGGATCCCCGGCTAGAGAAGATCGTCAAGCGGTAGATCTTCCCCTCTGTCCAGACGATGCCGCGCGTCGCCGTGTGCCCCCACGGCGACGCGCGGCGTAAGCCGGCGAAAGAGCGATCAGCCTGCCGGCTCCATCGTCAATTCGATCTCTCCGCCACCAGCATGGACTGGAGTATCTGCTCCGAGACCTCCTTCACGGCGCCCGGCGCGTGAGCTAGAAACAGCGTGTTGGTTCTGTCGCTCTCGCCGATGGACTTCAGCGTATCGAAGTACTGCGTCACCATCACCAACTGCATGACGTCCTTCGACGATGCCCCATCCACCACTTTCTGAAACTGCTCGATGGAGACCTGCAAGCCCTCGATGATCGCCTTGCGCTGATTCGCGATTCCCTGCCCTTGCAGAGCCTTGCTCTCCGCCTCGGCCTCCGCCTTCTTGACCACCAGTATCTTCTCCGCCTCGCCCCGGGCGTTGGCGGCCACCTGCTCGCGCTGCGCGGCGTTGATGTCGTTCATGGCCGACTTCACCTTGGCGTCGGGAACGATGTCGGTCACCAGCACATTGACGATCTCGTAGCCGAAGGTGGCCATGTCCGCGTCCAGCTCCTGCTTGACGGCCGCGGCGATCGACGATTGCGAGGCGAAAACTTCATCCAGCGTCATGCCCGGCACGTGGCCCAGAATCACCTGCTCCACATAGCTCTTGATCTGCGCCACCGGATCGGAGAGCTTGTAGTAGGCGTCGTAGACCTTCTCCGGACGAACCCGATTCTGCACTGAAATCGGAATGGTGACGAAGACGTTGTCCTTGGTCTTGGTCTCCATGGTCAGCGTAATCTGGTTTACGCGCAGGCTCACCATGCCGGCCACGGAATCGAAGTACGGCCACTTCCAGTTCAAGCCGGGCTCGGCTACCCGAAGAAACTTGCCGAAGCGCGTAATCACGGCCACCTGCGCCGTGTTCACGGTGAAAAAGCTTCCCATAACCAGCGAGAGCGCGAAGATAACGGCGATCGCCAGCAGAATCACGAGTACTACGCCCATTTGAGTCCTCCGTTGCCACCGATTCAAAACAACATCGGATTATACAGGACAGTCATTTAAGCCAGGTTGCATGGCTTCGGCGCGCACAGGGCAATCGCATGAAGCTTTTGGACCACAGTGTGCGATAGCCTTGAAAGGGCACGGCCGGGTACCGGTGAACCCTCTGGGTCGGGTGCCGTGCCGCAAAATGCCCTCAGAATGACCGGGCCTTAGAGGTTGCGGAAAATCTTCTCTCGGACTGCCAGAAGCGTCAGGGCACGGCTTTAGCCGTGCCGCAAAATGCCCAATAAAACTGCGGGCTTTAGCCCCTGAGGCATGCCTTTCGTGCGTCCCGGCCAAATGCGGCACTCTTTCCCAGCCTTCAGGCCCTGGAAACGCCCCCGCGGGATCCAGGGATCTTCAGGTTCCTGCATATTGCAAATCAAATGAGCGGCCTTTAGGCCCGGGCCTTGTTCCCCGCAACCCGCGCCGGCCAAACCCAAAGCCGCCGCCAAACTCGCTCTCGGCCCCCCAGCCCCGACGCTCCAAAGACCCGATAGAATGCAATTCCTCGCAGCGCGAGCCATTCCGCACAGTATCCGCCCCTCCCCGAGCGAAAGGCGAATTTGCAAATCCGGGAATCCTGGCGCAATCGGCGTTTTTTAGTACCGATAATGCCTATTGGGCTTTTTGCGGCGCTGGAAACGTACCCCCCTTGCGCATGCCGGTCGGGGTCACAAGGCGGGTTCGGCTGGAGTGCAAGGATCTGAGCTCGAGCAGCCGGCAACTTTTTGCCCTGGCGGAGTTGCTTGGAATAAACCGAGAGATGGGCGTGATCTGAGCGGCGCCCCGCGGAGTGAGTCTCCGTTCGCGTTGCGGCTTTCTGTTGATCGAACTCGTCGATTGGAATCTACCGATTTAATTCACTTGTCGGTCCGGATATCGGTTGAGTATAGTGGGTGGTTTCGGGAGAGGTGGAGTGGTGAATAGAAAATTGCCGGTAGTGATGGCGGTGGCGCTTGTTGCGAGTTTATGCGCCGGCGTTCGAGCGCAAGTACAAACCGAGGTTCCGGAGGTGGTGCCGGGCGCAAAGCCGGTCACCGTTGAGCACATCAAGATCCACGGAACGTCGCTGGAAGGCAACCTTGAGGGGGACACTGTCGACCGTGAAGTAATCGTTTTCTTGCCGCCCAGCTACGCCAAGGACAAGCATCGCCGCTACCCGGTGGTTTACGCGCTCCACGGCTACTCCATTCGGGCCGAGCAATGGACGCACGAGATTCGTGTGCCGCAGACCATTGAAGGCGCGTTCGCACAGGGCGCCAACGAAATGATTGTGGTCCTGCCCGACTCCAAGACCATCTACAACGGCTCGATGTATTCAAGCTCGATGACCACGGGCGATTTCGAGAATTTCATCGCGCGCGACGTCGTCACCTATATCGACGCGCATTACCGGACGATTCCGGAGCGCACGAGCCGTGGTCTGGTGGGCCACTCCATGGGCGGCTACGGCGCTTCCCGCATTGGCATGAAGCACCCAGATGTGTTCGGAGCCCTGTACATCATGAGCCCCTGCTGTATGTCGCCGATGGGCAGCGGCGCGCTCACCGACGAAATGAAGGAGAGGGCGATCGCCAATGAGAAGAAGGTTGCCGGGGCGAAGTCGCCGGCCGAACTGGCTGCCCAATCGCCGGGCTTCGGCGCCGCGCAGTTTGCTATGGCGGCCGCTTGGGCGCCCGATCCCAAAAACCCGCCTCTTTATTTCGATCTGCCGACAAAGGACGGGATACCACAGCCGGAAATTCAGGCGAAATATGCTGCAAATTCGCCATTGGCCTTTGTCGATCAATACATCGGCAGTCTGAAGCAGTACCGCGCCATCTCCATGGACGTCGGAGACCAGGACGGCCTGCGCTTCGATGCCGCCACGCTCCACAACATCCTCGACAATTACGGAATCGCCAACAGTTTCGAGATCTATCACGGCACTCACACGAGCGCGGTGGCGGATCGATTCCAGAACCATGTGATGCCGTTCTTCAGCAAGAATCTGTGCTTCACGGCCGACCGCAAATAGCGGCCAATGAAGCTTTCTCGCACCGCGAGCCACCGCAACACACGCCGCAAGACGAAAGGCAGGGGACGCAATGAAGATCGGGATTGCACTACTGGGGAGCGCGGCTCTTTGTATGGTCTGCGCGTCCGCCACGGCACAGGGGACCACGACGAACCCTCCGGACCGGATCGTGACGAATATCGACGCCAGCCAGGCTGCGCCCCCGGTTTCGAAGTACGTATTCGGCATGTTCATCGAGCACATCGGCAAAACAATGTACGGGCCCCTCTGGGCCGAGATGGTCGACGACCGCAAGTTCTACTTTCCGATCGTCTCCAAGGACCCGGAACTGGCGGGAGGGAGGCAAGGCGGCTTCCCCGGAATGCAGACGCGCAAATGGCGTCCTGTCGGTGGAGATGAAGTCGTGGTTATGGATAAGGAGAAGCCGTTTGTCGGCGACCAGAGCCCGCGCATCGCGTTGGACGCGACAACTCCGCACGGCATCCGACAGTCCGGCCTTGCTCTCGTAAAGGGCAAGCAGTACACGGGCCGCATCTGGCTGCGCGCCACGCCCAGCGCCAAGGTCACAGTCGCACTCGTCTGGGGCGCCGGCGAGAATGACCGGCAGACCGTCGCCATTCCCGTACTCACCAGTGAATACCGGAAGGTTCCGCTCGGCTTTACGGCAAAGGCCGACTCAGAAGATGCTGCACTTGAAATCACCGGTACGGGAAGCGGCACCTTCCACATCGGCGCCGTTTCACTAATGCCGGCCGACAACATTCACGGCTTCCGGCCTGACACGATCGCTCTCATTCGTCAGATTAAGTCGGGATTCTGGCGGTTTGGCGGCAATTACACCTCCAACTACACTTGGTACGATGCCATCGGCGATCCCGACAAGCGCCCGCCCGAATGGGACTTCGCCTGGAACCAGATGCAGACCAACGACCTCGGCATGGACGAGTTCTCCGAGTTCTGCAAGCTCATCGGCGTCGAGCCATATATCAGCGTCAATGCTGGGCTTGGCGACGCCCATTCCGCCGCCGAGCAGGTCGAGTACATGAACGGCGCGGTCACCACGCACATGGGAACCCTGCGCGCCAATAACGGCCACCCCGAGCCTTACCACATCAAGTTCTGGAACATCGGCAACGAGCCCTGGGGCTCATGGCAAATCGGCCGTACCGATCTCAAGTACTTCATGATCAAGCACAACGATTTTGCCAAGGCCATGCGCAGAGTCGACCCGTCGATCATCCTCATCGCCTCGGGCGAAATGCTCGAAGACGGCAACGTTCCAGGCCCGCTGCGCTCCAAGTACGTAGGCAATCTCGGTCCCGCTTATGGCAGCGACTTCGACTGGACCGGCGGTTTCCTCAAAAGCTGCTGGGGTAACTTCGACGGCATGGCCGAACACTGGTACGCGTCACCCGGCGTTCGCTACGACCTGGAAAAGGCCAGGAACCTCGGCCCCGACGAACCCAACGACCACGCCAACGTGAAGGTGGACCAGACCGCGCTCGAGTACGCGCGCTATCCCGCCAACATTGTGCGCTCGAAAGCCGAAGAGTGGCAGGGATACCAGCAGCGATTCCCGGCCATGCTCGACAAGAAGATCTTTCTCTCCGTCGACGAGTACGCCTACTTCGGGGGAGGCTTTGGTCGGCCCACCTCGCTCAAGGCAGCTCTCGCCTACGCAATGATCTTCAACGAGATGCTCCGCCACACTGACTCAATAACCATGGCGGCGCATACGATGGGCACTTCGACACTCGACTTCAGCCGCACCGCTTCTACCTTGAATACGCTGGGACTCGTGTTCAAGGCGTACAGCAACAACTTCCCGGGCAGCATCCCGGTCGTGGTCGCAGGCAACTCGCCTCAACCTGCGCCGAAGTATCCTCCGAGCCCTGATCAGCCGAAGGTAAGTTCTGGCAGCCCAACCTACCCGCTCGACGTGTTTGCGGCTCTCACGGCGGACCACAAGTTCCTGACGGTGGCCGTCGTGAATGCGACGGACTCCGTGTATCACCTTGATCTGAATGTTTCCGGTATCCGGCTCGGGGGATCGTCCACCCAGTGGCAGATCACCGGCAAGGATCTCGATGCTGTCGACCGCGTCGGCCAACCGCCAGAGGTGGAATTGAAGGAAATCGCCATCGGCGACGCGACGCATTCGCTTTCCGCCGCACCAATCAGCATAAACATCTATCGGATTATGGTGGCGCAGACGGAACGCTGATCCAGGACCGAAACCGAGCCGTTGCCGGGGGGGTGCGAACAGAATGAGGCCGACTTCCTGACAGTCTGACAAATATTCTCAATTGGCGCGTAAACCACTGGGCATGAACAACTTGGAACCATAGCACTGATTACCTGATTCGCAGTTCGCTCAAAAGTCAACCAAATGAGAATTGCGGGGCCTGCCTGAGGAGTAACGCGAGTCGCACCACCAGGGCCTGGCGGATGTCCTCCTCTGCGATGGACGGCTTCTCTTCCGCGGCCTTTTTTACGACTTGACGGACATAAGAATCACAAAAGACCATTGACCACTCGGCCGGTATCAAGGCGGCTTGCCCGTCACCGTCGAGGTGCACGCCGGAAGGTGCAGGAAGATTGTCCGCGAAACGAATCCGCCCTGTAACCGGGGAACACCTCAACTGATCGGGCAAGGAGGATTCAACCTGTTCGAGAAGCTTCTGCGTCGCCACTGCAAAATTCTCGGGAACGGTTTCCAAAAGCATGATTTCGCCGCTGTCGGCGCTGATACGTTGCCCGATCAAGGTATCCTGGGAGTTCCTCGCCCGAGCGTATGCGATGCTCGCGGCGCGGGCTAGATCACGATCAACGTCATCGAGGTGTTGCGGGCTGGGGGCCATGCGAGCGTAGTATCGATATCTGGCCAAATAGGAAAGCTCCGCCTCCGATCCTCGAAAGTGCTCATATTGAAAGAGGAGATCTTCTTCAAGCGCCGCGAGCCCTCGGGCCCGTGCGAGCGTGGCATACCACTTGAATGCTTTGTGCAGGTACCAGCCGCGTGTCTTGAAAAGACGGTATTCCTCTGAACCTTCACCGAAGATATTGAAGCTCAGTTGGTTGAACATCTCGATATAGTCTGCTCGCTGCTGTGCGATCACATCAGACCACAGCAGATTGGCCGATTCCAGGTGTTCGTCCATGGAGCCCTCAGGAAAATAGGCGAAATGGGGAGAGTAGCCGCCATCATCATGAATATTCCCCCGGACAAACCCGGGCTTCATAGCTATCAGAAAGAAGTGAAACCCATGGACGAGCGCAGTCCGGTTGTCGCGGAGTTGCACCTGGGGGAGTCCTTGCGCATCCTTTCCGAACAACAGCGGATAGAGTTTGTATTTATGGAGCTCTTGCGTCAGGTTCCGCTCCAGTTCTGACTTGAAGCCAGAACGATGGCCGATTTCATTAGGCAAAAAGATTCGCCAATCCAGATCGCGTATGAAATCCCAATCCACCCGCCCCCAGCGGCTGACGCTCAGGCGAATGCTTCCGTATGGGGAAATTGGCGTTTTCCCCACATATTCCAAAAGGTGCGGGATCCCATACGAGTAAGCACGAAGAGTCTCATCTACGACACGGCGGACCAATGATACCAGCGCAACGTCTTGGGACCCTCCGAATCGTTCCTGAGGCAACACGAAAGGTTCCATGCTAACAAGGTTGCGATGTGCCGCGATGAAAGGTTGAAACCGCAAATCCTGAAAGGACAAACTTTCTGCTGCATTTGGGAAAAGGAATTCTAGTGCTTCGAGAAGAATGGGATTCCCGGAGAAAGCAGCGCGCAAAGTGTCTTGCACGATCGATCCGTTGCATTTCGCGGAACTTTGGCGCGTAACCATGTCTCTTCCGACGACCGGTTTTATTGTAGCCTTCGACGGCGCACTTGTTCTGTCCCGTTTGGGGTCTCCCTAGCACAAGCCATCAGTGCCATCGATCTCAGCGGGGACTTCGGGAGGCTCTCTGAAGTCTGTGAATCATGCCTGATTTAGTCGTCGAGGCATTTGATCCCGGCAAGTCGGCCAGCGTTCGCCGATTTCCCCAGCCCAATCTCCGTCGTTCCCAGCAGCCCCGCTCGCTCGCTGACCCCCGTCGTAGAAGAGGCCCCGAGGGCCTTTCTGAATCGCCGGCCGGGAGATTCCAGCCTCAAGGACCGCCTCCCGATACTGCCCTTTCCAGACGGCCGCGCCAGCGCCGCGGCCCGCCGGCAGACCTACCCGTTGCACAGAATTACAGGTCATCCGCGCACACTATCCATAGGGAGAATCCACCTATGACCGCAATACCCAAGGCAGAACTCAGCTTGATCCTGGCCGCCCCGGCGTCGCAGCCCGCGAGCGCGCCAGCCCCCAGGCTCCGCCCCGATTCCGCAAATGCCCGGCCCGCCCTCAAGCGTTGCTTGGCCGCCTGGCGTCGCGCCTTCAATGCTCAAATGGAGGCCCGCGGTGGGAGCAGTACGGACAGAATCTTCGCGGCCCACCACGCGGACAAGGCCTACTGCAACGCCATGCCCCTTCTTTGCAGCTACGAAAGCATCCGCGACTTCATCGCCTGCACGGCCCACGGCATACTCATCGGCGCCATCCCCCCGCAGCAAAGCTGCCACATCCTCTACGCGGCGCAGGTCGCGCTCAGCACCCTCCAGTGCGAACCGAAGCCGTGAAAGCCCGTGAACGGCCGGGGACATTCCTGACATTTTAGACCCGGCACATCCCTGACAATTTTTCCTTAGCGGGAAGGTTTTGCTTTCCCGTTTCAGGGGCAGCTGCCCCTGAAACGGCGCGCTTTCTTTGTCCCACTCTGCCGGCTGGCAGCCGGTAGGTTTTTCCTGTTCCGGCCTCGAACAGCCCTTTTCCCCTCGCTCTTTCCGCCAGTCCCGTCTGCAACGGAGACCTTTGCGGCGCCCTCGGTACAGCGGTCCCGCAAATGCCTTAGAATGCTTTCTGGCGTACTGATCGTCCTATGAACGAGGAGCAATCGATGCGTTTTCCCGCACTTGCCGTTCTTGCCCTGGGCATGGCCACTGTAGCCGTCGCGCAAACAGCCGCGCAAACCACCACTCCCTGGGACTACGAGGGCAAACGAGGGGCGCTTAACTGGGGCAAATTGGACCCCAGTTTCAAGGCCTGCTCGAAAGGGCACGAGCAGTCGCCGCTCGACATTCGCGGCGCCCACCTGAACAAGGCGCTTCAGCCCATCGAGTTCCACTACATCGCCGGGGCGGTCAAGCTGGAGAACGACGGCCACACCGTCGCGGTTCGCGTGGACCCCGGCAGCTACATGGTGGCCGGCGGCGTGCGTTATGAACTGGTGGAGTACGACTTCCACCATCCCAGCGAGGAGGCAGTCAAGGGTAAGCTTGCCGATATGGAAGTCCACCTCCTGCACAGGAGCGCCGACGGCAAGCTGGCCGTGGTGGCCGTGAGGTTGAATGAGGACGCGGGCAACCCCAACGCCGTGCTGGCAACGCTCTGGCCGCATCTGCCCACAAGAGCCGGCGCCAGCGAGAAGGTCACGGAGATGGTGAACCCAGGCGGCCTGCTGCCCGCCGACCGCGGCTACTGGACCTACCTGGGCTCGCTGACCACCCCGCCCTGCACCGAGGGCGTGCGCTGGTTCGTCTTCGAGCAGGAGTTGAGCATCAGCCGCGACCAGTTGCGCGCCTTCGCCGGCCTCTTCAGTGTCAATACGCGCCCCTTGCAGGACCCGCACGGCCGCCGCATCGAAGCCAACGAATAGGGGTTCACTTCGCCAGGCCCACCTTGGGCGCGGCAAAGGTCACCTTGGGAGGGTCGCCGAAGGTCAGCGTGGCTTCCACCGTTTGCTTGCGGGTTCCTCGCCGCACCTGATTCTGCTTGAGCGCGATCGTGCCGTTGGCGATCTCGGCCTCAGCGGTCCAGCGATCGAAGCGAGCCAGCGCGGGCGGAACGGACATCGCTGTCGGCGGTGCGGGAGCCGATTCGGCCAGATCGCTCCCATGCGCGCCCGCCGAAGCGCTTACCGCCCCATGCCGCCACTCGAAGCGCAGCGTCCCCTTCGCCGAATTGGCCAGATCCTTGTCCGTAAAGCCGGATAGGTCGATCTTGCCGTCGGCATCAAAAGCGCCGCCGGCAAAGCGCAGCCCCAGCAACTGCCCGACGGCCGCTGGGCTAAGCTTCTCGAACTTGCCCTCCAGCGTATAACTGGGCCTGCCCCGATCGGCGGCGGCAGTGCGGAGGGTGCCGGAGCCATGCACGCGCCCCCCGAGCAGGCCGGCATCGAGGCCGGTGATTTCAGCCCCGGCTGGAAGGATGCTCAGCGTCGCGGAAGCACCGCGCAGCGTGACCGGCCCCAGGATGAGGGAATCGGCCTCCACGGCGCCCTCAAGCCGCGGCCAGGCGGGCACTGACGATGGGCGCAGGCGGGCGATCAGCGTGGAGAGCAGCGTGCCCGGCTTACGCGCTCCCAGAATCGCCCCCTGAAGGGCGCCTGCATCCAGGTTGCCGAAGCGCACCTGAAAATGCGGCAGGCAGGGCGGGGTCGCGTCGCAACCCGCGGGCAAACTCAGGCTCGCCGTTCCCTTCACGGGTCCGTAAGAGAAGACCACTGGATCCCAACGGAGTTGGCCGTTGCCAACGTGCAGCGTGGCCTGGACAATCTGCACGGGATTGGCCAGATAATCGGCCCTCCAGTTGGCGTTGTGCAGCGTCACGATCCCGCTAAGGCTATCAGCGCCGGGCCTGGCGGATTCATCCGCGGCTGGCGGCGGGAGAGCCGCATAACTCTCGGGATTCGTGGGCGCGCTCGGAGCGGAGACGGCGAGCGGAAAGCTGCTGAACGGAATCGCCTGGGCTGGCGCCCACGGTCCCTCGGCGCTCAGGTCCACGGCCACGGGGTCTCCGGCCAGCGCATCCAGCGCGGAGGCGTCCGGCACACCTCCAACGCGCGCCAGCTCCCTTGCCCTGGCAAGGCTGGCCTGGCCGCGCATCGTCACCTGGTAGCCGGAGAGCGCCAGCCGGGTGGTGACCGTGAGTGGAATAGCCCCGCCCGCGGGAATCGCCACGGTTGCCGAAAGCGCCGCGCCTCCGGCCGGGATCTGGGCCGGGGCTGACGACTGGGCCTTGGCGGGAGATCGATGCTGGCCCGACGGTTGGCCCAGCTTCACCGAAACCGGCTCCAGCGCCAGCCTGGGCGCCTGGATGGGTGTGCTGAGCCCATCTCCGCTCAGTTGAAAACCATCCACAATCAAACTGCCTGTGAACGGCCCTTGATCGACCGGACGCTCCTTACTGGACCCCGCCCTGCCGGGCTTCGCGGCGCCCGCCGTACTTTTCCGCGCACTGTCCTCAGCCGGAACTGGCGCGTAGGCTATCTTGCCGCTGATCGTTCCCCTGGCCTCCAGACCGGGGCCAAGGCCGCTGCGGACAATGCGCAGGGCATCGAGGCCGAAGGCGACCGGAAACCGGTCAAGCTCGACGGAGAAGTTGGGCGGCTCGCCCTGGGCCGGTAAATCCCCGGTCAGGTGAATGCGGCCATCGCCGAGCGGAGAGTCGCAGACCAGATTATCGAGTGCGCGCTCGGAGAAGTGGTAAACGAAGCCGCAGTTGGCGTCGAAGTCCATGGGCGCGGCGGGGGCAAACTCGGCGCGGTGAACGCCCGTAGCGCGCAGCCGGGTCTTGATTTGGGCGGCATCGGCGGTACCGTCCAGATGCAATTCGCCGGTCATGTCGCCACGCCAGCCGGGGTCGGAGCCGATCACCAGCCGCGTGAGCTGGCCCAGTTGCGCGTCCCGCCACTCCAGGTCGAGATGCACCGGCATCTGCCGCAGTTCCGCCGCCCGTCGCACCCGCGCCTCCAGCCGCATCGCGCCGGTGTCGGCCAGGTCCAGGCTCAGGTCGGTGCGGGCCGGCTGGCCGCGCAGCCGCAGCCGCCAGTCGCCGGGCTCCTCCTGCCAGAAGGAGAGGTCGGCCGAAACCAGCGAAAAGGGCAGCTTCTCCGCGCCGCTCTTGATGTTGATGCGGGAGTTGGTGGCTTCCAGGTAAGGCAGCGGCGTCTTTCGCTGAGCGCCTAGCCCGGCGCCGTCCGCCCCGGTCCTGGTGCGCGCCGCGGTGCGGAAGAGCGAATCCAGATTCCAGCGGCCATCCCCGGTGCGCACCAGGTTCAGGCTGGCCTCGTCCACGCTGATCGTGCCGATCTCCAGCCGCCCCCGCCACAAAGAGAGCAGCCGGATGTACGCGGTGACCGCGTTGGCGTGCAAGACCGGCTCGACGCCATAGGCCGGATCTTCGTCGACGGTCAGGTCGGTGAGCACGAAGGCCGGTCGCGGCAACAGGCGCAACTCTTCGGAGGAGAGCCGCACCGGTCTGCCCAACGATGCGGCCATCAGGCGCGTGATGCGGCTCTTGTAACTATTTACGCTGATCCACGGCGGCACGATCAACGCCGCCAGGGCGACCGCCAGCAGCGCCAGGGCCAGCCACAGCCGCCCGCGCTTTCGTTGCCGGCCTTGCGCGTCCTTGGTCATGGTTTTAGTGGTCAGTTGTCAGTTATCAGTTGTCAGCCGCCCTGTGATTCAACTGAAAACTGACAACTGACGACTGTGAACCTCGGTTCAGCGCACCACGTGCATCGTCCGCTTCCAGCGCGTGTCGCTGAAGAAGTGCAGCGCCACATGGCCCATCCAGGCCAGGTTATTGCCGATCCCAGTCTGTTCCAACTGCTCTTCGGAGCTCTTGAACGACCAGTAGTTGAACAGCGGCCGGCCCACGATGTTCTCCCTGGGCACAAAACCCCAGAAGCGCGAATCGGCGCTGTTGTGCCGGTTATCGCCCATCATGAAGTACTTTCCCGGCGGTACCACCAGATCCCCATCTTCGATGTGGCTGGGAAAGTCGACCGCCCAGGACTCGGGGATCAGATTGCCAGGTTCGGGATCGGGCGGCACAGAGGGAAACTCGTCAAGAAACTCCTGGTCGTAGGAAGGAGGGGCTGTTCCCTCCTTCGGCGGGTCCTGGGCCACGCCATTCAAGATGACGATCCCGTTGCGCAAACGGATATGGTCGCCGGGCACGCCCACCAGCCGCTTTACCAGAGTAAGGTACTCGGGTTTTCCGTCCACATCGTCCGTGACAGGCTTGATAAAGACGACGATATCGCCGCGCCTGGGCTCGCGATAGCGAACCAGCGGCATCCACCTGGCCGGGGGAGCCAGCGTGATGCGGTCCACCAGCAGGTGATCGCCGACCAGCAGGGTCTTCTCCATCGATCCCGAAGGAATGACGTAGTTCTGCCCCAAAAAGGTGAGTATGAACAGGCCCACGACCAGCACCGAACAGATGCTGGCGAAGGCCTCGTAAGGCGTCTCTTCCACCCTTTCTTCAGCTGGAGCAGGAACGGGCTGGGTCTCGGACGGCATCTGGGGGGCCGGGGTTTTCTTCTTCGTCATCCTGTCGCTCTTTGCCAGTGGTCAGTGGTCAGTGGTCAGCGATTCAGGGCCTTACTGACCACTGACTACTGTTCACTGACAACTATCTTCTAGTGAACCACATGGAAGATGCGCTTCCAGCGCGCAAATCCCGTCAGCATCGCCGAGAACTGCCTGTTGTGTCCGAGTCTATCATCCGCGGCCGGTTGCACATCCGTGGTGGAGGGGCGGGCAACCGAGAAGTAGATGACCAGGGGCCGGGCCACAATGTCGGCGCGGGGCACAAAGCCCCAGAAGCGAGAGTCCGTGCTGTGGTTGCGGTTATCGCCGAGCACAAAATACTCACCCTCGGGAACCACCAGCTCCCCGTCTCGAGTAAGGCTTTGCATCTGCTTCCACCACACTGGATCGACCGTGGGATCGGTGTACACCTTGGCTGGAAAGTCGTCGCGGAAGGGATCGAGGGCCGCAGGCTCGAAAACCGCGTAGGGTTCCTCCAGTGGCAAGCCGTTCACCACTACCCTCCCATCCTCGATGCGCAGCCGGTCGCCGGGAACCCCTACCACACGCTTGATCAGAAACGGGGGTTGCGGGTGGTGGAAGACGACGATATCTCCGCGCGCCACCTCGCGATAGGGCAGCAGCCACCGGCTCAGTCTGCCGGCGGGCGCATAAATCTGCTTGTTCACCAGCAGAAAATCTCCCACCAGCAGGGTGCGCTCCATGCTCTCCGAGGGGATGAGGTAAGGCTGGAGCACAAAGGAGTTCAGAAACAGCGCCACCACCACCAGCGACATCAGCGTGGCGAATGCCTCAGGCACGGTGGGCAGATGATGACGCAGTTGCGCGAGCGGCCGCTCGGATGAGCTGGAGGATGAGCCAGACTCCGGTCCAGGTAGTCCAGGGGTGCTCATGGCTGGGCCTGCTCTCCTTCTTCCGGGCCGGCCGCGGGGCTGCCGGTCTTGGCCGCGGCGGCTGCCAGACGGCCCAACGCCCGCCGCGCCGCATCCTGCTCCGCCTGCTTCTTGGTGCTCCCCATGCCGCGAGCCAGCGGCTTGCCCGGCTCTCCCTCTTCCGTCTTGAGACGGACCTCGACCAGAAAGCGCTTCCTGTGGCCGGGTCCGCTTTCACTCTTGAGGCGATAGACCGGCGATCCGGCCCGCTCCCCCTGAAGTTGTTCCTGGAGCGCCGATTTATAGTTCCCCAGCGCGGCCCCGGAGCGCAACTCTTCGGCCAACTGGTCGGCTGCCTCGCCCATCACCCAGCGGCGGGCAAAGGATCGCACCGGCTCCAGGCCGCCGTCCAGGAAGAGCGCGGCCATCACCGCCTCCATGCTATTGGAGAGCACGGTGCTCCTCCGCCTGAGGCCGCCGCGATCCTCGCCCCGGCTGACGCGCAGGTGGGCTCCCAAGCCGATCGCCGCGGCCACCTCCGCCATGTGCTGCCGGCTCACCAACTGGGCGCGTACGCGGGTCAGTTCGCCCTCGTGCCACTCCGGATGCGAAGCAAACAGCGCCTCGGCCACCACCAGCCCCAGGACCGCGTCGCCCAGAAACTCCAGACGTTCATTGTCCGCCGTGCCCGCGGACGCTTCGTGTCCGCTTTCGAGCGCATGCCCGTTGGCCGCCAGTTCGTTCGCCAGCGAGCGATGGGTCAGAGCGCGCACCAACAACTCCGGCCTGGCAAAGCCATGCCCGAGCGCCGCTTCCAGATCGGCCAGAACTGCTTCCACTCGCCCCTCGATCAGTCTGATTTCTCCTGACTTGCTAAACTTCCCACTGGAACCTGAAGGCGCATGCGCCCGATCACTGCGGCTTCTGCGTCCCAGTCTGCCCCGCGGCGCCGCCCGCAGGCTTCGCAGCGCCCGGATTGGCTTCGGCCGGCTTGCCCGCGCTGTCGCCGGGAGCGTCGTCATCCGCATCCTCGTCGCAACTATGGCCCTTGACGGCATAGGCTGTCTTCACGCCGCGCTCGGCGGCCAACCGCGTATCCTGCTGCCCGTCGCGCGCCGCCAGCGCCGCAGCGTACTCGGCAACCGCCTGGTCGCGCTTGCAGTCCAGGTCCAGCATCCGGCCCAGATAAATGTGCGACCAGGCCAGCAGACGCGGCTCCTTGCTGGTGGCCAGCGTCTTCTGGAAGCCGTCGATCGCATCCTCGGGATGGCCGGTCACGATGGCCGCCCGGGCCAGGATGAAGTTGGCGCGCGCGCCTTCGGCCGCCGACTCCAGGGTATCGGCGCGCACCGCGAGCGCCTGGCGCGCCAGGGCGCTGGCCGTGGCCACATCCCCGTCGGCCAGCCGCGCCTCGGCCAAATCCAGCCCGGTCAACTTGGTCGGCTTGCTGCGCCCCAGCACCTCCGCATCCGCCTCCGTGTCAAACTCAATATCGCGGGCGCGATGCACCTGCTGAACCACATCCATGCTGTAAACCATCTCGCCGATGGTGTCTTTCAGGCTGGCCGGGTCCTTCTCGAATTGCATCAGTTGCTCGTAAAAGTATTGCGTCAGCACGAATCCCTGGCTCATATCGTGGCGCACGGTGGCCCAGCGGACGGCATCCACCTTCTGCTGGTAGACCTGCCGTTCATGCTCATAGCGCGGCATCTCCTCCCGGTCCGCATCCGGCGGAATCCTGTACTCCGGAATGCCGGTGTCCATGGTCCGCGCCTCGATGGCCTTGATCAGGCATTCGATGGTCAAAGCCACCGTGTCGGAGCGGTAGCGAAACTCCAGCGGCGCCTCCCGTATCTCCTTGAGAACCGGCACCGTGCGGTCAATGGCGCTGGAACGCGAGAAGAGCAGCGGCTCGATCAGGTAATGCAGGTAGGTGTGGCGCACGTCGCCCATGCGGATCTGTCCATTCAACGGAGAAACCACCACTATGTAGTCGGTCCCATAGATGCGGGCGTTCACCGCACGGGGCGAGAGCAGCGGCTCGATCACTACCAGAAACCGCCGCCCTTCGTAGGTCGAGGCCGGCATCTTGAGATAGAGATTGGTCCCTACGATCATCCTCGACAGCGGATCGTGGAGCTGGTCGGCCTCTTGGTCGTAAATGCGGTGGACCGCCAGCCAGATCCCGTGCAGATCCACGGCCGCCACAAAATCCTTGAGCAGCGGCACAATCTCCGCCACCTGCGTCGAGTCGGGCGGCATCTCCGTCAGGTCGTCCGAAATCTCCATCTCCGGCGGAGGCGTCATGTAAAGCGAAAGGGAGATGTACTGCGAAATATCCCGCTCCGTGCCCGTCACGCGGTGCTGGGCGATGAAGAGGCAGACTTTGTCTCGCTTCCCGCGGGCGTCCTCGCTCTTCCTCAACGCCTGGTCAATCTCGTCGCGAACCCGTCTCCGCACCGGCTCGCTCTCGTCAAGGCCATCGTCATAGCCGCAGGCATTCAGTGCCGCGGCCATCAGGAAGACCGGCTCAGAACTGATCAGCGAAACGGTCGGCCCGGCCGGATCGACCAGCGACGGCGCCTTCTCCCGCTGGACGGGCTGCGAAGACGAACTCTGATTCTGGCTGGGGCTGCTGCCGGGGGACTGAGCCCGAGCCCCAGCGGACCCCAAATTCGCCAACAGGCACAAAATAGCGGC
>JBEKPA010000040.1:0-26751 GCA_049521195.1 Occallatibacter sp.
CGCCGGACCGCTCCGACGCGATGACGGTTGCGACGCGGCGCGACAGCTTCTGCGGAAAGATGAGCGCGTGCAACAACCTGATGCAGTATGGCATTCCGTATTCGCTGACTACGTTGCACACGGAGACCGTGGATTCAGCGGAGTTCAAGGCGGACCTGGAGTGGTTCTCCGCGGTCTGCCGCATCGTGAAGGGCTTGAAGAATCTGCGCATCGGCTCCCTGGGAGCGCGTCCCACGGCCTTCAACACGGTGCGCTACTCCGAGCGCATCCTCGAAACCAACGGTATCTCCATCGAGACCCTCGATCTATCGGAGGTCTTCGGCCGCATCAATAACATGAAAGACACGGACGATGCCGCGCAGGCCAAGCTGGCCGCCATCAAAAGCTATGTCTCCACCGCCGGCATTTCCGGCGCGGCGCTGCTCAAGATGGCCAAGCTGGGCGCGGTCATCGACGGCTGGATGAAGCAGACCAACGTCACCATCAGCGCCGTGCAGTGTTGGACCTCGATGGAAGAGTTCTTCGGCGTGGTGCCCTGCACCATCATGAGCATGATGAGCAACAACCTCATTCCCTCGGCTTGCGAGGTGGACGTGCCCGGCACGCTGAGCATGTATATGCTTGCCCTGGCCAGCGGCACGCCCTCGGCGCTGCTGGACTGGAACAACAACTACGGCAGCGATCCAAACAAGTGCGTCTGCTTCCACTGCTCCAACCTGCCCAAGCACTTCTTCAAGGATGTGCGCATGGACTTCCAGGAGATCATCGCCGGCACGGTGGGGAAGGAGAACGCCTTCGGCACCTGCGTGGGCCGGGTGAAGGCGGGCAGGATGAGCTTTGCCCGGTACTCGACCGACGATCGCCGCGGCGTGATTCGCGGCTACACCGGCGCGGGCAAGTTCACCGACGATCCGCTCACAACCTTCGGCGGCGCCGGCGTGGCTGAGATTCCGCAACTTCAGAAGCTGCTCAAGTACATCTGCCGCGAGGGCTTCGAGCACCACGTGGCCGCCAACTTCAGCGATGCTTCTAAGGCCATCCACGAAGCGGCTCGCTACCTGGGCTGGGAGAGCTACTATCACCCCGCGCTGGAGGACTGAGGAAGGCAGGGATCAGGGATCAGGGATCAGAACAGGCCTCGGAATGTAGCTCTTTCGCTAACTCCGCTAACTCAGCTAACTCCGCTATTCCGCTTCCCTGGGCAGCAGCGTGAGCCGCGCCGTAAGCACCACCAGCGCTGCCCAGAGCGTATCGGCCGCCAGCAGGTGGGTTACCTGGACCCACAGCGGGGCCAGCAGGAATACATCGAGCACACCCAGCGTATAGACCGCGGCCAGCAGCAGGAGCACCAGCGCAGAGAGGCGGCGATTGTCCCAGACGGTCGATCGCTGGGCGGCGCGCACCAGCAGCCAGATGAGAAAGATGCTGGCCAGGAAGGCTACGGTGGGGTGCGTCCAGCGCCAGCGGACCAGCCAGCCGCTGGTCGAGGAGAAGTCCTGCGCCAGCGCGAGACCCAGCGACGAGGCCGGGAAGAGCGTATCGCCGAGGGCGGCCAGCGAGCCGGTCACACCCACAATCATCACTACCGCAACGGTAGCCACGGCGCCGAAGGGAGCGGCCAGGCGGATGGTGCCGCGCAGGTAACCCTTGGCGCGGCCGAGCAGGTGGGCGGTGAGGGTGAGCGCGGCCACCAGCAGCAGCGTGTTGGTAAGATGCAGCGCCAGGTAAGCCGGACGCAGCGGCGACTGGCTCTGCGCGGTGAGCCCCAGCTTGACCAGCAGCGCCCCGAGCGTGGCCTCAATGAGCGTGAAAGCGACCGAAGCTACGGCTGCCGCGCGGGCCAGGTGACCGCGCGCTGTTCCGGCGAAGGTCCACGCCAGCAGCCCCAAAACGAAGAAGAATGAGAGGCCGCTGGTGAGGCGATGGGTGAACTCGATCATCGTGTTCACGGTGGGCGAGTGCTGCATCACCGTGCCGTTGCACAGCGGCCAGTGATTGCCGCAGCCGGCTCCCGAGCCGGTGGCGCGCACCAACGTGCCCCACAGGATAACGGCGATGAAATAAACCAGCACGCCCCAGGCAAAGCGGCGCAGGGCGGGCGAGGGAAGTCGTCTTGCATCAATGGAAACGGCGGCAGCAGACATAAAGGAAGGCTCCGGATGGAACCCAACAGTGTAGAACACGAGCAAGGCATGGGAGCGGGCTCGTTGCGGTTTCGGGATCCAGCGTCCCTGGCTCCGCTACTCGGCTAGCGGCGGTCAAAAAAGCCGGCCGAGGGTGATGAAGAGCTTGCGGTGGCCGGCGTCGCCGACGGAGCCGCCCACGGAGATGGAGCCGAGCGGCGTGGCGGCGACCAGGGCGGCGGTTCCGTCCTGGCGGAGAATGGCGCGCGCTTCGGGAGACCATATCTCGCCGGCCTCGTAGCCGATGGTGCCGTAAAGTCCCTGTCCGTAGCCGGTAGGCAGAGAAGCAAGGCGGCGAAGATAGCCGGCGCGAGCGAGATAGGTGTCAGTGCCGCGAAACTCGTCGAAGGAGGAGGCGGAAAGGCGGCGCGGCCCGCCCAGGGTGAAGCGGTAAGGCTCGGCGACATTGGCGCGCAGATAGGAGTTGATGTCGGCGGTGAGGCCGAAGATATTGCGCTCCTTCAACTGCCAGGTGCGGGCGCTGGAGAGCATGACGATGGGGGCGTTGGCGCTTCCAACGGCGTGGTAGAGGGCGCCGGCGGCCGCTGTGAGGCGGAAGCCCTGGGGCGAGATGGTCCCGGAGGATTCCCGGTCGATGGTGATGTGGAGCAGGCCGGTTTGCGCGGTTCCGGAGAGGTAGGATCCGCCGCCGGAGCCGGTGGTGAGGCTCCAGTGCGTGTCTTCGGCGCGCCATTCGGCGGCGACTTGCAGGGAATTGCCGATGGTGCGGCCAGCCTCGATGCCGGCGGCGAGGTTCTGCTCGAATCGCTCGGCGACGCGCTTCTGATTCGCCCAAATGTAGACGGGCTCACGGACGATGCCGGTGCGCGGCTCGACAAAGAACCCGCCGGGGGTGAGGAGGCGATAGTATTCGGCGGAGAGGTCGGTCATGTAGCCGATGCGGGCGCTGGCGCGGAGTTCCGAGCCAAAGCCGCCGAGGTTCTGATCGACCAGGCGGAGGTTCATCTCCGCGCGAGTGATGTTGGAAGTTTCCGCGGCCAGGTCGGGACCGACGAGGAGGTAGGGCGGACCGATGGGATCCTTGGTGAGACGGACCAGAATGCCGGTGTCTGGGCTCGATGCTTCGGAATTGGCGAGTGCCGGAACCGGCGAGGCCGGCGGAGGTGCGAAGGTCTCATAGGTGGCGCTGTAGTCGCCGTTGGACTGGATGGGCTTGAGGGCGTCGAGGGTCTTGGCGGGCGATATGGGCTGGCCCTCGATGGGCTTCATGCCGGCAAGAACCATTTGCCGCGCTCCGGCTTCGCCGCCTTCCACCTTCACCTGAGTCAAAACGGCGGGACGTAACAGGCCGGGTTGAGCGCGGCGGCGGAGATCGCGCGCGGCGAGGTAGGCCTTCCAGCCTTGATCGTCGAGGGCGTATGGGAGCAGGGCGGCGCGGCTCTGTTCGGCGGCCTGGTAGCCGGCGTCGATCAACTCGCTGCCCTTGGCGTAATCGGTGGTGGAGAACTTGCCTACAGGGACGTTGACGACCACATCGGCCAGCCGCTCGGCCTCATCGACATTGCGGTCGATGCCGGCCGAGAAGGCGCGATTGAGGACGCCGACGATGGAGCCGACATCGGCGCCGGAGAGCGCCGCGTCTTCAAGGTGGACGGCGATGACGGTGTCGGCGCGCAGATCGTGCCTAAGGACATCGGTGGGCAGATTGTCGAGGATGCCGCCGTCGACGAGAAAGTGGCCGTTGGCAGCCTGTACCGGCGGGAAGACGCCGGGGATGGAGATGGAGGCGCGTACGGCCTGGGGCAGCGGACCGCTGGAAAAGGTGATGGACTGCAGGGTGTTGAGGTCGGTGGCGACACAGCGAAAGGGGATCGGAATCCGGTTGTAGTCCAGCTCCTGGCGGTTGTAGGCGAGCAGGTTGGTGGTGAGGAACTCATCGATGCCACGGTCGGAAAACAGGGAGTTGCGCAGGGCGGGACCGTGCTTGAGGCCGATGGTGACGGCGGCGGGGTTCTCGCGGCGATCCTGACGGCGGCGGAAGCTGGAGTCGACGTAGGAGGTTTGCAGGGTGAAGACGCTTTGGAAGGCATCGCCGATAGCCAGGGCGCGCATCTCGGCTGGGGTTTGTCCGCTGGCATAAGACGCCCCGACTAGTGCGCCCATGCTCGTTCCGGCGAGGCGGTCGATGGGGATGCGGTGCTCCTCAAGCCATTGGATGACGCCGATGTGGGCCAGGCCGAGGGCGCCGCCGCCTTCAAGAGCCAGGCCGATGACCGGGCGGTTGGGCGGAACGACGGCAGGCAGAGGCGCAGGCTGCGAGACCATTGCAGCGCCGGAACTGGGACTGGTGGGCTGTTGGGCCGGCCGCTGGGCTGAGGCGGCGATGGCCAGGACGGCGGCGGCCAGGAGCGTTGCGGCACATTTCCACGGCATAGTTGCACCTCCCGATGAAGCACCTGCACACACGCTAACGCTTTCTCGTCAGGCAATGCTGTGACGGGCGGTGCAATTCAGGCAGCTGGGGGGTTGAATCCGGAAGACGGCGGCCCGCCGCGGGCCTTGCGAAAGCGGAAAAGCCCTCCACGGACCGGAAGGGCCTTTCCGTCGTGCGGAAGCTTGGGCGCAACTTGGTTGCGCGGCCTGATTCGCGACCAGCATCGCGTGGAAGCGGGCGAAATGCAAAGGCCCTACTTCGGCGGGGCTGGAACGAACCCTTCGCGCTTGCGGCCGGGCTCCGGCTTGGGCTTTGGCTTCGGGGCCTTCTTAACTTCCTTCCTACCTTTGTCTTTGCTTCCCATGGGTGCAAGTGTGACACAAGAGGGGGCGCAAGGAAAAGACAAAAACAGGTGCCTCGGACTCAGTGGGGTGGTATATTGCCCATATTTCGCGTTCCGTCCGTCTGGAGGGGAGGAAATACAATGGCTGATTTGTCCGCCGCCAATTTGCCGCGCACCGCCTTTCGGCTGGTGATGGCCATGCTGGGGATGATCGCTCTTCCCGCGGCGCTGACGCTTCATACCGTACGAGCGCCGGGACCGTTCAACGCATCGGCGTCGAATCCGTCGCCTTACGGTTACACCGTCAGCCTCCTGATGTTCATTGTTCCCATTCTCGTGATCGGCCTTTGGATGGTGCCGCGGGAGGGCGTGAGGATATCGAAGCGGGCATTCGTCCGCACCATTGCCATCCTGTTTCCGATGGGAGCGGCCCTGGATTTCTTCTTTGCCCGGTCGTTCTTCAAGTTTCCCAACCCAGGCGCCACACTCGCCATCGCCGCGCCGGCGCTGGGCGGCGGCGTGCCCATCGAGGAATATGTCTTCTACCTCACGGGATTCACGGCTGTTTTGCTGATCTACGTCTGGCTGGATGAATACTGGCTGGCGGCCTACGGCGTCCCCGCGAATGCCGCGGAGAGAGCGCGGTTCGAAAGGCTGCTCCGCTTTCACCCGCAGTCGCTGGTTTGGGCTGTGGCGCTGGTCGGGGCGGCCATTCTGTATCGGTGGGCGTTTGTGAAGGAGCCTGGGTTTCCGTGGTACTTCATCTTTCTTGCGATTGGGGCGCTCGGCCCTTCGGCGGCGCTGCTTCCTTCGGCGATGCCGGTCATCAATTGGCGCGCCTTGAGCTTGACGATGTTCATCATCCTGCTGACCAGCCTGCTGTGGGAGGTAACACTGGCCGTGCCGTATGGCTGGTGGGACTTCCAGGATCCGGCAATGGTGGGCGTCCGCATTACGGCATGGAGCCGCCTGCCCGTCGAAGAGGTCTGCGTGTGGATAGCCGTAACCTACGCAACTGTGATTGTCTATGAGATTGTGCGGCGCTGGCAGGCGTCGGGAAAGCGCATCCTACATGCGCTGATGGGGTAAACCCTTCGCCCGTGCGGCCAGGCTCTGGTCGAGGAGTTGGCTTTGGGGCTTCCGGATTTCAGATTTGGTTCATCCGCCGCCCGGCAGTTTCGATTCAAACTTCTTGCCACCGCGGATCTAACTCTCGATCTTCCTGATGTACAGCCAAAGCCCAACCAGCATGATGGCGATGGCGATGAGGCATACGCCGAGGCCGATGCGGCGATGGTTGCGCTCCACCATCGCGTCCTGGCCGGCTTTCAGGTTGGCGGAGGCGATCTTCATACCGGCTTGAACATCCTGATCGACCAGGGCCGTCTGGAAGCTATGAATGGTGACGCGCGCTTTGGTCAGCGAATCCAGCGCCTGATCCTGGCTGAGGCGAGCCTCGCTGACCTCCATGCCGGAAGACTCGGCGAGACGAAGAGCCCGATCGGCGTCCTTGACGGCTCGGTCCAGTTGGGTCAGGTTGGCGAGGATATCCGACCTTGCCCGATCGCAGTGGTCGCCCGGCGCGTGGCAATTCATGCAGACGCCGGCGGGCCCGGTTCCAAGCATCGCGTCCGAGGGAAGCTGGATGCCGTGATTGCTGTGGCAGACGACGCAGCCCGGAAGCGAACGCTCCTGAAAGGCCTTGTTATGCGAACTCTTCTCGTACATCTGGGCCTGAAAAGCGTGACAAGTCGCACAGACGTTTTGAACTTTATCCACTCCGGGCGGCGCCGCGCCATGGTTTCCATGGCAGGTGGTGCAGGTGGGCGCGCTCAGATCGCCGCGGACGACCATGGCGTCGTGGTGGACGCTGGTGCTGTACTTGGCAAACTGATCGGTGGGAATGCCGTACTGCTTCATGTAAGCTGCGTCGGAGTGGCAGCGCGAGCAGGTCTTGGCCACGTTGACGGGGTTCACCGTGGAGCGGGGATCGCTGGGCGGGCGGAGATCGTGGACGCTATGGCAATCGGTGCATACGGCAACCTTGGTGTCTCCGGCCGCGAGGCGCTTGCCGTGCATGCTGGTGTGATACTGATCCAACTGGTCGGTGCGCAGGCTGGGGTTGTACGAGCGCATATAGGCCGGGTTCGAATGGCAGCTTGCGCACAACTGCGGAACCTGCTTGCGGTCGATCTTGCCCTTCCACCCCGTCTTGCGGTTCATGGCCTGGTCCGGATCGTAGCTGCTTGCGTCGCCTCCGTGGCAACTGACGCAGGTCAAGCCCTTTTGCGCGTGAATGTCCTGGCTGAACTTCTCCGGGGTCACCTCAAGGGCGCCAGGCTGGGCGGAGTGACAATCCAGGCAGGAGTTCACCGCTTGCCCATAGCCGAGGCATGAGGCGAGCGCCACACACCCGGCCAGCCAGGCCGAGCGGGCGCGAAGGAACGGCCGGAGCTTATTGCGCAACGTAGCCATAGACACTCATACCTATCACGTAAACAAGAGCGAAGATTGCAAGGCCCGTAATCCACGCCTTGGTGCGCGCGGGCTGGTCGCTCTCAAAGAAAGGCAGCAGAAGCCATAACATGCCGGCCAGGCTGCAACCCAGCACACCCAAGACCTCGCCGTCGACGAACCAGACTTTGGAGGGGATGAGCTTGAGGGTCTGGAACATGAAGAGGAAGTACCACTCGGGCTTGATTCCCGCCGGGGCAGAGACAAAAGGATCGGCCTTGACACCGAGGTTCCAGGGGAAGATGGCGGCCAGCGCTCCCAGCACCCCCATGGCGACGTACCAGGCCATCATTTCGCGCAGCATGAAGTTGGGAAAGAACTTCATCTCGCGCCGTTGCGATGGGTTCTCGGTCCACTGCACTTCAAGCTTGGGCGGCACGCTGATTCCCTGGCGCTGCACCAGAAAGAGATGCACGGCGATGAGCACGGTGACCAATCCGGGGAGAACGGCGACATGGAATCCAAAGAATCTGGATAGCGTGGCTCCAGTGACCTCTTCGCCGCCGCGGAGAAAGATCATGATGGGCTTTCCGATGATGGGAACCTGGCCCGCAATCTCAGTGCCGACCTTGGTGGCGAAGAAGGCCAGCGTGTTCCAGGGCAGCAGATAGCCGCTGAAGCCGAATCCCATGACGAGGAAGAGAAGAATCACGCCGGTAACCCATGTGAGTTCTCTGGGCTTGCGGTAGGCCTTGAGAAACAGCACGCTGAACATGTGGACAAAGGCCGTGAAGATCATGAGGTTGGCCGACCATGCGTGGACGGACCGAATCAGCCAGCCAAACTGCACCCGCGTGACGATGTACTGGACGCTCTCGAAGGCCTCGTTGGCGCCCGGGCGGTAGTAGAGGAGGAGCAGGATTCCGGTCAGCACCTGGACGATGAAAAGGAAAAGCGTGATGCCACCGAAGAAATACCAGTAGGAGAGACGATGCGTGGGGACGGTCTTATGCTTGAACGGGGCCAGGAGCCCGTCCAGATTGAGCCGTTCATCGAGCCAGCGTATGAGGGCGGCAAACACGATCAGGCCTCCCGCTTCCGGTTGACGACAATCTCGTCGCCGCGCACGTGGACATCGAAGACGGTGAGAGGCCTGGGCGGAGGGCCGGAAACATTGCGGCCATTCAGATCGTAGATTCCGTTGTGGCAGGCGCACCAGATCTCGCGCAGATCGGGGCGGTACTGCACCGTGCAGCCGAGATGGGTACAGGTGGCGGAGAGCGCGCGATAGGTGCCGTCGCTGTTCATGATCAACAGGCCTGGACGGCTGCCGAAACGGAATATCTTGCCGGAATTCGGCTTTATCTCAACGAGCTTGGCGGCCACGACCTCGTCCCCGCCGAGATCGACGACCGTGGGAGGGACAAGGAAGCGCAGCACGGGATAAAGAAAAGAGGCAAGAGAGGCGAGGATTCCGCCGCCAAGGAAGATCTCAATCGCGCGGCGGCGCGAAGTTCCGGCTTGGGAAGTCTGGTCAGCGCACATGGTTCGCACCCCCCGCCGCAGTTTTCAACCCCAAGACTCTGAACGCCTTGTCAGATTCGACCAAAGACCGCGACCTCCCGCAGTGGATGTTAACAGACAGCTCCCCGCGAGCGCTTCCATGGCTGGGGCACTCCGCGGGCACATCGTGGGAGTACCGTAGGGATTCTCAGGGATTCGGGTCTGTGACGAGGATCACATAATCCGAAGATGAATCTCTGCGAACCGGCTTCCTGCGGGGAGAATCGCGAACGGGCGAACCGGAGCCCGGAAGCCGACAAAGAATACAGACGGACGCGCCAGACAGCGCGTCCGTCGATGAGGCCGAGAGAGTTTCTCCCGCAAAACCAGGAAGGCTGTATTCTGTTCTCCCTGAGGTTGCTCTCAATGGGCTGCGTTTGCTGCTTCTCTATTTCTCCAGCGTACGAATGTATGCCACGGCTGCCTTGATCTGATCGTCAGTCAGCTTGCCTGCGTAAGCGGGCATCTTGTTCTTTCCACTCTTGACGATAGCGATCAGTTGAGCGTCCGGGGCTTTGACGATCGCCGGATCCTTGAAGGACGCAGCCTTCATGGCCTTGCCGGCCGGGGTGGCGCCCAGACCGTCCGCGCCGTGGCACATGGCGCACTTCGCTTTGTAAGTGTCCGCCCCTGCGCTTTGCGCAAACGCAGGAGTGGCAATGGATGCTGCAATGCAAAAAACTGCCAGGTGGGTGAGATTCAATTTCACGGGGCAACTCCTTCATGCCGGGATTTCCATCTATTTTCCAGGCTCCGCGCCAGTATACCTCCGGCGCCTCAAAGGGGGCGGCCCTCGCCATCGACGGGAGCGGCAACTTCACAGCCAGTGTGTATTCGCCGCGGCGAGTGGCCGCGGGTGTGGAGTAACACGCCTGCTGTGATTCGGCTCACATACAGGCACCGGAGACGCTCTTGTACGGTGAGGTGTGCGAGAAGTGTTCCAGATCACATTCAAATAGGTTCGCGGAACCTTCCAGCGTGATCGTTGTGGAGAGGTCTTGATGAGCGTCTTCAAGAATGCGGGGCATCTTTTCCGGTTTGCGGGGCTCTTCGTCCTCGCCTTTCTGGTGTTTTTGGTAGTGCGTCACTTCATTGTCCCCAAGACATTTGGACAATATGGTCACTACCGCGGAGCCGCCATCGGCGAGATTGCCGCTCATCCGATCAGATTCGCCGGCCACGACACCTGCGAAGGCTGCCACGCGGACGTGGCGGACGTAAAGAAGAGCGGCAAACATGCGCACGTGAACTGCGAAGCCTGCCACGGAGCGCAGGCCAAACATGCCTCCGCCGACGACCCATCGACAGTCAAGCCCGTTTTGCCGGATACAACCGTGCTCTGCGCCCGGTGTCACACGGCCAGCGCCGCCAAACCCAAGGGCTTTCCGCAGGTTGTGCCGGCGGATCACTCCACGGGCCTGCCCTGCGATACCTGCCACAAGCCGCATAGCCCGGCGATGGATGCGGGAGGCGCGAAATGAACATTTCCCGGCGTCAGATCATGATCCTCTTGCCGGCGGCGGCGGTTGCATGGAAGTATGTGCTCGCCGGAACCCCGGAGGAATCGCCCAACTACAAGATGAGCGATCACTGGTGGAGCATGTTGATCGACATCCCCAAGTGCATCGGCTGCGGGAATTGCGTGCGCGCCTGCCAGACGGAGAACGACGTGCCAGAAGGGAGCTTCCGCACCTGGGTGGAACGGTACCACAGGTCGGACTGGGAGATGACTCCCTCCGGGGCCATTACGGCTAATCCCTTGATCGACCCGGAGGTCATCTCGCCCGACGGCGGGAAGGAGGGATTCCCGGTTGCCACCGATGAGAGCGGCAAATACTTTTTCGTTCCCAAACTCTGCAACCATTGCGCGGATTCCCCCTGCACGCAGGTTTGCCCCGTTGGCGCAACCTTCACCAGTCCGGACGGCGTGGTGCTGGTGGACCAGACTTACTGCCTGGGCTGCGCCTATTGCGTGCAGGCCTGCCCCTATGGCTGCCGCTACATTCATCCGGTGAAGAAGGTCGCGGACAAATGCACGCTCTGCTATCACCGGATTACCAAGGGACTTACGACGGCCTGTTGCGAGGCCTGCCCCACCGGGGCGCGGCAACTGGCCGACCTGAAGGATCCCAAGGATCCGATCCACGAGTTCCTGAAGACCCACACCGTGCAGGTGCTGAAGCCGCAGATGGCCACCGGCGCAAAGGTCTTCTACAACGATCTGGACGGTTCGGTGCGATAAAAGCAGCTTCTAGCCGTTAGCTACTAGCTTGTTTGTTGTGAGGTTGGGTTCGCGGGGCTTCGGTAGCATAGCTAGAAGCTAGAAGCTGGAAGCTGAATGAGTGAGGAGTTATGAGCGGTGTTGAAGGCTATATGTATCCGAACGAAGTCACTCTCTACTGGAGCGTGCTGATCGTCCTGTATCCGTTCATCACTGGATTGGTGGCGGGCGCGTTCATTCTGGCGTCGCTGGAGCGTGTTTTCCGGGTGGAGGCGGTAAAGCCGACTTACCGGCTGGCTCTGCTGACGGCCCTGTCCTTCCTGCTGGTTGCGCCCCTGCCGCTGGTTTTGCACCTCGGCCATCCATTTCGCTCGCCGGAGATGTATTTCACTCCGCACAGCACCTCGGCCATGGCCATGTTCGGGTATGTCTACATGTGGTATCTGATGGCGGTGCTGGTGTTCGAGATATGGCTCGACTACCGGCGCGAGATCGTTCTGCTGTCGCAATCGAGCAAGGGCCTGCTGAGCCTTGTCTACCGGGTGATGACGCTGGGGTCGAATAACATAAGCGAGCGGTCGCTGGCCATCGACGAGCGCGTGGGCTGGATCGTTACCCTGGTCGGCATTCCCTCGGCGTTTCTGCTGCACGGATATGTTGGCTTCATCTTCGGCTCCATCAAGGCCAATCCCTGGTGGTCGTCGCCGCTGATGCCGGTGGTGTTCATCTTTTCGGCCATGGTGTCGGGAATTGCCGGGGTGATGCTGCTCTACATGGCGATCGCAAAGCTGCGCAAGGACAGAATCGATATGCGCTGCGTGGACACCATCGCGATGTATATGTTCTACATCTTCATCATCGACTTCAGCCTGGAAATGCTGGACCTGGTACACAGAATCTACGAGGCCGACGAGTCCTTCCGCAGCCTGGATTTCATGGTCCACACCAAACTCTACTTCTCGCAAATCGTAGTCCAGATATTGCTGGGCACGGTCGCTCCGCTGATTTTGCTGTTCCTGTCGCAGGTAGTAAAGCTGCCGGAGATTGCCCGCAAGTACATCTATGTTGTCTCCGGATCTCTGGCCCTGATCGGTGTCTTCGCCATGCGCTGGAACGTCGTGATCGGCGGACAGTTGTTCAGCAAGAGCTTTCTCGGCTACACGACCTACAAGATGAGCCTGGTGACGCGCGAGGGGCTGCTGGTGGCGATTGCGCTGACCCTCCTGCCGCTGCTCTTCCTGTGGGCGCTGGTGAAGCTGCTGCCTCCGTGGCCTGCAAAGAACGCGTCCGCAGCCGCGCCGGGGGATTGAGCGCGGCAGAGAGCGGGCTTTCTCCCGGGTGGAAATCATGGGCGATCTTCCCGAAGGCATAACTCGGCTCGCCGCGCGCCTGGAAGCACTGGAGAGGCGCGTCGATGCGCTGGAGCATCCCTCCCAGCCGCCCATTGCAGTTGCCGCGCCGGAGCCGATGCCATCGCGGGCGGCGCAAACCGGTGAGGCGCTGCCCTCAGCGCTGGCGGGCGGAGCGTTTCCCGTGGTGGGCCAGGCCCTGCTGGGCATCGCCGGGGCCTATCTGCTGCGGGCGGTTGCCGAATCCAACTCGCTTCCCAAACTAGGGGTAGCGGCCGTTGCCATCGCGTACGCGGTCTTCTGGCTGGTTTGGGCCACGCGTGCACCGGCCGGAGCGTGGTTTGCCAGCGCCATCTATGCCTGCACGTCGGCCTTGATCCTGGCTCCCATGCTCTGGGAACTGACGCTGCGCTTCAACGTGTTGCCGGCGGCGGCGACCGCGGGCGTGCTCGGTGCATTCGTCTGCGCGGCCTCTGCGCTGGCATGGAAGCGCAATCTTGCATCGGTGGTCTGGGTGGCCAATGCGACCGCGGCTCCTCTTGCCCTGGCCTTGTCGATCGCGACGCACATGCTCCTGCCCTTCATCGCTACGCTGCTGGCGATGGTTCTTATCGGCGAGTACGCGGCCGCGCGCGATCGCGGCCTGGGCGTCCGCCTTCTGGTGGCTGCCGCTGCCGATGTGGCTGTTTGGGCGCTGATCTTCATCTACTCCAGCCCGCCAAGCACGCGCGCGGATTACCCGCTCCTGGGAACATGGGCCTTGCTCGCGCCCGGCTTCGCATTGTTCTTGATCTATGGGATAAGCGTGGCCGTGAAGACCGCGCTGTTGCGGCAGAGGGTCACAGCCCTCGAGACCGTCCAGACCATGATCGCGTTCCTGCTGGCGGCTTCCAGCTTGCTCTACTTCGAGGCCCGCGGCGGTGCAATCGCTCTGGGAGTCTTCTGCCTGCTCTTATCCGGGGCAGGTTATGCGGCGGTCTTTGCCATCTTCGATCGGATTCCGGAGAGGCGCAATTACCGCGTCTTTGCCGCCTGGAGCGCGGCGCTGTTTCTCTCCGGCTGCGTGTTGTGCCTGCCGCCGCTGTGGATGGCGGCCAGCCTGGGCGCGGCCGCGGTTGCGGCTGCCTTCCTGGGAGCGCGGCTGAGCCGGCCGGCGCTAGAGTTCCACGGCCTGGTTTATCTGCTGGCGGCCTCGATCGCATCTGGCTTGCTGGAATACTCCTTCCGCGCCCTGGCCGGGACGCTCCCCGGCGCGCCTGCGATGAGCGTCTGCCTGATCTCCGCCTGCGCCGTTCTCTGCTATGCGGCCGGGAAGGCTGCGAAGGGAAAGCGATGGACGGCGCGGGTGGTGCCAGTCGTCTCCGCAACGCTGGCCATTGGCGCCGCGGCGGCGATGGTGGTGGAAGGCCTGATGGGCCTGCTTGCCTTGAGCATGAATCCCGCCCCGCATCACCTGGCTTTTATTCGCACGCTGACCCTTTGCGCGGCGGCGCTGGCGCTGGCTTTCAGCGGCGCGCATGGGCGGCGGATGGAGCTGACCCGGATCGGCTACGCCACCCTCGTGCTGGTTGCGGCCAAGCTGATTTTTGAAGACCTGCGCCTTGGGCATCTGGAGTTCGTCGCCGCCTCCATCTTTCTCTTTGCGGTCACACTGATCGCCGTTCCCCGCATCGCTCGGATGGGGCAGAAGGCGCGGGACGCGGCCTGAAGGAAGACGCTTTTTTCCCTTCAGGTTTTTCACGAAGACACTGTAGAGCCTTCCCAAAACAATCCGGGCCGCGCTCGACTCTTCCTGATAGCATTTTCGTATGAATTCAACGCCGCTTCGCAGATTCCTTCGCGCCGGGTCGATCACCGGCGCCGCTGTGTTCCTGGGCGCGGTTCTCAACCTCTCCCGCGCCGCGGCTCAGGATGCGCATGGAGCTCCACACCCGGATTCCGCCGCGGCCAAAGCGCCGGATCGCGCCCGCATCGATGAGGTGCTCAAGGGGTTGAGTCGGGGCCGCTCCGTGGGGCAGTTGGCGGTTTCACCGGACGGCAAGCGGCTGGCGTGGACGGGGCCGGCCGGTGGGAGCGAGGAGATTCGCGTGGCCCCGCTGGACGGCCTGGCCAAGAGCGAGCCCGTGACGGCGGCGGCCAAGCCGGAGCAGCGCTGTCACGAGGGCGAACTGGCCTGGGCCCCGGATTCGAAGGCGCTGGCCTTCTTCTCGGACTGCGCCAAACTGGGCGAACAGACGGATTTGTATTTGTCCCGGCTGGACGGCAAGCCGGCGCGGCGGCTGACCGCCCTGAAGGGCTATGTGGCGGCTCCGGCCTTTTCGCCGGACGGAACCCGCGTGGCGTTCCTGTATGTGGAGGGGGCGACGCGGCCGGCCAGCGCGCTGGCGGCCACGAAGCCGCCCGCGGGAGTGATAGGCGAAGACGGCGTCGAGGTGCAGCGGGTTGCCGCGGTCACCGTGCCTCCCGACTGGGACAGGGAATTGGCGGCGGCGTCGAATGGCCCCATGGACGAGCGTGCGCTGACGCATCTCCTATCGCTCTTCGATTTCCTCACTCCCGCCAATCTGCATGTGTACGAGTTCGACTGGCGGCCGGATTCCAAGGGGCTGGCGTATGTGGCCGCCGATCCGCCGGGAGAGAACAACTGGTGGGTGGCGAAGCTGTATACGCAAGCGATCGGCTCCGCGCCCGCCGCGATTCTGGCGCCCGCGGAGGTTGCCGGCCCGCTGCACGGGCTGCAGATCGCCGTGCCGCGGTGGTCGCCGGACCGAAAGGCGATCGCCTTCATTGGCGGGCTGATGAGCGACCAGGGAGAGACGGGAGGCGATGTGTGGATCGTCTCCGCCGATGGAGGCGCGGCGCGCAACCTGAGCCCCGGCCAGCCTACTTCGGCAGCTTGGCTGGAGTGGGAAGACAACGAGTATCTCTTTGTGAGTGAGCTGGCGGGGGGCGACTCGCAGTTGATTCGCTACCATCTGCAAGGCGACCGGACCGGCGCCGGCGGGCAGGTCGAGTTTGGCTCGCCGATCTTCAGGATTCCAGGCAGCGTGGGCGACGGGCGGCTGGAGATGGGCCTTTCCTCGAACGCGAATCGCTCGCTTTTCGTATTTCGGGCGAGCACCTTCGACCATCCGGAAGAGATCTATGCGGCCAGACCGGGGAGCGCAACCGGCGACGAATTGGCGTTCAGGACCCAGTTGTCGCACTTCAACGACGGCGTGGAACCGGCCTGGGGCAAGAGCGTCTCATTGAGCTGGAAGAGCGATGCGTTCCAGGTGCAGGGCTGGCTGATGCTGCCGAAGGATTACGATCCGGGCAGGAAGTACCCGCTGCTTGTGGAGGTGCATGGCGGCCCGGCGGCGGCCGTCGTGGCGCATTGGGGCGGGGAAGGGGTGCTGAACGCGGCTGCTTTTTCGGCGCTTGGCTACTTTGTCTTGCAGCCCAATCCGCGCGGCAGCTATGGGCAGGGCGAGGAGTTTACCCAGGCCAACCGCAAGGATTTCGGCTACGGGGATCTGCGCGACATTCTCGCCGGGGTGGACGCGGTGGAGGCCCAGTACCCGGTGGACCCCAACCGCGTGGGCCTGACCGGCTGGAGCTACGGCGGATTCATGACCATGTTTGCGGTGACCCAGACGCAGAGGTTCAAGGCGGCGGTTGCGGGTGCGGGGATCTCGGACTGGCTGAGCTACTACGGGGAAAACTCGATCGACCAGTGGATGATTCCCTATTTCGGGGCCTCGGTTTACAACGATCCGGCGGTGTACGCGAAGAGCTCGGCAATCGACTTTATCAAGCAGGCGCAGACGCCCACGCTGGTGCTGGTGGGCGACCGGGACGGCGAGTGCCCAGCGCCGCAGTCCTACGAGTTCTGGCACGCACTGCGCGACCGGCACGTGCCGACCCAACTGGTGGTTTACCCCAACGAAGGGCACGGGTTTGTGGACCCCGCGCACCGGCTGGACGTGATGGAACGAGCCGCGGAATGGTTTCAGCGCTATATGCCGCCGCAGTAGGGGTCTGCTCGCCATCGGCGCGCGGCGGCGTCTATGAAAGGAGTGCCAGGGATGGCCGCGCGCGGTCCTCCGCCGCGGGCCAGCCGGTCCTGATACACTTTTCATTGGAGTTCTGGAGAGCGTGTTTCGCCGACCGGCTCAAGGAACAGCGTATTGCCGGGAGCCGGGCATCTGGTTGTTTGACCCCATGACCGGATGAGCGGAAGACCGGCAGCAGGCCAGCCTGGGGCATGTTGACGGGCAGCTATGGAGCGGTTTTGCAGTTTCCGCGGTGTTGCAGCCAGCCTGCCAAGGGAGATTCTTCCCGGAAGAATGCCCCTGGGACCGGCGGTTTGCGACCGCGGCGACTGAAGAATCGCTATGACCCAATTCTTTGACGGATTCAGACAGACCGTTCCGCGGTTTGAAGAGGCGGGGCGGGGAGGATTCATGCGGCGGTTTTTGACGCTTGTCTGCTTGTTGTGCCTGGCCGTTCCGGCCGGGATATCGATCTCCGGTTGCACGCGCAATCCTTGCCCCGAAACCTCAGGCTACGGGTTGAAGATCACGGACGTGGCATCTATCGTTCTGCAGCCGCAAACCACCGGCATCTCGCTGGCCTTTGGCCAGACGCAACAGATTCAAGGGCCCTCGGCCTTCACGTGCACGGGCGCAAATGCTTCGATTTCAGGCTCCTACGCCTATGGCACGACGAACAACCAGTTGGTGGATATCTCGCCTTCCGGTAACATGTGCGCGGGGACGTGGAACCGGAATACCGGTGGGGGGATAGCCAACTACACCCTATGCAGCAAGCCGAATCCGCTCGCCTCGACTGGAGGTTTGCCTTACGGGATCGCTTACATCACGGCTTCCGGCAATTCAGTCACTTCCAATCCCGTCAAGGTATTCGTCCATGCGCAGGTGACCTCTGTCACGCTTGTCGGGCCGCAGGCGTGCCTATCGCAGGGGCAGCAGGCGCAGTTGGACGCGCAGGCTTGTTTTGTGGGAAGCAGCAACCAGCAGCAACTGCTCTGTGCGCCAGCTTCTGTAGCCCAGGCCAACTATGCCTGCACACAGCCGACCACGATTGTGAACGGCGAGTCGGTGCCGATACCGGTTCCCAATTGCTCGGCGGCCCTTGGCACTCTCAGCTATAACGTCGCCAATTCGAGCATCGCCTTGATCAACAGCGAGACCAACCAGATCACCGCCGCGCAGCCTGGAACCACCGAAATATCCGCTTCAGTGGCCGGAGGGAGTTCATCGGCCGGCTACTTCTCCACCTGCCCGCCGAAGTCGATCAGCGTCACCCTGGCGAATGGCTCGGTGGCGGGCACCATCACGCAGGGAGTGACACAGAATCTGGTGACCACGGTTCTGGACACCAACAATCTGCCCATCACCGGACTTTCACTGGACTACCAGTCGACCGATCCGATCGACATCAGCGTCGCGGCTGGCGGTGGGATCACGACCAGCTTCCCGGGCGTGGCCTCGATCTATGCCGTCTGCCAGCCCTCCTCCTGCAATCCGTCTCCCATAAATGAGATCGGTTTGTATGGAACCGGCCTCTCGATTACCTCCAACCCGGTCACGGTGACCACCCCCGGCACCGCAAGCGAGTACGTTTGGTTCGGAGCGCCGGGTCAATCTCAATACTTCGTTCCCGTCGAGCTGCTCACCGGTACTATCGGCTCACCGGTGCGCCTGCCTTACGTGCCGAACTCGATGGTGATGGACCGGAGCGGCGTCAGTCTTTACTTCGGTTCAGCCCGCGAACTGATGATCTATAGCGCGTTAAGCAATGGGCTCAGCAAAGCGGACATATCTGTTCCTGGCGTGGTGCTGGCCGTGTCTCCAGACAGCTCGACGGTGGTGATCAACGATCAGCAGCGTCAGGTCTTCTATATCTATGGCTCGAGTTCCGGCACCATCTCGACCACGGGCGGCTTGGGCAATGCCGCCGCCTGGACACCGGATTCAAAGACGGTCTACATCACCGACAGCGCCAGCCTGGGCGCCGGCCATAGCGACACGTTGTACGTCTACAACCAGAACACCGGCTGGACGACCTACCCGAACGCGCTGCCGCCGAGCTCGCCGCCGTTGACGCCTATGGGTTCGCTGCCGTGGAGTTCGCTGGCGCCGAATGTGGCCGTTGCAAGCACCGTGCAGACGCCGGCACTTACCATCCCCAGCGTAGGCGCCTACCTCCGAGGCGCTCCCACCGAGGCTCACACCTGGTGCCCCTCCGGCGCGGTTGGCAGCGTAGCCTTCTATCCTTTGGGAGATACGGTTCTTGATGCGACCAACAACCCGGTGCAGACCGATACGCTTGCCGCCACCACCGACGGCCAGCACATTCTGGGCGCCGCTCTCATCGATGGCGGGGTGACGCTCTCCGATATCGGAGTCACCATTCCCAGCGGCGAATGCCCCGGCGCCGGATCGAACACGCTCTCGCCGCTCACCATTCCCCACACGCTCAATCAGACGCAGCTCACCAAGATCAATGCGACCGCCGTGAATCAGGTGGTGCCTTCGCCGGCGTCGAACCTGGCCTTCATCACCTATACCGGGTCAACGCCCGGCGCCACGTTGCCTTACTACATACCCGGCAGTTGCACTCCCGGCATTGGCGGCGCGCCCCCCACTTGCGCAGCAGGCACGGTGAACTACCTGCCGCTGGGCGGAAGCGCGGCGGCGGCGATCACTGCCCCCTTGGCGGGCGCTTTCAGTCCGGACAATAAGCTGTTCTTCGTCTCCACCGCGGGCGACAATCTGATTCACTACATCAGCGTGCCCCTGGTCACCAGCAACCCGGCGACGGCCGACACGCAGCAGATCGCTCCCAACCTGCCCGCATGCACGCCCGCTGCCGACGGTGGCGTCGATCCCGGCTGCATACTGGCCGCGCCGACCACGAACCCCGTGCCGGCCACGGTCGTTGCCGTCAAGCCGCGTTCCACCACGTAGCATTTGCCCCACCGAGGCGATGCACATAAAAGGCCGGCCCCCAGCCGGCCTCTTCTGTAAATGGGCACGGCGGAGCGTGAGAAGGCAGAGCCATCTCCGCACGATAGAATCGAAGCATGATCAAGGGAATCTCCTTCCTTCGTCCAGCCGGTAGCGCCGCAGCCCATGGCCGCCTGGCAAGCTTCTTTTCCGCGCTGGGGTTCGAGTCCGGAAAGGGATGGGATGAGGAAGCGAACCGAGGCGCGTCGTTCCTGGCGCCTTTGGGCAACCTGGAGTTTGTCGATGGCGCGCTTCCCTCGACTGCCGATGTGCTGGTGGAGGTTACCGCTCTAGATGCCGCGCATCAGGCAGCCCACAGTTGGCTGTGCGCCCAGGGCGGCGATGCGGCAGTCGCGCGCCTCTCTTCCATAGCGGAAACCCATTGGAAGTCGCGTATCTTTACCGTCGAGCCGGAGCCCGGCTTTTGGTTCAGCTTCTGGGCCTGGACCGATCCGATCAAGGGAAAGGCGGTGGCCGTCGAAGGCGACCTCTCCGCCGCGGGAATGCGTTTTACCATCGTGGTCGCGCGCTGGAATGCGGTCATTACCGAGCGCCTGCTGGAGGGAGCGCTGGACGCCCTGCTGCGCAGCGGGGCGATGCGCGCCGACATCGAAGTGGTCCGCGTTCCCGGCGCATGGGAGATTCCCGCCGCGGCGCGCACCGTGGCCAGCCTGGGCCGCGTGGAGGCCATCGTGACGCTCGGTTGCCTGCTGCGCGGCGAAACCGCCCACTACGAGGCCATCTACAACGAAGTGGCGCGCGGCATCGGCCAGTCGCAGCAGGAGACCGGCATCCCCCACAGTTTTGGCGTGCTGACTTGCGAGACTCTGGAGCAGGCCCTCAACCGCGCCGGCATCAAGGCCGGCAACAAGGGCTTCGAGGCTGCCCTGGCCGCCATTGAGATGGTGAGCCTCAGCCGCAAATTGAAGCCAGGCCGTGGCGTGGAAGGCGGTCCCGCTTGACCGCCGGACCGCGCCGCAAGTCGCGCGAACTGGCCATGCAGATGCTCTTTCAGGCGGACATCGGCAAGCAGACGCCTGACCAGGTGCGCGCCACCTTTTGGAAGGCCGGCGACGAGGTCGAGCCGGAAGTGCGCGGCTTTGCCGAGGATCTCTTCCGAGTAGCCACTACCCACCAGGAGAAGATCGACGAGCTGATCGTGGCCAACTCAAAGCATTGGCGGCTGGAGCGCATGCCGGCTGTGGATCGCAACCTGCTGCGTATGGCGGTGGGCGAGATGCTGGGCTTCAAGAGCACGCCCTTCCCCATCGTCATCAACGAGGCGCTGGAGATTGGCCGCCGCTTCTCCGCGCCGGAGTCGATCAACTTCCTGAACGGAATGCTGGATGCGATCGCGCGCGGACTGATCGGCAAGTAGGCGCCGGTCGCCGCGTCTAAGCCAGCTTCCTGCCGCTGTGCCGCCCTGCTATCCTTGATAGGTGATTCAGCGCGCACAGATCAGGGGATTCGCGGCCATGGTCCTGCTGCTGGCCGTGGCCCTGGCGGCCTGCCACAAGGAAGAGCAGGCGGTGGTTGGCGTCGCGCACGACGCAGTGAACGCCGAGCATCAGGCTCAGGCCGCGGCCCAGGCCTCTGCCAGCGAGCGCGACCGGCAGCGGGCCGAGCTTGCCCGCATCCCGTTGCCCACCAAGAGCCTTTACGTGGATGTGCATGAACCCGGCGCGTGGGCCAACCCATTTCTCTCCGTCGATGCGGACACGCTCAACCTGCGCGTGACCATGACCGACGCCAACCCCAGCAGCCTGGGCCAGGGAACGATGCTGCGGCCTGAGGCGGCGCGGCGGCGTGAGATTCAATTGCGCCCCGCCGACCTGGCCGAAGCGCTGGCCGCTCTGCCCCCGGGCGCATGGCGATATGGGCGCGTGATCGCCGTAGCCGAGTCGCCGCAGGCCAACCCCAAGGACCGACCCAAGGTCCGCCGCAACGTCGAAGCCGCCATCCAGCAGCTTAACGACCTGGGGCTGGTGGTCGAAGAGTGGCCCACGCGCTAATTTCCCGCAAACGGAAGCAGTCATTGCGCGTGTTACCTTTCCGGGCAACCCCTTTCGCTCTTGCTGGTTCTCTGCTTGAAGGCGGACTGCGGCTCTGCTACTCTTCAACTCAAGTGAGACCGGAACCCCAGAAACGCCATGAGGAACAAGGGCCAATGGCTTCGAGCACACCCATGGCCACTCCGATGCGCGTCGCGGTTCTTATGCCCCTGCGCGCGATTTCGAAAATCCATCGTGCCGCGAAAGCGATCCTTGCCGAACGCAGCCGCCGCAAGGAGTCTCTCGTTTTTCAGGTTTCATATAAATCATGTAAGATACTGAATCGCATTTTGGCGGACATCGGCGTGCGTGCGGAAAACTTCTGTGTTTCTCCATCCGGCTGCCTGAGTGCGCCGGTTGCAGTGTCCGGACTGCGGAGTCGATGGCCGGCTTGCAATCCTCATTTGTTTCGTTGCGATAGTGACCTGCTTTGCCTTCGCTATGCTGTCCCGTCGGCCTACCCTGAAGATTGTGGCGCTCCGCGGCTGCGAAACCTGTGTTCAGGAGAGCCTGGAGGCTCCGATCTTTGAGTGACTTCAAGTATGTTGGCAAAGAGTTGCACATGGTCGCGCTGTTTCATAACTGGAAGTCCTATTGGTCGGGGAAAATCCGGCCCTTTGTGGCCGGCGACGTTCTCGAGGTAGGCGCCGGCATCGGATCCAATACGCCGTTTCTCGATCCAGGCGGAGGTGGACGATGGGTTTGCCTGGAACCGGATGCGGGGCTCGCCGCCCAGTTGACAGCCAATCTGAAGAAAGCCGGCTTGAGGCGCGAGCACGAGACCGTTACGGGCACTCTTCAGAGCCTTGACCCCAGCTTGGAATTCGACACCATCGTCTACATCGACGTCCTCGAACACGTCGAGGACGATCGGAGAGAATTGGAGAATGCGGCGTCGCGGCTTCGGGCCGGCGGCCGGCTGATTGTTCTTTCACCGGCCCACCAGTGGCTTTTCAGCCCGCTCGACACTGCGTTTGGACATTTCAGAAGGTACAACCGCACCACGCTGTGCCGAGTTTCTCCGCCAAGCCTGCGCCTCGATCGCTTGTTTTATCTCGACTCCGTCGGCCTCTTACTCTCCTCCGCAAACCTCTTGCTGCTTCGCCAGTCCATGCCAACCAAGACGCAAATGCACATCTGGGATGGACTTACCATCCCCATCTCGCGAATCCTCGACCGATGCCTGGCTAACTCAGTCGGCAAGTCCATCGTAGGCATTTGGCGGCGGGAGCTTCGGTGATCGCGGCAGCTGCGGAATTGCTCTGCGGGAAGACAAGCAACCATTCCCGCGGCGCGGAACGATGTTGCATCGGGCGCCATCGCGGACAGCCAGAGGGGGAGTCATGACCGCAAGAAGATCGCTTGAGACCCGACAAACCATGGAAACAGGAATGAGTTGCAGCTATCTGTTTGCGCTGCTCATCTTTTTGCCTTTTCTTTTTCTGGCGATCTTTTATCTGAAGACATCTTTTCAACAGATCTTCGTGCGCAACGATACGAGTTACCCTGAAGGGGCATGCGTCTACGCATTTCTGACGGCCTTTCGAACTGGACGGCTATATTCCTCCCCATACAACTATCCTTGGAATGCAGAAATGTACGGGCCCGTCTTCTATCTTGTCGGAGCGGCCTGCGCGAAGGTGGCGCGTGGTGATCCCACGTTGACAACAGTGCTTGCGCGCTTGCTCTCTTTCCTGTCATTTCTCGGATCGGCAGGGCTCGTTGGCTTCCTTTCCTGGAGACTGGGAGGGCTTAAGCTTTGGACAGCGATCACAGTCGTTTTGGGCCTGGCTTGCGCTTGGGCTGCGCCATTCGCCAGCGCCAGGCCGGACAATATATCCATATTTCTCATTCTCGGGGCACTGACGATTTACGAAGTGGCCCAGGGAAGAAGCCGTCTCATGCTCTGGGTTGGCGTTTTGGGGACGCTTTCATGCCTGACGAAACAAAGCACAGCTCCGGTCCTATTGGCACTGGCGATCGACTGCTTGATCGCCAGGAGATTCCGAAATTGCGCGGCTCTGGTTGCGGGCAGTATGCCTGTCCCATTTCTCATTCTCGCGATGCTATGGTTGCGGCACGAGCCATTCCTTCCGAATTTTCTTGTGGTGGGACACGCGGTATTCAACTGGCCGGGGGCGGTCCTTGCCGCCTTTAATCTGGTGCGCACAAACCAGATAGCTGTTATTCCCATTGCCCTGGGCTTGCTGGGAGCGGGATTGAGTTGGAAAAGCGTGAAGTACCGCCCGATTCTGCTGGTGGGCGCCTTCGCGTGGCTCGCCAATCTCGCTGCGCTGGCAAACACGGGGGGCGCGGCGAATTACCTGATACTGCCCTGGCTTCTGACTATGTTGCTGGCGCCGACCGGCTTGGCCAGGATCGAGGAATGGACGCGGTACTCGATCCTGATTCCGTTGGGGCTGACTCTCCTCGGCGGATTCTTTTTGATCCACCAGCGGAATCTCCTGCCAAAGCTCCCCGCCGATCTCGATACTTATAATGTTGAGAAGCTGAAGATGTTATCCTCCCTGTCCTATTTGGAAATGCGCAGCCGCGAACCGCAACTGCTCGACCCGCTCCTCTATCATCATTTATCTTTGCAAAACGTAGGGTCGATCGCACCGATTGTTCAGCAGATAGACAATGAGGAATATGACCTTATCGTGATTGAGGGCGAGGATGGCCCAAGCGATTCGGAGTTCCTGGTCAAGAGCTTTCGCGGGGTCTCCTTTTGGGGAGCGGACACGCTGGTCCCAATGGCGAGTCATTATCGGGCGCTTTGCGAGGTGCAACACTTCATTGCGCTCGTACCGCGGGATCGATCCAGCATCTTGCAGGACAAGGATATTGGACACATCTTCGGGCAACCATGCCGTGCGACGGTCCGCGTGCCGCAACTGGCGCCCGGCGAGCGTTGATCGCTCCCGGCCGCCGATCGCTGGGAATTGTTCCCTTTTCATGGAGACACCGGCTATGAAGCCGCCCCTCATCGGCCCAATCCGCGCATGGAGATGGAACAACTCGCCAAGCTCAGTCGCGGGTTCTTCCGGCGATCCGTGTGCCACGCGGAGAGTTCCTGCTCGGTTGCACATGGCATTGAAGCAAGAAAGATGCCCCTTGTTCAACCTCTTTGTCGCGAATAAGGAGGAATCGCACCGATGAGAGCTACAAAGGCCAGTTCCAATCGCGAAACAACGGCAGCAGACCAGGGGGGCGAAAGAAAGCGGAAGCTGCCGCGACGGGGCTGGACAGGGAGGCTCTCGGCAGCGGCATTGCTCATCTTGACTCTCCTTATCCTTGCCCTTGCTCCTCCCGTTCGCATACGGCTTAAAAGTTACCTCACCGGCAACCGCGCGCAGGCTGTATCGGCAAGACTTGCGCGCCTTTTTCTCGCGGGCCGTTACCGCTTCTATGACGTTGACCCCGCCATGGTCTGGAACAATGGGCGGCAAATCGACCATTCGCATGTGACCGTCGATTTTCTAAGTAGTGTCGTTCTGCGCACCGACTCGCGGTCTCTTCTTGTGTTCGCGCGCTTCGATCAATTTGGGCCGGAAGATCCGCCCCGGTTCGTTGTCTCCATCGATGGCGGCGTTAGCAAGCCGGTCCTTTGGCGCTCGGTGCTGATGCCGCAACGCCTGTCTCTTGGAGCGGCAGGTGAACACACTATCGTAATTCGCGCCAACTCTCTTCGTTATTATGAGATTGGCTCTCCATTTCCGCTCAAACAAAACGTGATAACGGGATTTGCCGTTCCCGCCAAGTATCGCATCAGCGTGAAGCCAGAGCCTGTCCGTCGTCAAATCCTGCTTACAGTGACTGACTCGATCGGCCAAGGTTATGGAACTCCCGATCCAGCCCACGACGCCTGGACAGCACGGCTCGCCGACTCTGGACGCTGGCCGGGCGCAGTAATGAATCGAGGCTTTGTGGGGGCGCGGCTGGTGGACTTCTGCCAAGGCGCGGTCAGTTGCGCCGCCTATGCTGGAGACCTCGATCGGGACTATCCCACTGCCGCCGCCTACTATTTTGCGCTTGGTACAAACGACTTCGGCGCCGGTCAGAAATGCGCGCCGCCGAGCTTGTTTGCAGAAAGTCTTTTGAGTCTGCTGCAGGTACTCCACGGACGCAATCCCCGGGCTGCCTTGTATCTGCAGACTCCGCTTCACCGCGCGGATGAAGCCCGGCCGAATCCGTGCGGCAACACGCTGTCGCAATTCCGGGATGCGGAACTACGCATGTCGCACACTTTTTCCTGGATCACTCCGATTGACGGATTCTCACAGCCCTTTCCGCAGACTACTGGGGACAAATCGGTTTTTGTGGATGGCGTACACCTTACAGTACAAGGGCAGGAACAGTATGTTCATGCCGTGATGCAAAGCTTGCATTTGGGATACTGATTGCACAAGAGGTTTGCATCGGAGATCGTCTGCAAGGTGTTCCGGGCGATTCTTCAATTCATCGAAGGCCGCGGAGAGTTATGAGAGACAGCGTCTTGATTCCGTTCTTTGTTCCGCAACACGCTACTATTTGACCGTGAGCACTTCACCTTTTTCCGTTCTCATGAGCCAGCCTCCGCTCCAGCACGAACGCTTTGCCGCGCACCGCGAACTGGAGGCCCTTCTCAAGGCAACGCTGCGTGGCGACGTTCGCTTCGACCTGGGCTCTCGCGCCCTCTACGCCGCAGACTCTTCTAACTACCGCCAGCTCCCCATCGGAGTGGTCCTGCCCAGGGACGCCGCCGACGTGGAGGCTGGACTGGCCGCATGCAGGGCCACCGCAGCCGCCGTTCTGCCTCGCGGCGCGGGCACCAGCCTGGCCGGCCAGTGCGCCAATGTGGCTGTGGTCTTCGATTTCTCCCGGTATATGCATGGGCTCGACTCCATCGACCCGGCTGCCAAACTGGCGCGCGTCGAGCCGGGGATCGTCCTCGACCGTCTGCGCGAGGCCGCCGAGCTTCACCACCTGACCTACGCCCCCGACCCCGCCACGCACAGCCGCTGCACACTGGGCGGCATGATCGGCAACAACAGTTGCGGCATCCACGGGCTGCTCGGCGGCAAAGTTGCCGATAACGTCGATTCCCTCGACGTCGTGCTCTACGACGGCACGCGCATGACCGTAGGCCGCACCGGCCCCGGACAGCTTGAAGCCGCGATCCGCACCGGAGGCCGGG
>JBEKPA010000041.1:0-16873 GCA_049521195.1 Occallatibacter sp.
GATCGACGGCCTGGCTGGGAGTAATGCCCCAAGCCGTGGCTACGGCCCTGTTCAGTCCGACGAATGGACTTGGCCTCAGCATTTTAAGGGTGCGCATCGATCCCGAGGGCTCGCCAAGTGGTGGTGGCGCCTCTGGGGATCCATATGAAACCGGGGAGTGGGACCAGGAGTTGACCAACGCCCAGGAAGCCGTCGCAGCCAACGCAAAGGCCATCGTCTTTGCGAGCCCCTGGACTGCGCCCGCATCCATGAAGAGCACATCAACGGCGCAGCCTTACAGCTCCTGCACCGAGGGAACCGGGTACTGCGGCGGCTATCTGAATCCGGCGGACTATGCCGCATACGCCACGTATCTGGAGGATTTTGTCAGCTTTTTCAATGCCAACGCCGGCTTCAATCTCTACGCCATCTCCATGCAGAATGAGCCAGACCAGAATGCTACCTATGAGTCCTGCCTCTGGACTCCACAGCAGATGGATACCTGGGTAGCAAGCAACGCCTCCACAATCACCTCGGACCCCTACCACACGAAGTTCATGATGCCGGAGTCGAATAGCTTCGTCCCTGCTCAGGCCGCAACGGCTCTCAGCGATACGAATGCGGAGGGCCAGATCAGCATTGTCGCCGGCCATATCTATCAAGTATTGTTTGGAGGCTCGATTACGGCCTATCCCCCCTTTCCCGCGGGAGACACACCGAAGGAACTCTGGATGACCGAGTTCGGCCCCTTGAGCACAGCGACACCTACCTGGACCGAGGCCCTGACGACCTATGCCCCAACTATCCATAACTCCATGGTCGTCGGCCAATACAACGCCTATGTCTGGTGGGGGATTTTCGGCGCCCCCACCAACGCCGGCAGCTACGGCTTCGTCGACAACAGCGGGAATTTAACGGTATTCGGCGACGTGATGGGCCAATACTCCAAGTGGGTCCTGCCGGGTTATACGCACGTGGGCGTGACGGACTCCGCAGGCGAGTCCGCCAATGTACTCATCTCTGCCTACACCGGAACTGAGAGCGGGACTCAGCACTACGTCATCGTGGCGATCAATACGAGCGGGTCACCCGTGAGCCAGTCGTTTACCTTGCAGAACGGAACCGTTACTTCGATGACGCCCTACCAGAGCACCTCGGCCGCGGGACTGGTGCCGCAGAGCGCGATCGCTGTTACTGGCGACGCATTTACTTATACGCTGCCCGCGCAGAGTATCACTACGTTTGTGCAGTAAGGCGGCCGTGAGACACACCATGCCACGCTGAGGATCGCTCTCGACGCAAGAGAGTTACTCTCAGCGTGGTATTGTTTTTGCGCTGGCGTTGTTGCCGCTCTTTTCCTTCTGCCGGTCACCTGGGGAACCCCTATTGGATTGATTGGCTGATTCGGACCTGCGCCACCCGCCCGGCTGAAGTCACAATTTAGTGACATGCTGCCTGATCCTGAAACTCGTGGCTTTCCGTCATGGATACAAAGCTTCGTGCGCAACTTAGAATCTGTTCTTCCAGAGGAGTGTTGTCGAAGGCGTCCGGCGACATCGCCATGGATTGCGTGCGCATCGCGAGGTAAAGATCGCTCAGCTTCTGCATGTTGTTGAACTCAGCGGCGAGCAGAGGATATGCGTTTCGGTCGTCGTCTGTAGATATGGCGGCGGAGGCGAGAGCCAGGCTCTTGTCGGCCTGCCGGTGCTGCGCGGAGGCCCATTCCACCGACAAAGGAACGTTGTTCTGGACCGCGCTGACGATCGCGATTCGCCATTCGCGGATCAAGCTTATCTCTTCGATACCTCCCTGGACAAAAGCTCTTGAGAATCCCGCTTTTACCTTGGGAGTGGATGCCTGCGCGGCTGTTTCCGAGGGGGGAAGCGTGAGTGTCGTCCGATTGGCTTTGAACGAGAGCGTTCCTTGAGTCAAACGGGCAAGCGTCTCAATTTCGACATACGATTTCCCGTTGACCTGAAGGAGTTGCGCTTCGCCTGCGTGGCCCGCGACTGTGAAAGTGGAAGCCTTGGGCGGCGTTTGCGCGATGCCGCCGACCGGCAGCATCAGCAGAACGGTCAACATTGTCGCATGCACGGCAATGATCGTTTCCATGGGATTCTCCTCGAGCATTCCCTATCAGTTTCCCATGGCACAATCCTGCATACTGTTCATTCTTGCGCACCCTGCCGGGCGCTTCTCAGGCCGGAATCAAGAAGAACGCGTCTTCGCCGGTCCCTTCCCATGTATGGAGTTTCGGACCCAGGGCACCCAGATTCGGTCCGTTTCACATGATGGGGACCTGCGCCAACCGCCTGTTATCCAATTAATTATCTGCAAGGTTTTGAAAATATGGGAGGGGGGTGGGGGGTATTAATTAAATCGTTATGGGGGGCCGGAGGCCGGTTGAAGCGGTTTCCCGGCGTCTCGCCCCTTCTCCCCTCGTCTCCTCGCTACCAATATGCACGAGCGGAAGGTCATTCTCTGCACGGCGAAATCGCGATCTGAGGCGCCCGGTCAGGTGAGGAAAGGGAGACGGGCGGTTGGGGTGGCGAAGCCGGGGGGCTCCCGCCCTTTCGGTCGCCGCGGCGACTGCGCGGAAGAATGGGGCACCCTCATTGTTGGGAAGGTTAACAATCAAAAAAACTTAAGGTGCGTCACCCGCCCCACAAGCCCGCTATATGCAGTGAACGGGGTCAAGGCCCGTCGAGAGGCTTGCTGACTCAAAGAAGCTAGGAGGGATGGCCCTTTCGGATGTGAGCGGGAGCTGCCTTATTTGGCCCCTCCCCAGAGATGTACGGCCTGCCGATATGGAAGGAACGTCCTCGATCTCGACCCCCGAGCAGGCGCGCTGAACGATCTGGATTACTCGCGGGAAAAGCGGGACCTCTTCACTGCAGCCCATAAAGGCCTTAAACATCAGGTCCTCCATTTCCCTGTCAATGCGGTTCATCTCCGCCACAATGCCCGCAGCCACCACTGGCAGTTCCGCAGGGGAGAGGCGTCGTTTTGCCTGTCGAAGTGTATTCTGCAGGTTGGATCGATACTCTTTGGTTGCCTGAAGTGTCATAGAATCAGTCCCTCAAATCTCTCGAGATCGATTTTGATGATTCCCCGTTTCGTCCCCGCTTTACTCTTCCGAAACGCTGTCAGCAAATCCGCGATGATCGCCTGATTGTCTGAGCAACAGAACATGTCCCAGTTCCAGCGTGCCTTCATTGTCGCATAATTGATCAATTCCCGACACGCCGGGCGGAGCGACTCAAGTGACCCGTCCCGGTAAACCCAAATGAGATCGATATCGTTCGGGCTTTCCTTCCCGCTGATGAATGAGCCAAAGAGGTATACAAATCGAAACCCGCAACCTCGGGCAGTTTGTATAAACTTGCTCATTTGCTCACAGAGCCGTCTCCTTGTTTGACCTGATCCGAACCTTTCCTGAACTTCAATCCAAGTCGCTTCGTGGTCGCCGTCTGGGAGAAACTGACCATCATAGAATTCTGGAATCATCTCGTCAGTCGACCGGGATCATAATCTCATCTGCACTTATGCGAATTAGTTTATGCGTCTTTCGCACGGGGGCCTGAAGGCAGAGTTCGGGACGGAGGAGGTCGACCAGTAGCGGCTGTCGAGGCTGTACCAATATCCCAGGTGAAAAGGTCGGGTAGGCGCCTATCACGACCGGCAATCGATTCCTGTCCTTGACGTAAATGCAGGGTATCTCCTTCACGCCATATTGGGCCAGCAAATATGCCCGATGGATACCATTTCGAAGCACAAGTCGGTCACCAGCGTCAGAGACAACAATCCCCGATGAATTCGCGCCGATGATGTAACTAACCTCTGTCCCTTCGGGAGTTGATCGCAGTCTGACGTTACTAACTGTCATCGTCTTCTGTCGAGAAGAAAAAGTTATCGTTGTCTGGGTTGGATCTCCTACCATCGTTATTGGAGTGGTCACGGATTCTGGAAATGCAAACTTAGCAATCTCCAGCGGAGACGTTCCTTCGAGCTCCGGCTTCAGATCTTCAAGAAACTCGTAGTCGATGTAGACAAATGGATTAGTCACTGTGTCAATCGAGACGTACCCGACGCTTACCTCTGGCCCCTGTTCCCCTCCCCTGCTTTCCTTTACTTTTTTCAATATGGCTTCAAGATAACTACGCAAGGAGCCGGGCAAATCGGTGATTTCGCCTATGTCAGTGAAGGCACAAACCGAGGTGAGTGAGAGTGAATCTGTGTCTAGGCGCCTCTTCGATTCCTTCCAGTCATCCTCAAGTTCGGCAATCTGTTCACTGGAATAGGAGGTGACGGAAGTGAGAAAGGCCCGCGCATCCTCCCAGCGTAGAAACGCCCAAAGCACTAACCCGGTCGGTTTTAGCTGTTCTTTCACGAGGTCCTCGAAATCCTTGTCTGCATATTTGATGTACGCAGCTGTGGACCAGCTTCTCTTGAGTCCAAGTGCATCCACGCGCCCGGTCTGGTAGTCTGCCTTTGATGGTATCTGTCTGCAATCCCTGAGGATGTGAATAAGCGCGGCGGTCCCGCCCTTCTCACCGAACCTGTCGCGCGCTTCGCGAATGCCTTGATCATGGTGTCGGACAAATCGGTGGAGCGGTCCAAACCGAGCAAAGAACTCATCCAACCAGCGATGCACTTCCTCGAAGTCGCTCCCGAGAAACTGAATACAGTCCCTCTTGTGTTGCTCCAAGGATGCCATCTTTCCCCTTCCAAGGATAGCAGAACTGGTAGCGCGGATGTCCAGCCCCATGGCGCGAAGGCTAATGCATCCTCCCTCCCCCTTTGCCGGGTGCCCCAGGTCTGGACTATCGAGACCTGGGAAACCGCTGAAGCTCGTGCCAGCGGATAGCGGGCGGCTGGCCGCACCGCAGTTGCCTACTCTTCCTCTTCCTCCACGGGCCGCTTGGCGTTGGCCAGGATCTTCTCTGCCACCAACTGCGGGACGATGTCGTAGTGGTCCATCTCCATGCGGTAGCTGCCCTTGCCCTGAGTCATGGAAGTCAGCAGGGTTCCGTAGGTCAGCATCTCGGCCATGGGGACCTGGGCGTTGATCACTGTTGTCCGGCCCTTGGACTCCATGCCCGCAACGCGGCCACGGCGCGAGTTGAGGTCGCCCATCAGGGTTCCGGCAAACTCGTCGGGGGCCTCGATTTCGACCTTCATGATGGGTTCGAGCAGGCACGGCTTCGCCGTTTCCATGGCCTTGCGGAAGGCGATGCGGCCGGCCATCTTGAAGGACATTTCGTTGGAATCCACTTCGTGGTAGCTGCCGTCGTAGACGACAGCCCTGAAGTCGACCACCGGGTAGCCGGCGAGATAGCCGCGGGCGGCCGACTCGACGATGCCCTTTTCGATGGCCGGGATGAAGTTGCGCGGAATGGCGCCGCCGAAGACTTCGCTGGCGAACTCAAAACCGGTGCCGCGCGGCAATGGTTCCATGCGAATCTTGCAGTCGCCGAACTGGCCGTGGCCGCCGGTCTGCTTCTTGTGGCGTCCCGGCGCCTCGACCTTGGCGCGGATGGTCTCGCGATAGGGCACCTTGGGGGCCTTGAGCGTGACCTCGGCGTGGTAGCGCTTTTTGAGGCGGCTGACGATGGCCTCGATGTGCGGCTGGCCGGCGCCCGCGATGAGAAACTCGTTGGTCTGCGGGTCGCGGAAGAATCGGATGAGTAAGTCCTCTTCCATGAGCTTGTGGATGGCGGGCGCGAGCTTGTCTTCGTCGGCGCGGCTCTTGGGCTCGATGGCGTAGGTCATGGCCGGCTCGGGCAGGGGCGCCAGATCGACCTGAATCTCGGCGCCCTTCTGGCCCAGCGTGTCGCCGGTGAGGGTGTCGCGGAGCTTGGCCACGGCGCCTAGGTCGCCGGCGTGCAGCTCGGGCACCTCGATGGCCTTGCGGCCCTGCATCACGCTCAGGTGCGAGAGCCGCTCCTGGCTGCGGCGCGTGTAGTTCTCCACCGTGGCATCGTTCTTGATGACGCCGCCGACCACCTTGAAGAAGCTGATGCGCCCGCTGAAGGGGTCGGTCATGGTCTTGAAGACCACCAGGGCCGCCGGTTCCTTGTCGTCCACCTTGCGGACCGCGGTGACGGGCTCCGCTTCAGGCTCCGCGTCCGCGCTGGCCGGCGCGGCTTCATACGACGGGGCATGGACGGCGATGGGAGCGCGCTCGATGGGCGAAGGGGCGTTGGACTTGATGAAGTCCAGCAATCGGTCGGCAGCCATGTTGGCCTGGCCGCTGGTGAAGAGCACCGGGAAGATGACGCCCTCGCGGACGCCTTCGTGCAGCGCGGCGGCGAGGTGCTCCGCGGTGAGGGTGCCGGTCTCGAAGTACTCCTCCATCAACTCGTCTTTGCCCTCGGCCACCAGCTCGACCAGAGCTTCATGGCGGGTCTTGGCATCGGCGGCCAGGCTGTTGGGAACCTGCACGAGCTTGCCGCGGCCATCGCCGGCGGGCTCGTAATGGAAGGCCTCCATCGTCACCAGGTCCACCACGCCGTGAAAGCCCTCGGCATCGGAGATGGGCAACTGGACAAGAACACAGTTGCGGCCCCAGCGGTCGACGAGGTCCTCGACCAGGGCGCTCAGTCCGCTGCCGCCGCCGGCCTTGGGATGGTCCATCTGGTTGATCACAACGATGCGGGGGACATTGGCCTCTGAGGCGTATCTCCACACTCGCTCGGTGATCGGTTCAACGCCGTTCTGGGCATTGATGAGGACCACGGCGGCTTCAACGGGAAGCAGGGCGGCGCGGGCCTCGTGACTGAACATATGAAAGCCGGGCGTATCGATCAGGTTGATTTTGACGCCTTGCCACTCGGCAAAGGCCACGGCGTTCTGCATGGTTGCGCCGCGGGCTACCTCTTCTTCGTCATAGGCGGTGACGGCGGTGCCGTCGTCTACGCGGCCCTGGGTTGGGGTCATCCTGGCGGCATGCAGCAGAGCGGCGATCAAAGTGGTTTTGCCGCTGTGCGCATGCCCCACTACAGCTAAGTTGCGAATCTCACTTCCCTGATACGTTTTCATTGGGTTTCTCCTTGTATGTTGCGGGAATTCTTCTCGATTTGGGGGCTCGGATCCGGGAGGCGCAAAGAGAGCGCGGGAACGTCCGGGAGGGCGTCCAGGTGGCCGGATTGTCGGGCCACGTGTCCGGGTCTGCCGTCTGCCTCGTCCATTAAGGTCCAGGCCGGCGCCGCGCAGGTGCAGGTAGGATGAATCCGCCCGGCGTCTATCGCTGAAAAGCGGATGCTATCACAGGCGGCGTGTGAACGTCCTGTGACAGGCCGCACGGGGCGCGCAGAGAGAGACCGGAGATCGGGGTGGACGGCCGCCGATTGCCGACCGATCAGCATTGCCGGCGCAGCCGCAAAACGGAAGATGAACGGTCGATACCTGCGCCCGCCTTACCCCATCTCGACTTCGACCTGGTTCTCCGCCAGCAGCTTCTCGACTGGAATCAAGTTCCCTTCCAACTCGATCCCGTTCAGAAGCAGCTTCTTCACGCCCTTCTGCGCTCCGGCTGGGTTCTTGACGATTATGGCCACCTTCTTTCCGCGAAAGACGCGAGTTACCTTGAATTCCTTCCACGCGGAAGGAATGCAGGGATCGATTCGCAGGCCGCCATACTCCGGCTGAACTCCGAGGATGTATTGGGTGGCCGCGAAGAACGACCATGCGGCAGAGCCGCTGAGCCAGGGAACGCGCGAGGCGCCGAATCGCGGACTGCATTTGCTATGGGTGAACTGGCAGTAAACGTAAGGCTCGATCTGCCGCAATTCCGCGCGCGTGTTATAGGCGGCCGGCAGATAGGCCCTGAAGTATTGGTAGGCCAGATCGCCGTGGCCGAGCAGCGTTTCCGCCATAACTGCCCAGGCCTGGGTATGCGTAAAGATGCTGCCGTTCTCCTTCAATCCCTCGTTGAACAGAACGGCCCTCATGACGCGGAAGTCCGTCTGCCTGTAGGGAGGATCGCAAATCATAAGTCCAAACTCCGTGGCCAGCCGCTCGCGCACCGACTGCATCGCCCGCGCTGCCCTTTCGGAGTCGGCATGTCCGCTGATCGACGCCCATGGCTGTGGAGTCAGAAAGATACTTCCCTCGCCGCTCTCTTTCGAGCCATACTTAAAACCGTCGGCGCGATACGCGCGCAGGTACCATTCTCCGTCCCACGCATCCTGTTCCAGGCGATCGTCCAACTTGGCCAGTTGCTCCCTTGCCCACTCTTCTTCCTTTTTCTCGGTCAGGAGCCGGCATATCTCCAGATAGACTCGCAGGGCGTAGCGCAATTGAAAGGCCACGAAGATCGATTCTCCCCGCTGCCCCAAGCGGATGCAATCGTTCCAATCGGCGGACAAGCCGCAGGGCAGGCCATGGGCGCCGGAGCGCTCCAGATTGAACTGAATTGCACGCTTCATATGGCCCAGTACCGTAGCTTCGCCCTTGTCGGCATACGGCAATACCTTGTTATAGAAATGCAGGTCGCCGGTCTCCTTCACGTAAGCCGGAATCGCATTGAAAAGCCACAGGCAGTCGTCGGAACGGTAGTCTTCTTCCCGCGGAGCTTTTTCACACCCTGGGTGATGATCGAATTGCCGCACCACGGGCATGGCCCCGCCGGTCGAGACCTGCCCCGTGATCATCAACTCCAGCCGCTGGCCGGCCTCTTCGGGAATGGCGTGCATGACGCCTAACATATCCTGCACCGTATCCCGAAATCCCAATCCATCGCGCTCGCCCGCGTAAATCAAGCTTGCCGCGCGCGACCACGCATAAGTAATCAGGCAGTTGAACGGGCCCCACATATTCAGAGTGCTGTTCAACGCGGCGTCCGGAGTCTCCACTGTCAGCCCGGCGATGCGCTCATGCCAATAGCTCTTGACCTTGGCAAGCTCTTCGCGGACCGTCGCCATGTCAGCGAGTTCCGCCACCGCGGCCTTGCCCGCATTGCGGCCCCGGCCAATGCCCATCAAAACGAGAAACTCCTTCGTCTCTCCGGGCGCAAGAGCTATCCAGGCCTGTAGCGTGCCGCAGCCGTTGTCGCCCACGGCAAGAGAGTTTGTGCATCGTCCCTGCTCGACAACCGCCGGGTTGCCATAACCGCGATAACTCCCAATGAAAACCTCGCGGTCCGTGTCGTAGGCAACCACCTCTGCGCCGGTCAAAGCCAGAAAGGTATGGCGGCCCTGGTCCTTTTCGGAAAAGTCGTCCGGCACGGATGGGACATTTACGTTGGTCCCGTGGTCGATGATATTGCCTTCGACCTCCATCTTTACGGTGTGCTGCGTGTACTGCAAATTGATCAGATCGTTCCAGGCATCCCAGTTTCCCGCAAACTCCACATAAGTGAATGCGCTCAGCCGGCGAGGCTTCCCACTCAGGTTGGAGAGCCTCACATGCCAGCACTCGAAGGCTTTTCCCAGTGGAACAAAGTAAGTAGTCTCGGTTGCTATGCCGTCATACTCCGACGAAATGACCGTGTAGGCGCTGCCATGGCGGCATTGGGACTTATACCGGCTGAGCGGCTTGCCCACAGGCTGCCACGACGCGGACCAGTAGTCCCTGCTGTCGTGGTCGTGCAGATAGATATAACGGCCCGGCTGGTCCATGGGCAGCGAGTTGAAGCGCAGCCGCGTAAAGCGCCCCATAGCTGCCGACTTGTAGAAGCTATAACCACCCGCATTATTGGTGATGATGGCGCCGTATTCCGTCGAGCCTAGATAGTTGCTCCACGACCGGGGAGTATCGGGCCGATCGATCACGTACTCTTTGTTGGCGTCGTCGAAATGTCCGAATTGCATTGGATAGCCTTCCTCCTATTTCCTTATAGCCTATGCGGGGAGAGACCGTTGAGCGGCTTACATCGGACCGCGCCTTGCGGATTGATGCCGTCTTCCGCGCCGGAGAAACTCATGCAAGAGCCGCTTGGTTCCTCGTTTGCCTCCCTTGTAACTCGCTCTGCAGCTTCTTCATCCTGGCTTCGTTGAGTGGATAGAGAATCATGCCCAATCCGGTCAGCAAGAAGCCGGCCGCGGGGATGACGGTAAACAGGAGCAGGATGCCATGCAGTGCGTGAGGCGTTTGCGCGACACCGGCCCGATAACCAAAGATTGCCAGCAGCCACGCGATCGCTGATCCACCGATGCTCCAGCCGAGTTTGTTTGACATGCCCGCCGCTGAAAAGACCAGCCCGGTAGCTCTGCGGCCAGTGCGCCACTCGGAGTAATCGGCGGAGTCTGCGAACATGGCCCACAGCACCGCGGAGGTGGGCCCGGTAACCGCGCTATACAGCACCTGGAATATAAACATCAGCGCTATCTGCTCCGGCCTGACCCAGTAGGATACAACCAGGAAGACCGAACCCAGCGCCGCCAGGCCGATGTAGGTGGCTTTCCTTCCGGCAAATCGCGTGACATGCTGAATCGCAATCGTTCCCAGGAGCGATAGCAGCGTCCCTGCAACCATGAAAGCGGCGGCCAGCTCTGCATTGCCCACGTAGTATTGAAAGTAAAAGACGATGGCGCCGCTGCGGATGGCAACCGCGCAGACCGTGAGTGTTCCCGTAAAAAAAAGGATGAGCCATGGTACATTGGTTGCTAAGTCAAAAAGGTCCCGCCTTAACGAGGTCTTCTGTGGGGCTGGCTGCACCCGTTCCCGCGTGAGCGTGAAGGTCAGGAAAAACAGCGCGGTTGCCGCAATGGCATAGATTCCCATCGTCAGTTGATAGCCATGGGCTTTGGCCGCGGCCAGAAGTTCAGGTCCCATTCCTGGTTTGACCTTCCCGAAATGGTCCACCAAATAGAGCGTCGAAGATTGAACAACCAGGCCCGCCCCAAAAGCAAACGCAAAGCGATACGAGGACACGCTGGTGCGTTCCTGCGAATCGGGAGAGATCACGCCCATCAATGCGGAATATGGGATATTAATCGCGGAGTAAACCATCATCATCAGGCACAGCGTGATGTAGGCGTAGATCAGCTTTCCATTTGAACTGAAAGCGGGAGTGGTAAACGTCAGCACGCTGATAATGCCGAAGGGAACGGCAAACCAAAGCAAGTAGGGACGGAATTTGCCCCAGCGCGTCCGGGTTCTGTCCCCCATTACGCCCATGAACAAGTCGAAGCCCATATCGAGAATGCGAGTAAGCCAAAGCATGAGGGCGAGCTTCACCATCAGCGAGCGTTCCAGCGCGGCATCGGGAGTGTAGAAGAAGACATCGGTATAAAAGTAGGTCTGAAAGTAGATGAAGGTCATCCAAATCAGATTGGAAGCAGCATCGCCGAACGCATAGCCGGTCTTCTCGGCAAACGTCAGTTTTTGAGTTTTCGGTTCCATGAATCGTGTCTCTCTTGTTCGGGGTTTCTCATAAGTTCGTGCTAACTGTGCCGGCCCGGCATCGGAGGGAAGCTGTGAACCTGGGCTTCAAGCATGGCCTGCCAGGGCCGGTCATGCCTTTCCTTCCGCGCCGGTGCAGATAGGATGAATCCGCCCGGCGTCTATCGCTGAAAAGCGGATGCTACCACAGGCGGCGTGTGAGCGTCCTGTGACAGGCCGCACCGCGGGGGCGGAGAGAGACCGGAGATCGGGAGTCAACGGCTGGCGGGTGGCAAGGTGATTTTGCACCAGGGCGGGCGGAAGACGATTCAATTGTCAATGGGACGGCCTGAGAGGCGGGATTCGACCAAGACAAAAGGGGAGCGTCTGCCGCATGCTCCCCTTCATTGACTGGCTTCCGAAAAAATCAGTGCGGCAACACCAGCAACCCGGCTCTCAGCAGCTTCTGGGTCAACCGGTCCACGGCCAGCGGGAATTTATAGGAGATGGTTCGCACGCTCATCCCCAGCAAGGTGGCCGCTTCCGCTTGCGTGTACTCCTGGATGACGATCCGGCAGAGCATCTGACGGTCCAGCGAACCCAGCTGGTCCAGGCATGTTTCCACGTCCAGGACGAAGATCACCGCGTCCTCGAAGGTGCGGATCGGCCGGCTGGATGCCCATCCCCGCGCGATCGGTTCGCCCAGGATGGAGGGCGCCCTGCCCACCTGCATCGAGGCATACAGATAGCGGCGCAGCATGCTTTCCGTGTGCTTCCGGTAGAAAGCCAGGCTGACCTCCGGCTCATCCGCGGCCGCTTTTGCCGCCGCCTTTGCCTCACATTGCGCCGCCGGTTCTTCTTCCCATACCCTCCGATCATTCTGCCTCGCGATCTGCGAGTTGCTTGCTCCCCAAAACATTGGCAACGGAAGTGCTGCGCTCATTGCGCACCTCCTGCCGCCTCAGCTACCGCCCAAACCTTGGTGAGCGGCTTGCGGCATGGGCGTCCGCGCCGCTTCCGGCTCTCCGGCGAGGGGAAGTCCTTCAGTTTTGTCTCACATTCCTTGCAATAAACACCCCCGATGGTCTGGGCACGGTACCAAAGACAGCCGCACCCCTCGCAAACCTTCAGTTGCACGCGCAATTCCATGACTGTTTCTCCGTATTCCGGTCTTCGCCCGACGGACTTGCTCGTTGATTGTTGTTCCGCGGGGTGAAGAGAACCGGGCACGGCAACTCAGGTTTCTTTTGCCCTGATAGGAGATTGCCACCCGTGTTCTCTCGTCTTTTGTCATGCTCATAGCGCGCAGATCCTGGAATCTTCTCGACTGACCTGCCCCGGACGCCTCTGCTCGGCGCCCTGGGGAGGAGATGGGAACAACCGGACTGAATCGAACTGGCCCAAACTCGTCTGGCAAATGTTCATTGGCCGCTGAAGGAGGCGGAATTGCGCCCCGCTCAGTCTTGCGGCAATGAAACGATTTCCAAAAGATTCCCACAAGCCACCGCGAGATTAAGTAAAGCCAATGTAGAAAAATCATTCTTTTGCGTCAACGCGCCCCGGTGGATTTCTCGCCAGTCGCTTTCCATTCTCCGAGCAAGCGCAGAGAATGAAGGCCAACCAGCCCCTATAGTTTTTCTTGCGGCAATCGGAGACCATGCCTTCCTATTGCCTGTGGCGGATTTTCCACAGATGAATTTCACCCAGATGCACGAGCGCCTCCGCTTGGAACTGCTGCGCAGAATTCAGCGGGGGACGGTAAGCGTCTCCTTGCTGGCGCGTCAAACCGGTTTGGGCCAGTCTCATCTCTCCAATTTCTTGCGCAGCCGGCGCCAGCTTTCGCTGGAGGCCATGGATCGCGTGCTGGCCGCCCAGCATCTGGCGGCAGCCGATCTTCTGCCCGCTACGCACCAGGCTTTCGCTTGGCCCACGGACGAGGAAAGAAGCACGGTCCCCATCGTGTCGCACGCTGCGGCGCTCTTCGAGCCCTTCATCCGTCCTTCCGCGGTTCAGGCGATGCTGCACTTGCCGGCCGGGGTTCTGCAGACTGTTCGCACCCGCGTTTCCAATACCCGCCGCGCCTGGCAGCGGTTTGTTGCGGTGCGCATTCCGGCAGCTGACGCCTTGCCGATGGAGCCGCTGGTGCTGCCGGAGGCCATCGCGCTGCTGGATCGCCACTACACTTCGCTCACGCCGTATCGGCCCAACCGGCCCAACCTCTACGCCGTGCGCCACGGCGCTCATCTGACCCTGCGGTATGTGGATTTCCTCTCCAATCGGCTGGTCCTGCGCCCGCACAACATCGCGTTTCCGGTGGACCTGATCGAGGTCGATCCGAACGAATCGCCCGGCGACCTGCTCGCGGGCCGCATCGCGCTGATTCTGAATGAGCTGTGAGGCCGGAATCTGTTGAGCTATGCGAATTCTTCGTCTCGCTGCCAGGCCCGGAACTCAGCTTCGGTGCGGGCAGGTCTTGGTATTCAGGCACTCTTCGGCCAGCCGCAGCCGCTCCACCGGCCGCCCGCCCACCAGATGTTCCTCGACGATCGCCGCTGCGTCGGCGGGGCGCACGTTGCCGTACCACACCGCCTCCGGATAAACCACCACCGTGGGCCCGTGCTCGCACTGGTCCAGGCAGCCGGACTTGTTGATCCGCACCCGCGTCCCCAGCCCCGCCGCCTTGGTCAATTGCTGCATGAGCGTGTGCAAATCGCTCTTCCCATCGGCGGTGCAGGAGGGCCGCGGCGCGTCCGCGGGCCGTGCGTTGTGGCAGACAAATACGTGGCGCTCAAATGCGGGCAAGCGGTGCGCCTCCAAGGGCGCGTGATTCCAGAGTAAAGCGCCCGCCCGGTCTTCTCCCCCTCAAGCCCCAACTTTCCACATTCCCCGCCCCCCACCCGCCCGCATCTGCGAGAATGTGTACTTGACTATGAAAACGGAAAACCTCCTCTCGCTGAAAGACGACATGGTGGCCTTCATTGAAGGCCATGGACTGCACCGCCTTCCCGGGTACATTACCGAGGACATTCCCTCCATCGTTTGGGAGGGTGAGGACAACCCCGACTCGTGGAAGGACTTTGTGGAGATGGCCAAGCGCACCGGCGCTCCCTTTGTCACCTTCAGCGAGATGACGCTGGAGCGGGAAGAACTCGACGCCCTCATCGAGGAAGCCGGCGAGATGAACTTCCCCGATGAAGAGGGCAGCGAGCTGACCGAGGCTGAATGGCTGCGCAAGTACGCCGGCAATCTCGGCTATATCCAGCTGGGCTTCGTTTATCAGGGGCTGGTTTTTCTGCATGAAACCACCACCGAGTGGTATGAGCGCTACCAGGCGCTGCTTGAAGACCTCGAGGACTTCCAGGACATCGTCATCGACGACGCCGACAGCGCCGAGATCGACGAGGACGAGTAAGCCCGCGTGACTCCATCCAGCCCGGTAGGCGCTTCATCAGACTCCCCGGTCCAGTCCGGCCCAGACGGTCCGGCTCCCGGCCTGGGGCTCCGCCAGCGGCCTCGCCAGAGGTGGACTCTCGCTGAGCCGCATCCCGAGGCAGCCGCGGCCCTGGCCAATGCAGCCCGCCTGCCCCTGGTGCTGGCCGAGCTGTTGACGGCTCGCGGCGTCGCCCAGCCCGCTAAAGCCTTTGCTTTCTTGAATCCCGAGCCGGCGCACCTCCACGATCCCTTCCTCATGCTCGGCATGACCGCTGCCGTCGAGCGGCTGGAGCGGGCCATCGCCCTTCGCGAGCCGGTGCTGCTTTACGGCGACTACGACGTGGACGGCACCACCGCCGTCGTCCTGCTCAAAACCGCCATCGAGATGCTCGGAGGCACGGCGCGCTTTCACGTTCCCCACCGCCTGCGCGAGGGCTACGGGTTGCAATCCAGCGTTCTTGAAGCCGCTTACGCCGAAGGAGTCCGCCTGGTGATCACGGTCGATACCGGGATGAGGGCCTTCGCCGAAGCCGAGACCGCCCGCCGGCTGGGTCTCGATCTCATCGTCACCGACCACCATCTGCCCCAAGCTGGAGACGCAATTCCGCACGCGCTGGCTGTGCTCAATCCCAACCAGCCCGGCTGCCCCTACCCGGAGAAATCCCTCTGCGGGGCGGCCATTGCGATGAAGCTGGCCCAGGCCGTTCTCGAACGCCGCGACCCCGCCCGTACCCGCGACAAGACCCTGCCCAGTTTCTTGAAGATGGCCGCCATCGCCACCATCGCCGACGCCGTACCCCTTAGTGGCGAGAACCGAGTCATCGCCGCTCTCGGCATGCGCGAACTGCGCAAGCCTGTCGGCGCCGGCCTGCGCGCCCTCTTTGCCGCCGCCGCCCTCGACCCCGCCGCCAAGCAGCTCACCGGCTTCGACGTCGCATTCCGGCTGGCTCCGCGCATCAACGCCGCCGGCCGCATGGACGTGGCCTCCGAGGTCATCGAACTCTTCTCCACCCGCGACCCGGCCCGCGCCGCCGAGCTGGCTGCCAAGCTCGAACGCCTCAACCGCGAACGCCGCGACATCGAGGCCGCCGCGCTCACGGCCATCGAATCCCGCCTGGCAACCGATGCGGAACTCGCCGCCGACCGCCTGCTGGTCGTCGAGGGCGACGGCTGGCATCGCGGCGTCATCGGCATCCTCGCCTCGCGCGCGGTCGAGCGCACCGCAAAGCCGGCCATCGTGGTCAGCATCGAGGACGGTGTCGCCCATGGCTCCGGCCGCTCCGTAGACGGCTTTCAGTTGCTCAACGCCATTGAAAGCTGCGCCGATCTCTTCACCCGCTTCGGCGGCCACGCCTTCGCTGTCGGGTTTGCCCTGCCCGCCGATGCGCTGCCGGAGCTAAAGCGCCGGCTGCGCCTCTACGCCAATGACCACTTGCCCGCCCGCGAGCCGGAGCGCCTGCTGCGCATTCACGCCGAGCTGCCGCTGGATCGCATCACGCCGGTGCTGGTTGGCTGGCTGCGCAAGCTCGAACCCCTCGGCCACGGCAATCCCGAGCCTATCTTTGTAGCCCGCAAGGCGCGCCTGCTCGCCGCGCCGCGCATCCTGAAAGACCGTCACATCCGGCTCGAACTGGCCCAGGAGCAAACCCGCTCCCTGGCGTCCTCCGCCGCGCAGGATCCGGTCGTCTCCGGCTCCAGCAGCGCCATCCGCGCCGTTGGCTGGGGCTTGGCCGCCCGCGCCGCCGAGATTGGCCTCGCCAAGGGAAGCCTCATCGACCTCGCCTACCGCATCCGCGAAAACGATCACCCCGAATTCGGCGGCCTTGAAGTCGAGATTGCCGGCATCAGGCTCTACCGGGAAGCCCCGCAACACACCGAGACCCACGGCTGACCGTGGGCCTCGATGGCTTCAGTTGAGAATCCGCGCTATCTGTGCTTGCTGGCCCCGCCCCCGGATGTCGCGTGGGTTGCCTGCGCTGCGCCGCGCGATGCCTGCGGCACGGCGTGACCTGACTGCCCGGTGGGGTGCTGGCTGTAGTTACTCTTCCCGCCGCCCGATCCCGCCGACATCGTATGGTTCACGCTGCTCGTGCCCGTTCCGCTGGAACTGCCCGACCGGAAGTTCGTGTTGGCGCCT
>JBEKPA010000042.1:0-16763 GCA_049521195.1 Occallatibacter sp.
CATGTCCAGGTTGCGCTCGCGGATCAGCCGGTTCCAGTGCACATAGAGGAAGTTGAGCCCCGGCGTGGTGCCCCAGTGGCCCAGCAGGCGCGGCTTCACGTCGTCCAGGGTCAGTGGACGCTCCAGCAACGGGTTGTCTTTCAGGTATATCTGGCCGACGGAAAGATAGTTGGCGGCGCGCCAGTAGGCGTCCATCTTGGCCAACATTTCCGGGCTGAGGGGGGCTTTGCCCGCGGTTTCGCTTCCCATGTTTTCGGTCATGCCGCACCTTTCAACGGTTGATTTCCGTGCCACGATAAGCCTACCAGCCGCCGGTTGCGCTAGGGGTGATTCGAGTCACAACCGGATGAGACACCGGCCCATTTTATGGGATGCGGCAAGCTCGATTTATCTCAGCGGGGATCCGCAAGCCGCAATGCGCTGCAACAGTCTTGACATGGACCTCGATTCCGGAGTTCAATCGGTTGTTCCTGCCCAAGGCCCGGCGGTTTGCAATGAAACGCCGAGGGGAAGAACAATCGAGGCAGGTGGAGCGATGAACGGTCTACTTTGGATTGCGCAGATGATCCTGGCGGGCGTGTTTGCGTTCACGGGAGCCAGCAAGCTTTTTGCCTATGAAAGGCTTGTGAAAACTCTGGAGAGCCGATCGAAGAGCGGGCGGACAGGAATGTCGCGCGGACAGGCCGCCGCGATAGGCCTGCTGGAGATCGCGGGAGCGGTGGGTGTCTTGACGCCGGCCGACCTTGTTTCCGCCAACCTGCCCGCGCACCTGTTTATCCTGCTGGCGGCCGGCGGCCTTGCGCTGCTGATGGTGGCTGCCGGCATCTATCACCTGCGCCGCCAGGAGTCGGCCGCGCCCGCGGTTTCGCTCTTTCTGCTGGCCGTCTTTGTGATCTTCGGACGCTGGCCCCGGTAAGGCGACGGAACCGAAGGCAGGCCTACTGGGACGTAACCGTCACGGGGACTTCAAGCGACCCGGCGCGGCCGGACGCGAGGTCGTGGATGGCGATGCGCAATGAGCCCTGACCCTCCGGGAGGTCGAGCTCCGCACGGATAGGGACGCCCGAAACCATCAGCTTTGGGAAGAGGTCGGGCCTGAGCGCCAGTTGGATGCCGTGCTCCAGGTAGTTCAGGCGTGTGCCTTCCTCGTCATAGGCCACTAAAGCAAACTCCATGTTGGCGACATGGTTTCCGTCGGCCGCTGTGCGGAAGACAAGTCCGTGCATGTCAAGGACCAGATCGACGACGTAGCGGTGAACCGGCCCTTTCACAGTGGCCGCAAGGTTGCCCACGGGGCTCTTGGTCAGTGCTGCCCCCTGAAGCAGCGGGTTGCTGGCCGGCAGCACCCGCGCAACGAAGGAAATCTGCGTGGCCAGCGGAGCGCCTTGCATAGATGCGGCCACAATCGGTCTGGTTTCGCCGGGATGATGCTCGGATGGTTTGTCCGGATCGTCCGCGTAGTAGCCGCTCCTGTACGCGAGTTTGTACGAGGCGTCGTCCAGGCGGACTCTGAAGGCGTGGAACTGTCCGTCAAATGCCTTCCTGGACGGCACGTAGCCGATGGTGTAGTAGCTGGAACCGTTTTCGACCACATCCGCCACGGCGTCCCCGAAGTCGTTGGTGTCGACGAAGGCCTTGCCTCCGGTATCCTGAGCAATTTGCTGCATCGTGGCCTGTTCGGCCACCCTCTGTTCCATTTCGATGTGCAGTTGTGCGGCGAACGGGGTCATGCTCGTCAAAGGCGCATACGTATTGCCCACTGGAGGGTGGTTATTGGCCGCACTGAATACAGAGGACACCATCAGTCCCCGCGCATCCACCGGATAGATGGAGATGCGCGCATCGGAGAGAATCTTGGTAGTCTCCCGCACTCGTTCCATTCGATTGCTCTCAGCTCTGAAGCCCACCGAATTGTCGGGAGGGGTCCAGGATGGAAACGAGCCGGAAAACCAGATGACGTTCTTGCGCCCTGGAATGGCGCTCAGATACCGTGCCAACTGCTGCATTGCATCGAGCGTCATCGCCGCCCGCTGGTCGGCTTGGAAGGACGCGACGTCGGCCATGAAGACTTGCGCGGCCGCGGCAACATCCATCGGGCCGCCGTTCAGCCATCCGCTGGGAACGGTCCCGCTGGAACCTATCGCGCCCTGAGTCGGGAGTGCGACAAGTGGCCCCTTGGTCGTGCCCGACATGTCTTCCGCCAGGGCCGTCGTCTCCGAGTCGAGCACCGTCGATTGCTGTCGTGTGGTCCGGGGGCTTTTCAGGGCCTTACTTAGCGCGGCAAGATCGGTCGAAAACCCCGCGATCATCCGCAGTTGCGTCGACAGCCCGAAGATCGCAAGCGAAGTACCCGGCTTGATCTTGCCCAGGTACTGAATCATCTTGAGGCGCACGTTCATCTGGTCGGTCAAGGGCGTATTCAACCCGTCCAGCAGCAATACGCTGACCGCGCCCATCGCGGGATAGTCCGGGATATTGGTATAGGTGCTGGGAGGCAGAGCGGCCCGTTTCATGGCCGGAAGAGCGCCTGCCGGGCCGGCATCGGGGGCACGATGCTCGTCGAATGAGGCAATGGCCTGCTCGTGCCCATCCTCGAAGACGCGGAAGCGGCTCTTATCCAGGCCATGCACGGGTTTGTCCCGGTCGGTGACCACCACATCCACCAGCACCAGGTTTGCGTTCGCGTGCAGAACGGTTGAAGTCGAGGCCGGATTGGCGGCAGCCGTGGACTGCGATGCTGAAGCGGGAGTTGCCGGATCCTGCCCGCCTGCCCCCGGCGCTGAAAGCAGAAGGCCCGCAAGAACAAAGCTCGCAACGGGATGGGATGAAACCATTAAAGAGGCCTTTCACGATCGATTGGCGGGCCGTGAGTATATTCTGCACCCGGTTAGCAAGGGGTTTGTCAAAAGTAGCGCTTGAGCTTGAGGATTTGCGACTCGAAGCCGTACCACAGCGCGCTGGCCACCGCGGTTGTAGCCGCCAGCCGGAAGGCGACGATAGCCAGGTTGCCGGCAATTCCGTAGCGGTCCATGCGCAGGTCGAACCAGCCGAAGTAGACGAAGACCATGATGTGGGTCATATAGAGGCCGTAGCTGATGCGGCCATAGAAGGCGAGCGGTCCCCGGCGCAGCGCGGCGCTGAGTGGATTGCGCGCGCCGGTGTAGGCGATGGAGGCCAGCACCGCACCGGCAAAGCCGACAGACAGCGCCGAATCGAGAAGCGACGTTCCTCCCGCTACGGTAGCCGCGGCCGCCATGCCCGCCGCCAAACCGCCCAGACCCATCCACAGCCACGCGCGCCGGCTGAGCGTGAGCGTGTAAAGGCCCAGCGCCAGCAGGCTGCCCAGGGCGATGCCGTCCAGCTTGATGAACGTGTGGGTGGGAAGATCCCACATCCAGACCGGATTCAGATGGCGCAGAAGCGGCGACAAGATCAGCGCGGCAACCAGAACGCTCGCCAGCATCCACGGCCTGCGCAAGTAGCGCACCAGCGGCGCCCAGACCAGATAGTATTGTTGCTCGATGGCCAGCGACCACGTCGGTCCAATGGCCGGGGGCATCGCCGACGGGGGAAGAAGATTCTGGAAGAAGAAGATATAGGCCAGCCAGGGAGCGGCCTTGACCGCTTGCAGCACCGGGGCGCCAACCAACCAATCCGAATTCAAGTAAACCACGACCAGCAAGAGCACATAAAGCGGCCAGATGCGCAGCACCCGCCGCCCATAAAAGTTGCGAAAGTAGCGCGGCTTCTCCCGGGAATCCAGAAGAATCGAGGTAATCAGGAAGCCGGACAGCACAAAGAAGAGATTGACTCCCGCCCATCCCCACAGGCTGGCGGAGGAAGCCCACGTGCCCTCAAGCCGCGGATGGCAGTGGTACGCCACCACCCCCAGAACCGCAAGCCCGCGCAGCCCGTCGAGTTCCGGCAGTGTCTTGGGCAGCCAGGTTGGGCGTTGGATGGGCAAGATCAGGCGCGGAGTCATCAAATGGCGCTCATCACGGGGCTTTTTTCTTGATTTCATCCACAATCCAACCGGCTGTCCAGAGAATTCCTCCGGGAGCTCCAACGCAGATTGCAGCCAGAAATACATCAATTTCCAAAAACATAGTGAGAAAACTACCCTCCCCATGAAGCAACGAGACATAGTAGAAGCATGCGTCCAGAAACAGCAGCACAACGGAAGCGAAGAACATCCAGCCTCCAACGTTGCGCATTGTGCTGGTCTTCATCCTGTTTCCTAGCAATCTGCCGGATGCCCATTCATTCCGCGTACTGTGCGGAATGGGTGGCGCACCACAAAACTTCATTGGGAAAGGTTTCCAAGTCGCGATTCTGAGACTCCCGAGACCAACTCTCAATCCAGAAGGGAAAACTGATCCCTGATCTCTGATCTCTGATCCCTGATCCCTGATCCCTGATCTCTGATCTCTGACCCCTGATCCCTGATCTCTGATCTCTGACCCCTGATCCCTGATCTCTGATCTCTGACCCCTGATCCCTGTTTTCATCCCGCCGCCAACTGTTTTGCCCGCTCCGTCGCCCGCATTACCGCCTTGATGAGGGTGACGCGCAGGCCGCCTTCCTCCAGTTCCAGAATGCCGTCGATAGTACAGCCTGCAGGCGTGGTTACGGCGTCCTTCAGCATGGCCGGATGATAGCCGGTTTCGAGCACCATCTTGGCGGCCCCGAAGGCGGTCTGCGCGGCCAGTTGCGTCGCCGTATCGCGCGGCAGGCCCACCTTTACGCCCGCCTCGGCCAGCGCCTCGATGATGATGTAGATGTAGGCCGGCCCCGAGCCGGAGAGCCCGGTCACGGCGTTCATGTGCTTTTCGTCCACCGTCACCGCGCGGCCCACGGTCTCAAAGATGCGCTCGGCCAGCTCCATCTGCGCGGCGGTGACGAAGCGCCCTCTGCACAATGCGGTGGCGCCCACCCCCAGCGCCGCGGGCGTATTGGGCATGGCGCGGACTACGGCGATCTCCAGGCCCGCCGCCTCTTCGATGGCCCGCGTCGTCACCGAGGCCGCGAACGAGATCAGCGTCTTCTCCTTGCTGAGCGCGGGGCGAATCTCCTCCACCAGAGCCGGCACCTGGAAGGGCTTCACGCCCAGCAGAATCAGGTCGGCCTGCCTGGCCGCCTCCAGGTTATTGGTGCTCACGTCCACGCCCCACTGCGTGCTCAGCGCCAGCGCCCGCTCGGCGTGGCCCACGGTGGCGTGAATCAGGTCTGGATCGAAGAGGTTCTGTTTCAGAAAGGCTTGCAGCAGAATGCCGCCCATCTTGCCGGCGCCCAGAACGGCCACCCGGACCTTGGGCAACTGCGCGGGTACTTCGGTGGCCTCTACGGCTATCTCCGCCATGGTTTTCCTTGTCTTGAATGAGAGTTGTACTGCTCAATTCAAGGATACTCGCATCTTCAGCCCCTGGGGGAATCTCGGCCTTGTATCAGGGCATGGCCTCAAAGCCCGCCCTGAGCGCAGCCGAAGGGTGCCGCTCGACCCGATCACGGAGGTAGCCCGGGGTTTCAACCCCGGCAGAAACCCATCCGCCCACTGCCAGCCCCGCGAAACGGCGCCTGCTGAGCGCATTGGTTCTTGTCGCCAACTGGGATTCTTTTGCGGGCACATCGACGAACACTGGGCGGCATATCGGGACCGAACCCGCAATTATGCAACTAAATGATTGATATGAGAATGGTTGTGATCTTCTTACCCACGTCGAATGGGGGAAAAAAGCCACCTTGGGCTGAGTACATTTGCCTCCGCCCGATCCGCCATGCTGGTGCATGCAGCCCAGGTGGGATCCACTCGCGCCGATGAAGCGGCTAATCCTGCGGTCTCCTCACCAAATCGTTCTTCTCAAAGCATTTCAAAATTCTGTTGTGAGGCGTAGTCCGGGTGTGCGCTATACTATTTAGCCATGAAACCCTTCACCCTCTTTTCTGCGTCTTCCTGTCTCTTTGTGTCTGCAATTCTCGCTGGCTGCGGCGGATCTTCTTCGAACTCGGGAGGAACGACGCAGCAAACGACTCCGCCGCCTACGGTGAGTTCGATCAGCCCGACGACGGCGGTGGCGGGATCAGCGGCGCTGACCCTGACGGTGACGGGGACGGGCTTTGTGACAACAACGACCGTCCAGGTTGGCGGTGTGGCGGACGCGACGAGCTACGTGAGCGCTACCGAGGTGACCGCGACGGTGACGCCGCAGCAACTGACGAGCGGGGCGCAACTGTCCGTCATTGCCTTGAACGGCACGGCGAGCAGCGGATCGGGTGCGGCGGTCAATCTCGAGGTGACCAACCCTGTGCCCGCGATCACGCAGACGATTCCGGCCACGGTGATGCTGGGAGCGGTGTCGCCGGTGGTTTCCGTGGCCGGTACTGGCTTTGTCCCGACGACGGTAATCGACGTGAACGGCAGTGCGCGGACGACGATCTTTGTCAGCGCCACGCAGGTTGACGTTGCGCTGACGGCGGCCGATGTGGCAGCTACGGGAAGCCTGTCGTTGACGGCGGTGAATGCGACGCCGGGCGGGGGTACGTCCACGGCTGCTGCGGTTGCGGTGAACAATCCTCCGCCAGGTTCTTTCAAGCTGTCGCCCAGCGTGGTGTTGACCGGGACGGCCACACCGACCACGATTACGGTGACGGGGACGAACTTCATCCCGGCTTCGACGGTTGTACTTGGCGGAGCAAACTCCACTCTGGTCAATTGGCCGACGAACGGAGTGGCAGTAGCAACCACCTATGTGAGTTCCACGCAGTTGACCTTCCAGCTTACGGCGGCGGAGGAAGCAACATCGCAACAGCTTCTTGTGACGGTGGTCAATCCTGCGCCCGGCGGCGGAACGGCGGGAATTGGAATCCTCAACATACTTCCGCAGACGGCGACCCCGGTGATCACGTCGGTTTCTCCGACGCAATTCTATGTCGGGTCGGGCGCGACGACTGTCACCATTTATGGCAACAACCTTTTTGCGGAGATCACCACGGGGCTGAACTCGGGGGAGATTTTCCCCAACACATCCAGCGTGCTATGGAACGGCACTGCGCTGACAATACAAGAATTGGGCACTGGCTCCGGTTCTGGCGATGGCGGAGTCATAACGACCTCAGGTGACAGTGGAGTTTTCACGTACTCCGGTTCTGCCAGTTCCAGAGTCCAAGCCTCTCGTCCACGCTCCCTCGATACCGCGATTCCCAGTTCCGGCCCAGAATTTGTTGTGGCCACGGTCCCCGCGAGCCTGCTGGCATCGGCGGGTACGGCAACCATCACGGTGAGCAATTCGACTTCGACGCCGGCCTTATCGAACGCGGTGACGGTGACGATTGCGAATCCTCCGGTGCCGACGCTGACGTCGCTCTCACCGAATTCCGGGCTGGTGAACACGGTTGCTACTGTGGCGCTGTATGGAACGGGTTTCACGACAAGCTCGACGGTATTGCTGAACGGAACCAGCATCGCGACAACCTATCAGAACCCGACGGAGTTGATGGCGACGATTCCAGCCTCCAGCATCGCGACGCCGGGAACTGTGAATCTGGCCGTGACGACGCCTGCGCCGGGTGGAGGGACTTCCGCGGCGCTGCCCTTTACGGCTTACAACCCTCCGCCGCCGACGCTGACGTCGATCTACCCGAATTCGGGGCCGATCAACACCGCGGCGGCGGTGACGCTGAATGGAACGGGATTCACGGCAAGCTCGACGGTGGCGCTCAATGGAACCAACATCGCGGCCACATATGTGAGCGCCACGGAGCTTACCGTAGCGCTGCCCGCATCGAGCACCGCGCTGCCGGGAAATTTGAACTTCACGGTGACGACGCCGGCTCCGGGCGGAGGAACGACGGCTCCGATGCCGTACACGGTGTATATCGCGCTGGTGAACAACGATATGGTCTACAACCCGGTGGATGGACTGCTTTACGTTTCCGTTCCAGGGTCTGCGGGTAGCCCGCTCGGTAACTCCGTCGCCGGCATCGATCCGGTCACCGGCAATATCATGCGGCAGATTTGGGTCGGCAGCAACCCCAACAAGATTGCGCTCTCCTCGGACGGAACCCAGCTTTTTGTGGGCCTCGATGGAGCCGGAGCCGTCGTGCAGATCAACCTGACGACCGGCCAAGCCGTCAATCAGTTCCCGCTCGGAGGGGGTTCCGGGATTTATAACCCGCCGTACACGGCCACCTATCTTGCAGCTGTGCCCGGAGAGCCGAATTCGGTCGCCGTTGCGGCAAACGGCAGCTATCTAGGTGGAGCTGACATCACAATCTACGATTCCGGCGTCGCCCGCGCAAATACCTCTTCTTCGATCGGATTCGGAAACGGGGCGCTTGCCTTTGGCTCTTCCTCGTCAACCCTTTACATGGCGGGTTCGTCCGCCGTCTATAAGATGACGCTGGGCTCAACAGGGATCACTGGAGGAAGCAGCTTATACTCTTACAACTATAGCTATTCGGCGAACAACATCCAATACGACAACGGACGCCTCTACCTCTCCAACGGCGTGGTTCTGGATGCGGCCAGTGGTAGCCAACTGGGCACTTTTTACGAAAGTTCAGTCACTCCGGCCAACGGGCCAGTGGTCTCCGATTCCACGCTTGGACTGGCTTTTATCGGCGAGTCGAGTACATTCAGCGGAAACTCTGAGGTGCTCGCCTTCAACGAAGGCACCTTCAACGCTTCGGGCATCATCCTTATTGGCAATGCAAATGGAGGCACTTTCGAGAAGATCGTCCGCTGGGGACAAAACGGCGTCGCATTGAATACCTCGACGCAGATTTTTGTTTTCCAGTCGCCGGTGGTGAAAGATATAAGTTCTTCTCCTGCCGATGTATCCGTGACGCTTGGCTCGCCGGCAACGGCCAGCACGGGGACCGCGATCACCTATACCGCAACCGTCGCGAACGCGGGGCCTAACCAGGCGCAGGGCGTTACCGTGGCCTTGACCCTCGACGCTTCACTAATCGTGAATAGCATTACCTCAAGCCAGGGCTCATGCGGCAGCGGAAGCGCGTTTAGCTGCGATCTGGGCAGCCTGGCAAACGGAGCCGACGCCACCGTAACCGTGAGCGCGACTCCCACGACCTCTGGGACAATCGAGAGCACAGCGATGGCCGATTCGGTCAGCTACGATTCGAATTCCGCGAACAATCAAGCGACTGCAAGCACGACCGTGACGGGCAACGCGTATTCAGCCGTTCCGAGCGTCTCAGCGATCACTCCCGCTATTGTTCAAGCGGGCTCGGGAAGCTTCACGCTCACCGTTACGGGCAGCGGGTTCAGTGCCAATTCGACGGTCAATCTGAATGGTACGGCACAGTCCACGACGTATGTCAGCGCCACGCAACTCGCGGCGAGCGTGGAAGGTTCCGCGATAGCGAACTATGGGTGGGCACCGGTAACTGTTTCCAACCCATTGCCAGGCGGCGGCACGTCGCAGGTTGTCCCGCTCACCATTTATGCGGTGGTCAATGTACCGGCGAACGGCATTCTGTTCGATCCCTACTCTCAAAACCTTTATGCGACAGTCCCAAGTGCGGCGACCTCATTGACCGGAAACACGATCGTCGCGATCAATCCTTTCACAGCCTCCGTCGGCACGCCCATCGCGATCGGCAGCGGACCGAACGTGATGGCTGAGACATCCGACGGGAATTACCTCTATGTTGGACTGAGCGGTGCAAACAGTCTGGCGCAGTTCAATCTTTCCAGGCAAACGCTGGTCGCAACCTATCCGCTGTCTATCAGTCAGAATGGCTCGACGAGCAGTGTCGCGGCGACGTGGCTATCGGCAATGCCGGGCGTCGACACAACCCTGGCCATCGATACAGGGGAAATCGGAGGCGGCGTGGGCATCTTCGATATCACGGGGAGCGCTGGCGCATTCCGGCCAAATCTCTCACAGATTTATACGGGGAACTTCCCGACATTCGCAAACGCTTCCGAGCTCTATACCTTTGACAATTACACTTCGGGCGCGGAATTCTATCGTTTCAGTGTTGGCGCCAGCGGCCTCACCGAAATCGACGGTTCGACGCTCAACGGACTTTGCTGCGGACAGTTCGAGCTGGCCAACGGCATCGTATATGGTGCCAATGGAGGGATTGTTAACCCCTCGACCACACCTCCGACGCAGATCGCCACGCTACCTCCCATAGACTTTTACCAGTCGGGAATAACTGACAGTGGGGTTGCCGTGGTTGCGGATGCTTCGACGCAGAAGGATTTCCTGATGCTGGAGAATGCCGCTGGAACCTGGGAATATGCTCTGGCTCGCTACAATACAACGACCTATCTGCCTGAAACGTGGGTGACCATGCCGGCCTCGGCGTCCAGCATCGAGACGGCTTGGACCATGTTGCGCTTCGGACAGGATGGACTGGCGCTGTTATCGTCGGCTAACACCGAAATCAACAGCCAAGCGATTTCGCAAATTCTTCTGTTGCAGGGTCCATTCGTCACTCCGCAGTTGCTGACGACCAATTCGGCGGCGAACTTGACATCGAGTTCGGCGGCTTCAATCGCGCATGGCGCGGGGAACACGCTGCTCATGTTGACGGGATCGAAGTTCCTTCCGGGCGTGGCTGTTACGTGGAACGGGAGCTATCGCACGACCACGATTGTGGATGCGACGCATGTGACAGTTGCGATTCCGGCCAGCGACCTGGCAAGCACGGGGAGCGGATCGCTGGTGGCGACGAACCCGGGGGCGCCGGCTTCGAATGCGCTGACGGTGACCATCAACTAGAACAAGAGCAATTCTGACCACAACGGCCGGGGGCTTCAGGTCTCGATCATGAACAGGGGAGCACCTTGGCCGGCGGAACTGGAAAGGAGCGCGGCATGTTTCCGGGAAATCCGGGCACAAATCCGCCTCTTGTAGGCTGTTGATTTCCCCAGTGCCAAGATAGGTGTTCCTTGAGCGGGTCAGGCGGCCCTTTTCGGGTCGTCGCTTATTGGAGAAGTTGGCCAAGTTTCTGGGGAGCCCTCAGTATTTCCCAACCCACCTTTCGGGCCTCAAAGGGCCGGGCAGAGTACATGTTCCCAACACCCGGACGCACCGGATTCGGAATGCGTCCCCGTAAACGCCCATCTCACCAGAGAAGATTCTCGGCTGCCGCCAAACCGCACCACCACTCATCAATGCCCGCAGCACCCGCTGCGCCTCCCCTGGCTACCGCGGAACGGCCGCCTTTTGGCTGGCGATCCACGCATCGATGCGCTCCGAGAGCACGTCCAGCGGCAGCGCGCCGGAGTCGAGCACCTGGTCGTGGAAGGCGCGCAGGTCGAACTTGTCGCCCAGCGCCGCCTTTGCCCGGTCGCGCAGTTCCAGTATCTTGAGCTGGCCGATCTTGTAGGCCAGGGCCTGGCCGGGCCACGCGATATAGCGGTCCACCTCGGCCTGGATGCTGGTCTCGTCGATGGCCGAGTGATCGTGGAAGTATTGGACCATCTGCTCGCGCGTCCAGTGCTCGGAGTGGACGCCGGTATCGACGACCAGCCGGATGGCGCGCCAGATGTCTCCCTCCAGGCGGCCGTAGTCCGAGTAGGGATCCTGATAGAAGCCCACGTCCTTGCCCAGCCGCTCGGAGTAGAGTCCCCAGCCTTCGGCGTATGCCGTGTAGCCGCTGTACTTGCGGAAGTCGGGCAGGCCGTCCAGCTCCTGGGCAATGGAAATCTGCAAGTGGTGGCCGGGAAGGCCTTCGTGGTAGGCGATCACTTCCACGCTGTAAAGGTTGCGGTCGGTGGCGTCGTAGGTGTCGATAAACAGCCGTCCAGGGCGGCTGCCGTCGGGCGCGCCGGGCTCGTAGTAGGCGGGCGCGGAGGTCTTCTCAAGGTAGTCCGGAACCGCGACCACCTCGAAGGCAGCCTTGGGCAGGCGGCCGAAGAGTTGCGGCAGCTTGGCCTGCATCGGCGTCAGATAGCCGCGGTAGGCCGCCAGCAGCGCCTCGCGAGAGGCCGGGTGCAGCTTGGGATTGGTCTTGAGGCTGGCGCGGAAGCTCTTCAGGTCAGCAAAGCCGAGCTTCTGCGCGATGACCAGCATCTCCGCCTCGTCGCGCTTCACCTCGTCCAGGCCGATCTGGTGAATCTGCTCCGCGGTCAGGTCCGTGGTGGTGCGCTGGCGGATGAGGAACTGGTAGTACTTCGCCCCATCGGGCAGCGCGGAGATGCCGGGCTGCTCGCGGCCGGCGGGAATGTAGCTCACCTCAAGGAAGCGCGCAAACCGCAGGTAGGCCGGCAGCACCTCTTTGCCGATGGCGTCCAGCATCTCCGCCTTGATGCGCTCCCGCTCGGCGGGCTTGATGCCGGCCGGAAAGCTCTTGAGCGGCAGGGCAAAGGGCGACTCTTCGGGCTTCTGGCCGGCCAGGCCCTTCACCTGTTCGAGCGCCTTCTCCAGCAGGTATTTTGGCGGCACGCGGCCGTCGTCCATGCCGATGGACATGTTGGCGGTCACCTGGTCGAAGGCCTTGGGAATGGCGTGCAGCCGGGCGATCCAGTCGTCGTAGTCCTTGACGGTGGTAAAGCTGAGCTGGGCCACCAGCCGCGGGTAAATGGTGTGGATGCCGCTCATCTGGCTCACCGGCATCTCCCACTCCTTGAACTCCGCGGCCTCCTGGTCTTCGGCAAACGTGCGCAGCAGCAGTTCGCGACTGATCGTCTCCTGGGCGGTCAATCCGGCGGGGTCGATGGCCGCCAGCCGCATGAGGAAGCTCTCCTCGCGGGCCAGCCCGTCGTTGAAAGCCTTTACGGAGTAGTCGGAGATCTGGTCGTTGTAGCGCTTGTCGCCCAATGTCGAGGCGAACTCCGGGGAATGCTTGAGGTTGTCTTCCCAGTAGTCCTGAAAGACAGCGTTGAGGGCCTTGCGGTTGGCCTCAACCTGAGCCGCCGGAACCGGGGGCGAGGCCGGCGCTTGCGCGCGCAGGAACTGTGAAGCGGCGAGCAACATCAACGCGGAAGCAGCCAGGGCGGGGAAACGGAATCTGCTCAACGGAAGGAGACCTCGTTGTGAAGTGGGGGATGAAATCACCCTCTCGTCGAGTGTAGAGCAAAGGGACTCGCCTCGACGACTCCATCCAGCGGGCCGCAGCCCGGACGAGCCTTGGCCCGGCGGCCCGCAACCTGTTCAAGCTGGACAAATCCTCAAAGCCCGGCTTTCATGGCAAGCGCCTCATTTCCCTGCGGTTTCTCAATTGGATTGCGTGAGTTCACGCTTGGGTGGCCCTTGCGGGGCGCGCCGGGGAAATCGTCTGCCGATCTTCTCGCAAAGCCAAACAAGTGTCGCGCTCGCCAGGAGGATGCACAGGCCTTCGACCGGGTAACGGAATCGCGATGCTCCCCAAAAGACCAGCGCGGTCAAGACAAAGTGGAGCACTCCCAAGTGGAGTATCCAGCCCGGATTGTTCGTCCTGACGAAATAGATTGCGCTCGGAAAGAAGCCAAGGGCGAAGAGAACCAAGATAGGCCCCCACGACATCAGCATGGCAACCCGGTAAAGCATCGGGCTTCGCGGTTGCAGAAATGGGGTCCACGAACGGCGAAACCGCGATTCGGCGAGGTACCACCACGTCTCAGGATGATTGCGCGCCCATTGCATGGCCAGCTGGGTTTCGACATGATCGCGGATCACTTCGTCGTTTGGAGCGGTAATCTGGTCCCGGTACTCCGGAAGTTCAGAAGTCGGATAGATCCAGTAGCCGTATTCGCTTGGGTCGGAAGCTACGATCCGGTTGTAACTGCCGAGCAAAACATCTCCTCCGCCCGTTTCGAATGGAATGAACGAGTGGAATATCTCATAGTTGCGAATCGTCCAAGGCACAAGCATGACCAGGGCCACAAGTGAAATGGCTAAGCCGCGGACAACCAGGCGCGGTGTCCTCCGAAATTGCCATACCGACCAGGGGACAATCAGCGCGACCATCATCACCGCGTTTCCTCGCGTCAGCATGGCGAGACCGAGAAGGACGCCCGCCGCAATAGAGCGCGGCCGACTGGGGCGCTCCGCATATTGCAGCGAGATCAAGATGAACCAGCAGAATAGAAATGTGTACAGTGGTTCAGAGCCTAATTGACTCGAGTACAGCAGTGCCGTCGGCCAAACCGCGTAAATTGCAGCCGCCAATAGCGCGACCGTATCGCCAAAGCACTTGCGTCCAATTCCGCAGATAAGCAGGATAGTCAACGTATCCAGAACACATTGAGTTATTCGCACAACGCTGTATCGATGTCCAAAGGTCAAGTACAGGCCCGCCCATAGCACCGATGTTCCAGGAGCGCGATAGGCTGTCGGATGCTCCAGCAATTGCCCATCGGGCGTTTTCACGTCCGGGCTGATTCCGCTGAAACCCCGGCCCTGAACGAGATTCCACGCATACGAGTCGTATTCGCTGGCATCCGAGCCGGGCACGGGCGGCGCGGCCAATCCCCCACGCATCGATACTGCAATACGCAATGACAATCCCATGACCATCAATACAAGCAGGACTCGCGAAACCAACCGCCGCATATTGCTCCTCCAGGCGTCGTTGTTGGACCGGATTTCATTACTATCTTTCATGGTCGATCAAGACCAATATTCTCACAGAGAGCACGCAAAATGCAGGCAACACCGTCCCGCAGGACGACGATCGCCAGTACCGGATTTGGCTCCGAGATTCAGGCAACAGCCTCTTCGGTGGCGAAGAAATGTTATGCCGGACGCTCTCTCACTCCATTCGAGCAGGAAAGGTTGGACTCAGTCCAGCTAGCGTCCCCTCCGTCTGGCGGCGCGCTGTGCGCTTCCAGCCTCAGGAAGCGTGCGGAAGGACTTTTCCAGGCTGCACAGGAAGTTGAATCGCAAAATGTACCAGAGCGCCGCCATGCCGTCCTTCATGCCAATTTTCTTGCCCTGCTCATAAGTCCGCCCGTGGTATGAGATCGGCACCTCGTAGATGGCGACGCCTAGTTTGGCCACCTTCGCCGTGACTTCAATCTCGAAGCCGAATCCGGCGCTGGTGATTCTCATGTTGCGAATAATCTCGCCGCGGAAAGCCTTGTAACAGGTCTCGACATCGGTCATGTTGACGTTGGTGCACAGGTTGGAGAGAAACGTCAGCCCTTTGTTGGCGAGGTAGTGATAGAAATACAATACGCGTGAGGCCTTGCGCACCAGAAAGCGCGAGCCGTAAACCACATCCGCGTGGCCGTCCACAATCGGCGCAATCACGTCGCCGATTTCCGCGGGGTCGTATTCCAGATCGGCATCCTGCACGATGACGATCTGGCCGGTCGTCAGCGCGAAACCCGTCTTCAGCGCCTCGGTCTTACCCCGGTTTACCGGGTGGTGAGCAACCTTGATTCTAGGGTGCTCCGCCGCCAGCCGGTCGGCGATTTCCCGCGTACCGTCGCTGGAGCAGTCGTCGACGATGACGATCTCGCCGGCTTCAGGAACCGCCAACAAGCGCGTCACAATGGCCGACAAGGTGGATTCTTCGTTGTAGGCCGGAACAACTATGGAAAGTAGCGGCTGGTTGTCGGCTGAAGCGATCATTCAGGATTTCCCCTTAAGCGGAATTGCCATCGACCCCTCCGCTAATCCATGGATTGCAGATGGAAGCAACTACGTCACTGAACTGTCCAATTCAGGCTCTCCACTTTCTCCAAGCCTTCCGTCTGCGACTTGTCCAGATGTCCCTGCTGTCTTATTGGATACTTATAACACAGTTTAACTAAGATGCGTTCGCCCTGCGAGGCCGCCAGGGACTCGCCTGGACCCATGCCAATCCAGGCGCGTCCTTCATTCGCGGTCTGAGCCGGCGTGGCCCGGCGGTGTGGCAGACCTTACATACCAAACGTAGCTCTCGTGCACATCCGCGTAGTGTTCCGGGAAGCCAACGCAGTCGAAACGCAACGTCCCACGAGCGCGCAGGCTGGCCTGCAGCGGCGGGGGCATGTCTTGCATAGAATTCTCGGTGTAAACAATCAGCCAGAAAGGCTCGGCTCTGGACAGCAATTCCCCGAGTTGATCGTACGTTAATTCCCCGCGTTGATCGTACGTTCCCATCTTCTGTAAGGAGGGTAAGTAATAATGAAACGCATCGTAACCGAAACCCGCAAGATAGACGTTTTCGCCCGGAGAGACGTGCTGGTTAAGGAAAACACCCGTTGGCCGAAAGACGCTTCGCTCCGTCTGATAGTAGGTGGCGAGGGAAATCGCCGACGCCGCCAAAAGCGGGGCTGCCACCAGAAAAGGCGCCGCGGCTCTCGCGAAGCGTTTGCTCATGACAAAAGCCCACTGGGGCGCGGCGGTGGCGCACAGCGATAGCAAGATGCACAACGGTATGAGCGTGAATATCGAATGTCGAGGCGTGATGCGACGCAGGATACCGGCGGCAAAAATAACCCAAAGAACAACCGTCGGAAGACAGAGATACACGGCCATCGCCTTGCTTCGCCTCCAAAGCAGGAAGAAGCCCAGCGCGGCGATCGCCACTCCACACCATTGCAGCCAGCCGGGAGCGTATGGTTGAAACAGCCATTCGCGAAACAGCCCCAGTTGGCCGATCACGGTTCCCCGGGGTTCCGCGTCTACGAAATAGGCATTCTGGGACCCTGCCAGCCCGGTCAGAATGTTGGCATACACGGGGAGATTCCATACTGCCAAGGTAAGAAAGACCGCGCCGCAGTAAGTGAGAGTGGCAAGGAATTGTCTTGCCGGGAGCCAGGAAATTCTTCGTTCCAACAGCAGGCAGATCAAGTAGGCGGCTTGGCCTAGAATCGCGAAAGC
>JBEKPA010000043.1:0-16648 GCA_049521195.1 Occallatibacter sp.
CAGTCCATTCCTGAAAGGTGCGTTTGAATTCTCCGGGGCCGTTTCCGGCCCAATGGCGGAGGCTACTCCTCCACCGCGGAGACGCGTAATTTCGATTGTCTGCCATTCTATTCCAAGCTGGGTACTGTCGGCATCAGAACTCTTGAGCACCGTACTTCAATCGGCAATCGCGAAACCGTGGGCGCGGCATCCCGATTCTGCGACCCGTTCTCCGGTTTCCGATTTCCGGCCCCGCAATCCACAGGCTTCCCCACCCTCCCCCGCGCCGTACACTACTTCTTTGCTGTGCCCACCGCGAGCGCGTGGATTGAGACAGGAAATCGAACAAACGAGGAGACGACGCCCATGGCCTACCCCGCAACCTACCGTTACACCCGCGAACATGAATGGATCGCGCCCGATGGCGCCATCGGCATCACCGACTACGCTCAGAACTCCCTCGGCGACATCGTCTATGTGGACCTGCCCAAGGTCGGCGATCCGGTCATAGCCGGCGCAGCCTTCGGCTCCGTCGAGAGCGTCAAGGCCGTCAGCGACCTGTTCTCGCCCGTCACCGGCACGGTCACCGCCGTCAACGAGGAGCTGAAGTCCTCGCCCGACAAGATCAACGAAGCCCCTCACGAAACGTGGATCGTGAAAGTCGAACTCGCCGATCCCTCCCAACTCAACGCCCTGCTCGACGCCGCCGCCTACGAGGCGTTCATCGCTGAAGAGACAGAAAGCTAAAGGCTGCGATGCGCTACCTGCCCAAATCGCCCGCCGAACGCCAACAGATGCTGGCGGAAATCGGCGCGGCTTCGATTGACGATCTCTTCGCCGTCATCCCCGCCGAGTACCGGCTGGACCGCGACCTGGCCGTGCCCCGCCAGCACGCCGAGAGCGAGATCATCAGTTACTTCCGGGCAGCCGGCAGGAAGAACGCGACCGACTACGCCAGCTTCCTCGGCGCCGGAGCCTATCGCCACTACCGCCCGGTCGTCATCGATTCGCTGGTCCAGCGCGGCGAGTTTCTCACCAGTTATACGCCCTATCAGGCCGAGATAACTCAAGGCACGCTGCAAGCCATCTTCGAGTTTCAGACGATGATCGCCGAACTGACCGGCATGGACGTGGCCAACGCCAGCATGTACGACGGCTCGACGGCAGCGGCCGAGGCGGTCATGATGGCCGTCCGCGTCACCGGCCGCCACAAGGCTGTCGTGGCCCGCGCCGTCCATCCCGAGTACCGCGAAGTTTTGGCCACCTACACGAGATTCAGGGATCTGCCCACGACTCCGGTTGGCTATGACCGCGAGACCGGCCGCGTCGATCTTGCGGCTTTGGACGCGGCGGTAACACAAGAAACGGCAGCCGTACTGGTGCAAAGCCCCAACTTCTTCGGCGTCATCGAAGACATTCCCGCCATCGCGGGCTTCGCCCACGCCAAAGGCGCGCTGCTCATCGTCGCCATTGCCGAGGCGGTTTCGCTCGGCGTGGTTCGCCCGCCCATCGAGGCCGACATCGTCAGCATGGAAGCGCAATCCTTTGGCGTGGCGCTGAGTTATGGCGGCCCGTTCTGCGGCGTCATCGCGGCCAAGGAGCAGTACCTGCGCCAGATGCCGGGGCGCTTAGTTGGCCAGACCACCGACGCCGCCGGAAACCGGGGCTTCGTTTTGACTCTTTCGACGAGAGAGCAGCACATACGGCGCGAGAAAGCCACGTCGAACATCTGCACCAATCAGGCGCTGGTGGCGCTGATGGCCACCATCTTCCTCACCGTTTACGGCAAGGAAGGCATTCGCGAGTTAGCCGAGCACAACCTGGCCAAGGCCGCCTACGCCGCGACAACCTTGAGCGCGCAACCCGGCGCGAAACTGGTCTTCACGAGCGCGCCGCGCTTCCATGAATTCGTTTTGCAAACCGAAGAAGCTCCGGCGGCGTGGAGCAAGCGACTGATGGATGCAAAGATCGTCGGCGGTTTGGAGTTGAGCAAGTGGTATCCCGAGTTAGGCAACGCAACGCTATGGTGCGCGACGGAGATGATTACCCGCGAAAACATCGATACCGCGGCCAAGGTGCTGGCGGCCGCGCCGGTGGAGGCGCCGATTGCAACCTAATTGGTTTCCTAGGATTCCGAGTGTTTCGAGCTTTGTAACAAGGGCACGGCTTTAGCCGGGCCGCAACAGCAATGGAGAGGAGGGCTTTAGCCCCTGCTGTGGCGCATCCAGCCTAATTGGTTTCCTAGGATTCCGAGTGTTTCGAGCTTTGTAACAAGGGCACGGCTTTAGCCGGGCCGTAACAGCAATGGAGAGGAGAAGAGGGCTTTAGCCCCTGCCATGGCGCATCCAGCCCGCATCGCTGCTTCAGCCGACATTCTGAACCCGTCGCGCATCTTTTTCGCGACGACAAAGACGAGCATGGGCAAGCGATTGCTGCAATCGGAGCGCAATGCCACCCTTCTCATCGATACATTGCGTTCGCTTGTCGGAGAGCATCGCTTCAAGCTGCACGATTTCGTGGTCATGCCCGATCACGTCCATCTTCTGATCGAGGTCGGCAACGATATGACCATCGAAAAAGCCATGCAACTGATCAAGGGCCGGTTCTCTTATCGGCTGTCTTATGAGTTTGGCTACAAAGGCGAGGTCTGGCAGCGGGGATTCACCGAGGTGCAAGTTATGAACAACCAGAGCCTCGAAGCCCACCGGGCGTATATCGCCGAGAACCCTGTCAAAGCTGGGCTCGCTGGTTCTCGAGAGGAGTACCCGTTCTGTCTTCTCAACCTGGCGCGGAAGAAAAGAGACCTTGTCGGCTCAACATAGAGCGGCAGGGGCTAAAGCCCGCCCGTTTTTTCGCGCCTTGCGGCCCGGCTAAAGCCGTGCCCTTTTACAAAGCAACGCTTTGAGGCATCGACGATGGCAACGACAACTGAGATTCCCGGCCCTCGCACCACCGGCAAAGTCCGTCCCCACCAGACGCAGAACGAAGCGCTGGTCTTTGAGAAGTCGTCGCCCGGCAAGCGCGCTTACAAGCTGCCGCCGCTCGATGTGCCTACCGTTGACCCGGCGACCCTTCTTGGCCCCGCCGCACGCGAAGTGCCCGCGGAGCTCCCGGAGCTGAGCGAGATCGAGATCGTGCGCCACTTCACGCGGCTTTCGACGTGGAACTACGCCATCGACCTGGGCATGTATCCGCTGGGCTCCTGCACCATGAAATATAACCCGCGCGTGAACGAGTGCGTGGCCCGCATCGAGGGTCTGGCCGAGGCGCATCCCTACCGGCCCGACTCGCTGGCGCAGGGCATCCTCGAAGTCATCGAGCTGCTGCAGCGCTGCCTGCTCGAGATTACCGGCATGGACGCGATCACCCTGCAGCCCGCGGCCGGCGCGCACGGCGAATTTACCGGCATCCTTATCGTCCGCGCATGGCACGAGTCGCGCGGAAATCCCCGCCGGAAGGTGCTCATTCCCGACTCGGCCCACGGGACCAATCCCGCCACCGCGGCCATCTGCGGTTACACGGTTGAGAATCTCAAGTCCAACGCCGAAGGCGGCATCGATCTTGAAGCCCTCACGCGGCAAGTGGACGAAGAGGCCGCCGCGCTGATGCTGACCAACCCCTCGACGATCGGGGTCTTCGAGAGCCAGATCCACAAGATTGCCGAGATACTGCACGCCAAGGGCGCGCTGCTTTACATGGACGGCGCCAACATGAACGCCCTGGTGGGCAAGGCGCGGCCCGGCGACTTTGGCGTGGACGTGATGCACCTGAACCTGCACAAGACCTTCTCCACGCCTCACGGCGGCGGCGGTCCCGGCTCCGGGCCGGTGGCCTGCAAAGCGTTCCTCGAGCCGTTCCTGCCTATTCCCGTGCTCGTCCGCACGGCAGGGACTGAGGGACTAGGGACTGAGGGACTAGGGACAGGGGGATTAGAGACGACCGGAGATCTGCACTGGTCCTACGACCGGCCCCAATCCATAGGGCGCGTGCGCGCCTTCTACGGCAATACCGGCATGTTCATCCGCGCGCTGGCCTACATCCTGGCCAACGGCCCCGACGGCTTGCGCCAGACCACGGAAGATGCCGTGCTGAACGCCAACTACATCCGTGCCAAGCTCGAAGACCTGTACGAGTTGCCCTACAAGACGGCGTCCATGCACGAGGTGGTCTTCAGCGACAAGCGCCAGACCGCCAAGGGCGTGAAGACGGGCGAGATCGCCAAGCGGCTGATCGACTACGGCTTCCACCCCTACACGGTGAGCTTTCCGATGATCGTCCACGGCGCCCTGATGATCGAGCCTACCGAGAGCGAGTCGCTGGAGGAGCTGGACCTGTTCATCGCCGCCATGCGTTCTATCGCCCGCGAGGTGGAAGAAACGCCTGAGTTGGTAAAGTCCGCACCGCACTCCACGCGCGTCTCGAAGCTCGACGAGGTGCAGGCAGCCAGAAAGCCGATCCTCCGCTGGCGGCCACCGGAGTAGCCGCGAACACCCAGCCTGCCCAGGTCAGCGAGGCATTTTCACAGTTTCTACAATGCTTGCATCGTGCTATCCCACCCTCGCCGCGGCGACCCAGTCGAAGTACCTGCGGCTTGTATTCCTGCGGCAGCGGTGGGATTCGCGGTCATCCTTCAGGGTTCCCAATTCTACGCGGGACTCCGCTCCTGCTCAAAAGCCTATCCGCAAATTGTAGCGCCGGTCTCCAGACCGGCTGTACTGGCGGCTTCCAAGCCGCCAGAGGCGATGAGTGCAGGTCTGGAGACCTGCACGACAGCCGCTCTGGAGAGCGGCGCTACAGAATCGGCAATTTTCGGATAAGCTCTCAGAATTGGAATGCCGGCATCCCCTTCATCAGGAATTCGTACCGCGGGCGCAGCGTATCCGGACCTGAGGCGATGGTGCTGTCCAGGTGGATCAGCTCATCGTTCTTGCCGTACGCCGGCCACGGCGGCAGCCCCTTTCCGTTGGGGTCGCCGCTCCTGGCGAAGTTGGTCCAGTAGCTCATCATCTGCCCGCTCAGCTTGCGGTCCTCGGGGCGCCAGACGGCGCCGGGGCGCGTGTCCAGCGTCCCAAAGACGTACTCGATTTCGTCGGAGTGGAAGGCAGCGGCATCGGGGTGGTACTTGCTGGGCAGGGCCGCCAGTTCAAAGTGATAGCGGTAGACCGGCGACTCGCCAGTTCTCCGCTGTGCCTCGATCCACGTCCAGGTTCCGAAGGCGGCGAACGAATCTCCGCCATAGTCGGCCGCGGAGCGCCATGCCTGCTCGTCGGTTTCGCCTGGATACAGCTTCAAGAACTCCTCGGCCCGGTCCTTGAAGTGGCCGGCAGCAAAGGCCTTCCACCTCTCTGCCGTCATGCCGTTGGCAAGGGAGCTATCCTCGTCGCGATTCCATCCCGCCAACAACGGCACATGAGCCTGTCTTCCGGCTCCATAAGTCGCATGCAACGGCTCGACGAACAGCTTGCCGTCGGCTACGGGGGAGAACCGGACCGCGCCCTTGGCGCTGGCGGCTTCGAGGAGCTTCGCCGCCGGCAGCGCCCTCAACTCAGCCAGCGTTTTCACGCCTAGCTCGGCCACCCACAGAGCATCCTCCCGTTCGCGCTCTTCCAAGCTGTACGTGGGGAACAGATCGTCGAATAGCGCGCGGCTTTCGCCAATCGCTTTTTGGAACAGTCCCCGCGCAGCGGGCGACGCCATCAGAATGCACACCGAATCGGAGCCGGCGCTCTCGCCGAAGATGGTCACGTTGTCCGCATCGCCGCCGAAGTTCTTGATATTGGCCTTAACCCACTCAAGCGCGGCCACCATGTCCATCAGGCCGTAGTTTCCCGCTGCGCCTTTGGACTCCCTGGCCAGGTCCCCCGTAGCCAGAAAGCCGAAGACGCCCAATCGGTAGTTGATGGTGACCAGCACCACGCCCTTGGTGGGCAGATAGTCGCCGTTGTGGCGCGGCTCCGAGCTGGAGCCGACCGCATAGCTGCCGCCGTGAATCCAGAACATGACCGGCAGCTTGCTCCTGGCACTGGCATCGGCAGGCGCGTAGACGTTCAGAAACAGACAGTCCTCGCTCGGCCCGTTGTCTTGAAAGGCGATGTCGTCGAAGAGATGAATCTGGGCACAGTGCGCGCCAAAGTCCGTCGCATCGCGCACGCCCGTCCACTTCGCCGGCGGCTCAGGCGCCTTCCAGCGCAGATCGCCCACCGGAGGGGCCGCGTAGGGCAGCCCCAGAAACGCCTTGACCTTGCCGCTATTGATTGTCTTGCCGCGTACCTTGCCTTGCGCAGTCTCCACGGTCAGCGAGTCGGCAGAAGCTTTGGCGGACGGTACCAACGCTAGTCCCGCGACCATCAACGCACCGGTCAACTTCATCCCCCAATGCATCCCAAGTTCCCTCCAACTGAGACCTTATCAGGACGGCGTGAACGATGCGCGAGTCTCAAAGACTATGATGCAAGCGCCCGTTGCCTGTCAGAGGATCTCCGGCGCGAGCAGGTCGGCCAAGGTCTCGCGGCGGCGGATCAGCCGCGCCTGCGCGCCCTCGACCAGCACCTCGGCCGGACGCAGCCGCGTATTGTAGTTCGAGCTTTGCGCCATGCCGTAGGCGCCGGCGTCGAGCAGGGCGATCAGGTCTCCCGGCTCAACCGGAGCGAGCTTGCGGTCGTGAGCGAAGAAGTCTCCCGACTCGCAGATTGGCCCCACCACATCCACCGCGTGGGACTTCCCTTCGCGAGGCCGCACCGGCACAATCTCGTGGTGAGCCTGGTAGAGGGCCGGGCGAATCAGGTCGTTCATGGCCGCATCGGTAACCACAAAAGTCTTCCCGCCGTTGCGCTTCACATAAAGCACCCGCGCCACCAGCGCCCCGGCCTGGGCCGCGATGAACCGCCCCGGCTCCAGGAGCAGCCGACCCTCGAAGCCGGCCAGAGCCTGATTGATGGCCTCGGCGTACTCCCGCACCTTGGCCGCCGCGTCAAAGACGCCGCCGAGGTAGTCGATTCCGAGGCCGCCGCCGGCATCGACGGCCTGGAACACAATGCCCTCGCGCCGCAATTGGCCAAGCAGCTTGGCGATCCGCTCCATGGCCTCGCCAAACGGCTCTGACGAGCGGATCTGCGACCCGATGTGGACGCTCACGCCGTGCGCCTCAAGCCAGCGATTGCCGGCCGCGCTCCGGTATATCCTCTTCGCCTGGCGGATATCGATGCCGAACTTGTGCTCGCGCAGTCCGGTGGAAATGTAGGGATGGGTTTCGGCAGAGACGTCGGGGTTCACGCGCAGGGCAAAGCGCACCTTCTTCTTCAGCCTGGCTGCGCGCACGGCGAGCAGGTCCAGTTCAGCCTCGCTCTCCACGTTGACTTCGAGGATTCCGGCGTTGAGCGCCAGATCGATCTCGGCAACGGTTTTGCCCACGCCGGAGAAGACCACCCGATCCATAGCCTCGGGCGCGGCGGCCCGCACCCGCTCCAGTTCGCCGCCGGAGACGATATCGAAGCCGGCTCCGCGCGCCGCGAGCAGCTTGAGAATGGCCAGCGCGGAGTTGACCTTGACCGAGTAGCAGACCAGGTGATCCCGGCCCGCGAACGCCTGCTGAAAAAGCGTGAGCCGTTCGACGATCTGGTCTGCGGAGTAGACGTAAAGCGGCGTGCCGAAGCGCCTGGCGAGGGCTTCTAGCGAGACCTTGCCGCAGTGCAGGGCGCTGCCTGGGCGGGGGTGGTGAAAGGGCCGGGGCGAAGTTGGAGAAGATGCGTTCGCGATTGCGGTCAAAGTAGGCTTCCAAGAAAGAAAATGTCTCTCTTGAGCCTACAGCATTTCCCGGCTTCGATTCATCGTTTCCGATCGGCGGAGAAGATTCTCAGGAGTTGTCTGGCGTGAGGAATCCGCCCCAAAGGATTCTGGCCTGAGAATGAATTCCCAGGCCAGAGGGATCGCTCGTATCCTGCCGCGGCTACTGCTGAGGAACCGGCGGCGCAGTCTGCGGGGCAGGCGCCGGAGCGGGCGGAGCGGGAACCGATGGAGAAGCGGCGGATTCCTGCGCGGGGGCCTCGGGCTTCTTGTTCTTCTCGGCCAGGCGCGTCTTTTCGCCGGTGGTGGTGGCCTTCTTCTTCTTCTTGGTAGCCGTATCGCCAGACAGGCCCAGCGGAGCAGCCTGGGTCTGCCGGTCGGCAACCTCGGCGGCGTCCGGCGCGGCTGGAGCGAGCTTGTCCACCTTCGGTCCCTTGGCTTTGGGCTGCTTGGGCTGTCTGGAGCGATCGCTAAAGCGCGTCTTCTTCTCCGGCTTGGTTGGCTCGAGCGGGTTCACCGGCTCCGGGGCGGTATTCGCCGCCTGCTCCACTGCCCCGGCGTTCTCGGTCGCGGTCTCGGGCGCAGAGGGAAGGGTTTTGGTAGGCGCCCGGCCTAGGCGGATCTTTTCCTTCTTGCCAGGCTTCTGGGAGGCCAAGCCGGCGTTCTTCCTCTTGCCTTTTGCCGTCGCGGGCGGAGCGGGAGGCGGTTCAGCAGCGGCTTGCGTCGTCTTCTGCCGGAAGGTGCGCGTCGACTCGCGGAAGCGGGTGCGCTCGACCTTCTTCTTCTTCTTGCGCGAAGGCGGGGTGTAGGCGCTGTAGACCGGCTTGATCTCTTTGGGGCTGGCTCCGGAATCCGCATACCCCGGCTTAACGTCGATGTAGGACTCCTCGCGCATCTGGGTCAGATAATCGCGCATGGCCGGCTCCATCCGGCTCTGGTAGAAAGCCTCTTCCACCTGCTCCTGGACGTCTTTGAACTCCGGCACGCCGCCGGGGACGTGCTGCACCACTTTCATGATGACGAAGCCCTGCTTGGTGCGAATCGGTTCCGTGACCTCGCCCGTTTTGAGGGCAAAGGTCCGATCCTCGAAGACCTTGTTCAGCTCGCCGCGCTTGTAGGCGCCCAGATCGCCGCCCTCTGAAGCCGTAGGACCGTCGCTGAAGCTCTTGGCCAACTGGCTGAAGTCGCCGCCCGCGCGCAGCCGGGCCTCGATGTCGTCGGCCTTGGTCTTGGCCGCGGCCAGTTGCGCCGGATCTTCGGGCGCCGCGGCTCCCAGAATAGCGGGCGCGGGCGCGCCGGCCGAAACCAGAATCTCGCTCAGATGCACGCTCTCCGGCTGCGCGTACTCCTGCTTGTGCGCATCATAGTAGCGCTGCACCTCGCCGGGCGTGAATTGAACCTTGCGGCCCACCTGGTCGCGCATCACCTCCTGGGTGATGATGCTGTTGCGAATGTTGGCCTTGAAGTCCTCGAAAGAGACGCCCTGCTCCTTGGCCGCCTTCTCCAGATCTTCAAGGGTCTCAAGATTGTACTGCTTGCGAATCTCGTTCAGCCGCTTCACCAACTCGGTCTCGCCGTTGATACCGAGCTCCTTGGCTTTCGAGAGCCAGAGCTGCTGGTCGATGAGGTTGCGCAGCAGATCCTTGTGGGCTTCGGAGAGATCCTGCATCGAGGCGCCGTGCTGGCGTCCCTCGGCATCCAGTTCCTTCATGGCGCGGTCGTAGTCGGAGCGCGTGATGATCTGGTCGTTCACGCGGGCCACGATCTCCTCGACAGTGGCGCCGCCGTAAGGGCTTTCAGGCGCGGCGGGATGCGTCTGCGCCAAAGTGGAACTTGCGAGCAGCAGCGTGCCGAACACGAAAGCCGCGGGAGTGCAAAGGATTCTCAGAGTCATAGGTAAGGACACGCCAGGCGGCAAGCAATCTCCACCTGAGGCATAGACGCTATTGTAAATGCCTGGGAAGCAAAGAGGACAGCGGCAGCGCGATTCCCGCTGCGAACCGCGGAGAATTCGCCCGCTATCGATCGATTTGGCGCGGCTGGCCCACAAAGCGCAATCGGCTCCATGCGCTCGGATTGCCGGCTCGCAAACCCCAACCGAGCGCGGCCGATGAGCCGGACGCGGCTCAGTTCAGCGTCAGCCGCCGGGGCCGGAGCAAGTCGAGAAGACTGGAGTTGGCGGGTTGACCGGCGGCGGGACGGGGCATGCAATGGAGTTTCGACTGCACGGGAGCGGCGTAGGAACGGGTCACGTGCAGCCGGTCCATAACGACGTAGCGGGTGCGCAGGCCGTTCACGGCCGGGGGGAGCTGGGCGGGAAGCTGCTTGCGGTCCACATAAATCACCAGCGCCGCTTCTTTTGGATTGTCCAGGCTTTGGCCCACGCCGACGGCGAAGAAGGCGGGATTCTGCTGCATCAGGCTGTGCGCGATCTGCTGCTTGATGGCTATAGCTGGGCCGAGAACCGAGGCCGGGAGGGCGAGAGCGGAGCCGGACCGGCCTTCAAAAGGGGTCTGAGGCGCAGAGCCGAAAGCGACCGCGCGGGCGTTGGTGGGAATCGCCACGGTGCGCACGCCGTCAACCGTCGCCGGGGCATTCACACTCATGCTCTCATCCACGTAGATAAGCACCGCGCCCTCGCCGGGATGGTCGCTGCTCTTGCCGGCGGCCACGCCCAGGATTCCGGCTACCGGGTTCAGCAGCCCGCGAGCCTCCGCCAGGGCCTGCTGGGCGCGGGTGCTTTCCCCATCGCTGAGTGTGCGCGCCTGCGCAGCGGCGACCGTGCTGTCGCCATAATTGAGGCAACTGACCGGGTGATCGGCGGCGCCAACAAAGGTATAGTTCGTTCCGCCGCCGGCCTGCGCGGCGAGTTCGGCCAGCACGCCGGGAGCGGGGCTGGCCACGGCCTGGCTGACGCCGGCCAAATCCGTCCCGCCGGAAAAGTAGAGGCCCACTGGCTCGGCATTGGCGGCATCCACCACCAGCGACCCGGAGTCGCCCGCATCGCTGAACTGGTTGCCGCTGATGGCCAACTGGTTGGTGAAGGTCTTGGTCAAATAGGGCTTGGTTTCGGCGCAATCCAGGTAGTAATCGACGGTCACGTCCAGGTTGAGCGCCGAGATGGCGCCGCAGGTCAACCCCGTCGTCCGCCCGCTCTTGGCCACCACTAAATCGAGAGCCGCCGCTTCGCCCTTGCCGCCGGTGGAGGAGATGCCGGGAGGCGCCGCGGCCAGGGTGCCGTCGGTCTGCTTAGCGCCCAACTCCAGAATGCTGCCGGCAGCATTCACCGCGCCGGAATCGACCTGCGCAATGGCCGCGTCGGCGTTGGTGGCGGCGGAACTGAGCGGAAGCCAGCTGGTTAGCGAGCCTACGGGAGTGGTCCCCGCGCCTTCGCCGTTGGGCGTGCAGTTGTTGTCGATGAGACCCGGCTGGATGATGGCGTCGCCGACATTGGCATGGTCGCTGCGCGCCAGCACATGGTTGCTGCTCAGTAGGTATTGGCGGTTGTTGCCGTCCTGAATGAGCGATCCCAGGGTTCCGCTGCAACAGTCCACAATCTGGTTGCCCTGGGTGTCGTAGTCGTTGTTGTTGCCGCCCGAGCTACCCAACGGGACCGGCGCGGACGATTGCGCCTGATGGGTCGCCGGATTGCTCGAAACGCCCGCGGTATTCAGCAGCACCTCGGCGGCGACCCTGGACGGCGAGCTTCCAGCTGTGGCCACAACCCAGGTCGCCCCGGTAGCCAAGACCGAGGACGGCGCCGTATAGGTGACCGTGCAGGCGGTGAAGGTCTCCGTGCTGCGCGTACAGTTCGTCGTGCCCAGCGAACCCTGTCCACCGGTCGAGCCGGCGGAGGTGTTCGAAAGCGAATAGCTGATGCCCGCGTAGCCGCCTGCTTCTGCCAAGTAGCCAGTGAACGTTACTTGCCCGTTCGCGCCCAGAGCCGCATTCTCCGGCGCAAGCGGCTGCAGGAACCCCGGCGTCACGGTTAGCAGCGCGGTCGCCGCGGTGGTCGAGTTGAGCGTTGCCGTCACCAGAACCTCGACGCGGTCGCCGGTGAGATAGGGAGGCGGAGTGTACTGGCCGGCGGAGGTGATGCTGCCTGGTCCGCTATTCGCGTCCCCGCCGGAGACCGACCAGGTGACGTTGGCCGCGCCTCCGCCGGTGAGCGTCGCGGCAAATTGCTCGACGGATGCGCCCTGAGCGCTGGCCGCATTGCAGCCGGTGCAATTGGTATCGACGGAGCCCGTGCCGGGAGATATGGCGAAGGTCGAGTTCGACGGGTCGGCGGTGACGCGTCCGGCTGAGCAACCGGCCGCCAGCAGCAGCGCGGGCGCCAGAAGCATCGACAAACTCCGAAGCGGCAACCGGCGAATAGGCAGCTTTCCCCTCCGCGAGTCCGGGGAATTCGCGTGGAGGACTGAGCCGATCTTCGTGACCTGCATAATGCGCAGCAATGGTTCCGGTGCTTTCCTGGGCGTAATGAATTAGACGCGGGCGACCGAATGAAGTCGCGCCCGTCTGTCCAATTCCTCTCCCTACAATGAGTTTACGACAGCACTCTACCCAAGAACCCGGGCAGGCCCCGGTCTTGCGGTCAATTGGACCTCCGTTTGGACCGGGAGATCATCGGAAGACTCACTCGTGGCCGCCCTGCCGGCGCAGCAACTCCGCCACGTCCTCGTGGCCATTGGCTACCGCCAAGTACATCGGCGTTTCGCCGATCTTGTCCCTGGCATTGACATCGGCATTGTGGGCCAGTAGCACCTCCGCCACGTCTTTGTTGCCGAGAGCGGCCTCCAAGTGCAGCGCCGTCTCGCCGTTCTTTCCCCTGGCATTGACATCGGCCTTGTGGGCGAGCAGCAATTCCGCCATGTCCCGGTCTCCCTTGAAGGCCGCCGCCATAAGTAACGGCGTATAGCCGTCGTTGCCTTTGGCGTTGACATCGGCCTTGTAGGCCAGCAGCAACTCAGCCACGTCCTTGTAACCCTGAGACGCTGCCGCATGCAGCGGGGTATAGCCGATCTTGTCCCTGGCATCGACCTCAGCCTTGTGGGCCAGCAGCAATTCCGCCACGTCCTTATAGCCTTTGGACGCAGCCAAGTACAACGGCGTGTAGCCGTACTTCTCCCGGGCTTTGAGGTCGGCCTTGTAGGCCAGCAGCAACTCCGCCACGTCTTTGCGGTCATAGGCAACCGCGGCAAGCAACGGCGTATTCCCGTCACTGTCCTTGGCATCGACCTCGGCACTGTGGGCCAGCAGCAACTCCGCCACATCCTTGTGCCCCTTGACGGCCGAGTCGTGCAGCGGGGTATGGCCGATCGAATCCCTGGCATTGATGCCGGCTTTGTGGGCCAGCAACAACTCCGCCACGTCCCTGTTGCCTGAAACAGCCGCCACGTGCAATGGCGTAACGCCGTGGTCGTCGCTGGCATTGACCGCCGCCTTGTGGTCCAGGAGCAACTCCGCCACGTCCTTGCGACCCATTTGCGCCGCCCAGTACAACGGCGTCCTGTTGTCGTTGTCCCTGGCATTGACTTCGGCATTGTGGGCGAGCAGCAATTCCGTCAGGTTCTTGTCGCCCTTATATACGACGTGTAGCGGCTCATCACCTTCTTTGTCCCTAGCGTTGACATCGGCATTGTGGGCCAGGAGCAACTCTGCCAGATCTTTGCGGCCCCCAAGAATCGCCAAGTGCAACGGCGTATCGCCATCGTATGTGTCCTTTGCATTGACATCGGCATTGTGGGCCAGGAGCAACTCCGCCACGTCTTTGTGGCCCATGCTCGCCGCCAAAAGCAACGGCGTATCCCCGTCCTTCTGCTTTGCATCGACATCGGCATTGTGGGCCAGCAGCAACTCCGCCACGTCTTTGTGGCCCTTATCCGCCGCCGCGTGCAACGGCGTATTGCCATCGTCGTCTCTGGCGTTGACGTAGGCATTGTGGGCCAGCAGCAACTCTGCCACGTCCTTGTGGCCACTATCCGCCGCTAAGTGCAATGGCGTTGCGCCATCGTTGTCTTTGCTGAAAACAAGATTAGGATTGCCTTTGATGAGTGTCTTGACCGATTCCAGATCGCCATTCCTGGTTGCCTCATCCATCGTGACGGGTGCGTGGCAGGCGGAAATGCCCAGGGCCAGCGCAACCAGCATGACGGCGGCGAGGCGGGAGATTGGAAGATATCTGCGCCGGGTAAGAACAGAGTGCATATCCCATTTCAGGAAGTGAAGCCGGTAGAATGGATTCAAGCCGATCACTATTTCCTTTCTTGGGTGGTTTCTCAACCACGGCGTGAAGTTTACAGCCTTTCATGCTGAACATGCAGCCAAGTTTGCCGGGTGCACCCCATTCTTGCGCTGTGTTCTGGGTAAGGATTTGAGTCCACAAATCCAGTCAGCCCGGCCTACGACAGCACTCTACCCAAAAACCCCTTGAGCCCCCATCGGCCCAGCGCCGCGGTGAAGAAGACCAGTGCCAGCAGGATGGCCCACCAGTGCATGTGCGGAATGCCGGGAGTAACCGCGGCGCGCAGCCCCTCGCTCATGTAGACGATGGGATTGAAGAGCACGCCCACCTGTATCCAGACCAAGCCGCTTCTTCCGAGATTGGCCCAGGGATAGTAGACGCATCCCAGAAAGGTAATGGGCACCACGAGAATCGAGAAGACCAGCCCGATCTGGCGCGGATTCACGGTGGACCCGATCACGAGGCCGAGCGAGCCGGTGAGCAGGCTGGAAAGAACCAGCACCAGCGCCAGCAGAAACCAGTTGGCCACGTGGACGCGCACCGGCGCGGCGGGAATGTAATAGGCCATGGGAATGACCAGCATGGCGGCGATGATGCTCTGCATGGCGCTGAAGCAGACCTTCTCCAGAGCCACCGCCCACAAGGGCAGCGGGCACATTACGCGGTCGTCGATCTCGCGTGTAACTCCAAACTCCTGCGAGAGGGGTAGCGCCACGGAAGCGATGCCGGAGAACATGATGGCCACCGCCATCAATCCCGGCAGGAGGATGGTTCCAAAATCCACCCCGCCGCCGGTAGCCATCAGATTGGCCCCGCCCATGCGCGGCAGAATGAAGGTGAAGACAAAGAGGAACAGCAGCGGCTGCATGCCTACGCGCGCCAGAAAGACGTGAAACTCGCGGAGAAGCACCCGCAGATCGCGCAGGAACAGCCCCAGAAAGGCCTTCGCAAAGATCCCCGAGCCGGGACTGCCGGCGAATGAGCTGCCGGCGTTGGCCTTGCCCGAGTTGGCTTTGCCTGAGCTGCCGGCGCCTAATTCGCTCGTCAGCATCTCGAGGTCGCGCAAAATCAGTCCCAGCAGCGATTTCAACTGCTTTCCCAATCCATGCCGCTCAGCAGGCGCCGGAGCCGCACCGCCGTCACCTGGGCCGATCTCTGATTTCTCACCCTCGCCAAGGCAAGCCTTCGGCCTGATCTCTGTGGAGTTATTCACGCAGATCCCTCCCGGTGAGTTGAATGAAGACCGTTTCCAGGCTGGGCTCGGTGATCTTCAGATCGAGCAAGCCGTGGCCGGCCGCGGCCTGCACCAGCGTCGGCAGCAAGCCGTTGGAACCGGCGGCGATCACGCGCAGCCCGTCGGCGGTAACTTCGGCGCCGGTCACGTCCGGGCACGCCTTCAGCTCGGCGGCAACCGCCTCCAGTCCGGCTCGAGATTTGAGTTTCAAGTCGAAGATGGTGTGCGCGCCCAGGGTCGCTTTGAGCTTCGCGGGCGAGCCTAGCGCCAGCACACGGCCGTAGTCGAGGATGGCCAGCCGGTCGGAGAGCGAGTCGGCCTCCTCCATGTAGTGGGTGGTCAGCAGCACCGTGATGCCTTCCTCGCGCAGCCCCTCGACGGCCCCCCACATGGCCATGCGGCTCTGCGGGTCGAGGCCGGCGCTTGGTTCGTCCAGGAAAAGGACGGTGGGCCTGTGGGCGATGGCGCGGGCGATTTGCACTCTCTGGGCCAGGCCGCCGGAAAGTTGCGCGGGATAAACGTCCTTGCGCTCGGTGAGCAGGAATTGGCCCAGCAGCTCCATGGCCCGCGCCTTGGCCTGCGCGTGGGAGAAACCGAAGTAGCGGCAGTGGAAGTAGAGGTTCTCATAAACGGTGAGCGAGCGGTCCAGAGTATTGAACTGGGGGACGACCCCGATGTGGCGGCGGGCGTGGGCAGGGTGCTTGACCACGTCGATTCCCGCGATGCGGACCGTGCCGCTGGTGGGCAGGGTGCGGGTGGTGGCGATGCTGATGGTGGTAGTTTTGCCGGCGCCATTGGGGCCGAGGAGGCCGAAGATCTCGCCCTCTTTCAGCTCCAGGTCGATGCCGTCCACGGCTACGACGCGGAGCTTGGACTCGTAGACCTTCGTAAGCGCTTCGATTTCGACGATCAAGGGATTCACCCGATGCGGGGCGAGAGGTACACGCGCATCTCAGATTATCTCACCGAGCCGGTGCAAAGGGAGCAGGTCACAGGTCGCGCCAGTTCGGCCCAAATGCGAGGTCGGCCACCAGCGGAACGTCGAGCTTGACTACTCCCTCCATCTCCGCGCGCACCAGGGTCTCCACCTCGGCGGTCTCTTCCGCTGGAACCTCGAAGAGCAGTTCGTCGTGCACCTGCAAAACCATTCGCGTCTTGAGGGCGCGTTCGGTGAGCTGGCGGTCGATGGCGATCATGGCCAACTTGATGAGGTCGGCGGCCGTGCCTTGCAGCGGCGTGTTGATGGCCGTCCGCTCGGCAAATCCACGCTGATTCGGGTTGCGGCTTTCGATGTCCGGGATGGGCCGCACCCGCCCGAAGAGCGTGCGCACGCATCCCTCGCGGCGCGTCTGTTCCAGCGTCTTCTCAATGAACGCATGAACGCCCGCGTAGCGCGCAAAGTAGCG
>JBEKPA010000044.1:0-16516 GCA_049521195.1 Occallatibacter sp.
TGGTGTCAAAGAGAATAAAGACGTTCGCCCCGGTTAACCCTGGAATGGTGACGCCAGCGAGCGTATGCTCTGGCGCAGGATGGTCTGGTCCGGGTGTTTGGGCGGCGTCTGGCATCCCGTCGAGCTTGGCGGAGGGAGAGGCCTCAGTCAGTTCGCGGGGGAATTCGTTGCCTTCCTCAAAGGTGGCAATCTTCTCCGGAATGTTATCTTCTTTAATAACGAAGTCTTCCGGGCGAAGACCCGAGACATAGTTTCCATTGCTATCCGTGACAGCAACGTTGAGCTGCACCAGAACGACGTTGACGCGGAAACGCGATGTCTCGTCCTGGGCTGCAGGACGCGGCGCGGCGGCCAGGAGAAGAAGAAGACCCAACCATAGCTTGATGCAGAGGAAAGTTCTGTTTGAGTGAATCATCCGGCTTGTACTCCCATCCGCTGCGTTTCTGCAGCATTTACATTTAGTGGATCAGTATTCCCTTTGGGGTTATTTCAAGGTCGCCGCTTTATCGTTGCTGCGCCGACTCAAGGATCGCGGTTCCGGGGTAAAACCTTTCTGGAAATGCCATAGAACGATTCTCAAAAACAGGTTGTGTCGCCTGCTCCGCAAGGCGGGTTGCTGTTTCCTCAACTCCAGGGTCCGAAGACCCTTCCCGCCCACAGCTAACGAAGATCACTTGACGGTGCCCAGAATGTCCGTGAGAGGCCCGTGGGCAAAGGACACTAAGCGATTGCGGTTTGCAACCACGGCGATCGGAAAACTATCGATTTGCCCATTCATCGCAGCCGCATGCACGGTAATTTTTCCTTGCCGGAATTGATCGCCGGTTTCCTGCATGGCGCGCAACAACGCCGGCCAATCGCCGATGTCTGTGGCGAAGATGTTCGCGACCATATGCCGGGTCAGATCGGGAACCAGAACGTTGAGCATCACCGGTGAGTATCCCATTTCATCGGCGAGGCGCGCCCAGTAAAGGTTGCTGGACTCCCAAGATTCACCAAAGAGCCGGCCATCAAACGCTCCGGAGACGGGGAATATCCCCGTGTCAAGCAGGATGTTGGTGTTGCTTTGCGCCATGACCGGGTGCGGCGTGCCAAAGTCTTTCGAGAGACGCTCCGGACTGACATGAGAGGGGTCTTTTAGAACGAGATCCTCCAAATCTCGGCCCGCATTTCCCCAAAGAGCCGCTTCTCCGGGAAACCTGTTGCGAAATTCGGCAGCTAAAAAGAAAGTGTCAGTCGGCAGCATTTGAGGAACCAGTGCAGCGGCGCTTTCCGGATGGCGCAGGGCCACTTCCGTCTGTTCCAACCGTAGCGACGATAAGCGATCGAAAAGGATGCCCAATACTTTTTCTCTCAGTTGCGAATTCGACGCTGAAGCGATCAAGAGCTCTTCACCGCTGCGTTGATAGAGAGCGGCGGCATGCATTTCGTCCTTGTCGACAGCCCACCATCGCGGCATGACGGCGACGGCCAAAAGCTCGGGTACGACCTCTCTCCAGATCAAGGCCTGGACCTTCTCCGGAGCAATGAAGTCCTGCTCCATGGAAGCCAGTGCGTAGGGCAGATCGGCGAGCGACCCCAGCAGATAAGCGCCGCCACCGGCAGTAACGCCGATCCCGATCAGCTCCGGAGCACCCCAGACGTGTTCGACGCCCTTCACTGACGACGCCGAGAAGTCATGGGAGCGCACGAAGAGCGGATTGTTGTGCAAGACCTGAGCGCCAGGGGGTTCATAGTAGGCGTAGTTCAAGCCAACCAGTGTATCCCTGAGAAAGGGAGTGAGCAGGCCACGCGCGTCTTCGAGCTGGGCGGTCGAGCGCGGAGAGCGAATGATCTTGGTCAGGTCAGTTCGAACTTGCAATTCTTCGTGACGGGCGGTGTACACGGCCGGTGCCCAGGACGCCTTTTCGATTCCCGTAAAAATGGGGCGGGGCATCGCGAATTCGTGCAGGTCCGCAGCAAGTGGAAGCAAGCTGTCGCCGACGGCCTCTCCGTGCGCCATCTGATCCAAGCCATCATAGAGTCCGAAGAGCGTGTCGAGCGAAACCAAACGCTGGTCTTCCATTACGGCATGAATTCTCCGAGCAAGTTCCTGATGCACACGCCGACCGTCTTGGCCGTTCTGAGGGGGGCCAGCGAGCAGATCGACGACCTGATCCTGGGAGAGGTGTTTGTTGTCAGCGGCTGCGAGCAGCGTCGATTGGAACGAGACGCGGGCTGCGTCAAAAAGCTGGACTGAAGACGAGATTGCGGAAAAGGGCTGAACCGCGCTCTGCCACGATTGGTTCAGGACATGCTTTGGAATCTGCTCCTGGCGGGCAAATATCTGCCAGAGCCCTATGTCAGCCTGAAAAGCACCCAAGGCATTGGAGCGCAGAGCGGGGTTTGAAATCTTGCCGATGTGTTCTGCCGCTTCGACAAAACAAGCGATGGATGTATCGTCCAAAGCCGGGAACTCGGCGAAGATAGGGTACCAGCTGTTGAATTCCGAGAATCTGCCGGCCACAATCCGCACAGCTTTATCAGACAACCGGCTTCCCGAAGGCCTTCCGCTGTCGATTGCGCTGAGAATCAAATAAATCCGTAACGGGGCGGCGGCCGCCTCAACGACGGAAGAAGCTACCAACGCCTCGAGCAACTTCTCCGGGGTACCCCAGGAGCGGTGGCTGGTTGCCCACTCGCGGATGCCGTTCAAACTGGACCTGCGGGTGAGGATTTCTTGCCAGATTTGCAGATTGCCCGGAATCTGAGGCTCACCACCCGGTTGCCATTGCAGACGTGTGAAGAGCACCAGAAGTCCTGAATTCCGTGGGAAGACACCTGTCGCCGCATTGGTCACGCTCGATTCGCGGGGAACCGACCGGTAGGCATAGTAGAGGCGCCTGAGCCGGCCACCTTCAGTAAGGTGGACCTGCTGCGCTGGACTGACGCGCGATAGGGCGTCAAAATATGCCAGCAGCCAGCCGTGATCCTTTGCAAGCAGATTGATAACGAACTCTCCAGACGAGTTTGGATTTGCTCCCACGAGCTCCTCCCAGTCTGCCTCTGCGCTCGCTCCGGCGGGCACAGAGACTTGACCGGAGCGAATGCAGATCCGGCTTCCATAGAAATCAAGCAATGGAGCGAAGGGAAGCAATTCCCTCAGTCCGGGCGACCGCACCAAGGCAAGCCCTGTTTGTCTATCGTTTCTGGCGAGAGCGGAATAGAGGCGATCCACATCCCGGTCGTGCAGCAAGACGTCGAGGAGATCTCTCCGATCCATCGTCTTTCCAGCCGAAAGCGCAATCCACGTCTTTTGGGAGAATAGGATTGGGATCCTGGTCGCGGGAAACGCAACGGAAAAGGGAGCGCCTTTCTGAAGGGCCTCTTCAAGCGCTGTAAGGGGGAAGCCCGAGTCGACAGTGAGGAACGCGCGCTTCGCATCTTCAGTCACCATGAAAGCACCATTCGGACCACAACCATTCTGAAACCGGTATCCGAGAACCTGAATCAGCTGGGTTGCATTGTCACAGCCCGAAACGCGGATCGTGCCGTCAGCGCCAGCTAGGGACTGAAGCTCTCGGGCGAGCTGAACATACCGATCAATCAGCACCAGGAATTCAGTTGGTCTGTCACGTTCGTAACCCCAGAGGGCAACATTCCGAGCCAGCAGCGGCAGCACTTCGGCAGGAGAGACCTCCTGGCTGATGCCGGCCATGCGCAGGAAAGGTGGGAGGGGGCCCGGAATCACAACTTCATCCGCGGACTGGGATGGCGACATTGCGTCCGCCGCGGCCACTTCCTGCGGGGAGAGAGCGGGTGAGTCCGCTTGAGGCGGAATGCTAGTGCTAAGTGCAAAACAGGTTCCGAGGCAAAGGAGGCCTGTCGCAAATACGGCGAGACAACGAAGAGGAAAGTTCATTGCGAAACCCCTTCCGACCAGGTGGAGTCCGACACGATTTCCTAAACGAACAGGTTTCCCGTACTACCGCACGCATATCCGACGAGGCAGTCCTGAAATCCACGCTGCGGTTTGGCTTACGCTTACGCCGATTTCCCAAGGTGCGGCCAGGTGAATGCCGTTAGGCGCCAGTAGGGTTCTCGGAGAACGCTTCGGGAAGCCTTGGGGCCTCCGCCTCGCGAGCCTGACGGCGCAAATTACCCTAATGTGAAAGGGGACGTGGGGGAACTCACGCGCACCGATTGCCATTGTCGCAAATTTCAAGACCAATTTGCAAGCTTATCTTTGGTTATTGGCCCTGCTAGGCCGAAAAGGACAGGATGCGAGAAATGTTGGCGGGGATGCCCGAGCGAGGATTCCGCACAACCATGATTTCGATTGAAACCGCCGAGGCTGCACAGGGGAGTTCCGGGTTGTGCCTCGCCAAAATTCCATCCGGATACAAATCAGAGGCAGTTGGCCTGACCCGGAGGCCAAGTCACCCGCGGGCTCTAGTCGCATGTTTGCCTGCTGGTTCTTTGTCGTTCCGCCACGCAAAAAACGCGAGCAAATTTGTTTGGACTGACCCTGCAAAATGAGACACTTGCATTTGCGACACTTGACAGGGAAAGGAACTGCAAGTGGCAAGGAAGCGAGTTGGGAAATATCCTCTATCGTTCCGTCAGATGGCCATCGAGCGGATGAAGGACTGTCCCAGCGTGTCTGCGCTGGCTGAAGAGTTGGGCATCTTCCGCGTCGGGATCGACAATGAGAAGATCACGCGGAATCCCGCTGCAGGATCAAACGGAAGACGGAGAAGGACGACAAGGTGCGCTTCCTCTCAGACGAGGAGGAGCAGGCCCTCCTCCAGATGACCGATCTCCGGTTTCATCCTCATCTGCTGCTTTCGATTCACACCGGAATCCGGATGAGCGAGCAGTACAGCCTGAAGTGGCCGCAGGTCGATTTTGAGCGCCGGCATTTGTATCTGCCCAGGACCAAAAACGGCGACCCGCGGGATGTTCCGCTCAATGCAACGGCTCTGGCTGCTCTCGAACAATTGCGTTCCTCGTCCGATGGCGATTTCGTCTTCCCCCATGCGGAATCTCCGCGCGGGTGGTTCTTGGGCGCGGTTGGTCGGACGGCCCTCAAGGACTATACCTGGCATTGCAATCGGCATCCCTTCGCCAGTAGACTGGTGATGGCCGGCGTGGATTTGCACACGGTCGGAGAACTCCTAGGACATAGGACGGCACAGATGACCAAGCGGTACGCACATCTCAGCGTGAACCACAAGCAGTCTGCGGTGGAGCGGATATCCGGGGTTCCAAGTGCCATCAGAACTGCCAGTGGCAATGTTGAGTCTTCAGGAGCGTCTCGTAAGTAATTGAAAATAAAGCGGAGAGGTGGCAGAGCCCGGTTGAATGCACCTGACTCGAAATCAGACATAGTCGCAAGGCTATCGGGGGTTCGAATCCCTCCCTCTCCGCCATATTACAACGTAAGTCCTATAGATTCTTGATAACCACTTCATAATTATACGCTTAGGGACTATTACTGTAGTCCATATAGTTACCATATTCCATCCGAATCCATGCTGTCAGGCTCTAGAACCTTACAAAATCGGACGAACCTTACAACGTGTTTTCCACAGGCGTTCGCCACCGCTATGTTCCCATGCACCTTTGCCCCGGCTACTGCGGACCCTTCGCCACCGCCATAGGCAAAACGAAAGGACGCGGGCTCCAAAGAGGTGAAGCATGGGGTGCCGGATTGTTGCCACTTTAGAATCTGACGATGCGCTTTCAGAACCTCGTCATTTGTGCGCTTCCACGAAACGCACTCCACAGTGACCGGTCATTCAAACGGCGACTGACCTTTCGGTTAACAGATAGACATCCGCCCCTTTCAGCATTGCTAAGAATTGCGCTATATTGCTTGATTTCAACGGCTTGTAGCACTCCTTGCGAGCATAGGCAATGTAGGGATTGCTCAGAATTGCCCGCCATTTTGAAGGAGTATCCCTACAAAAATCCCTACAGTCTTGGTTCGCTCGACGTCAAGTGCATTCCGTACTGCGGTAGATGGAAGCGGCGCAGACGGTAGCCCGGTCCGCCTGTTGGCTTGAGCGGCGTAGATTGAAGCGCCCTGCGCTTTCTGCTGGGAATGCGAGCTGTCGCAAAGAGTAGCCTTGGAGTGTACCCGAGCCGCCTCAGCTATCGCGGGACCACGCAGGGGGCGCCTTCAATCAGGAGGAAGTATGGCGGATGGAAAGATCACTAGTCTCCCCACTAGCGAGATCCGTTTCGAAGCGGGCGCCCAGGAACATGTCAGTTCTGAAAGGATGAAGCCTTATCTGGCCCTCTTGAAGGCACAGGCAGGAGGACAGGATACCGAACTGTATTTGACCGCATTGGCCGCGCTGCCGCTGGAAGAGAGGTATGTATGGCGAGTGGTCTCCGCATTGAAATGGGCTTTCTGTGACCTTGAAACGGAAAGTTCAGTTGCCGATGTCCGCACTCTGCCGGAAGAGGATTTCAAGAAGGTGGTGGAACCTCTCACATTGAGAGCGATTCAATTCTGCCTATTCTTCAACGCGTTCATTGGAGAGGATGCTACGGAACGAATTATGCAGCACGCGCTGCGCTGCGCAAAGGAATCATCCATACCCGCTTCGAGCGAGTAGCTGGCTTTGGCTCCTTGCTGTGTCGGTAGATCAAGACAGGCGGAACCCTGCGTCATCTATCCCCTTCTCTGGAGCTGCTTAGTTGGAGAGCCCCACCTCAAGCCTGACAGCAAAGCAGGTCGAACTCTCGGGACTGAGTGGAGAATCCTCTTGGTCGCAGAAAAGGTCCGGCTTGGCCGTCACTCAGGTTTGTCAAAGATTCATCCGACGATTATCGTGTGTTGAAGCAAGTGGCTGATCCTTCCGGACATTGTGAATTGGCCCCGCGGAGATTCGACCGATTGTCCCAATCAATCCATCAGGAGGGCTACATGGGAGTATCGGAAATCCTGGCAACAATTGATCACGAAATCGCTCAGTTACAAGAGGCAAGAGCATTGCTGGGTGGCGGCGCGGCACCAGCAGCAAAGAAGAGAGTCGGCAGACCCAAGAAGGCAGCGGCGGCTGCACCCGCCGCTGCCAAGAAGAAGAGGAAGCTTTAGGCGGAAGGGCGGAAGCGGATCGCCGAGGCTGTCAAGAAGCGCTGGGCGGCGCAGAAGGCTGCGGCAGCGAAGTAGCCGAATGGAGCACGATGCAGATCGGAGCTGGCATATGCCCTCACCCACGTCAGCTCTGTCCGCTGCTTTAGTCTTTTCTCTTTGCTAGAGCAGCACCTGCATGGCGCGAATTTGCTCATGCCTCAGGTCAGTTCATGCGATTTGTCGCGAATCCAGATGCACCCCGGCCGAACAGAGCCTTGATCCAGACCGCTTAATTGTCAATCGAGAAGAACAAACTGAATTCACCTTATTCAGTTCACTTTACGGATACTGATTCGGTCACTACCTGCATTGCCTGTATAAACGTCTTCCACGGGCACGAGTAGTCCGCCTGACTACAGCCTGGAACAAACACTGGCACACGCTCGGGAGGATTGCCGAGGCTCAACGGAGTGGCATTCCGCATCTGTTCGAGCGTCTGCGCGGCGTAATACGTTCGCACCGAGAATTCATCGGCCCCATGCTTCTTCCATAGCTCGAAGACCAGAGCCCCACCCGGCGGCGTATCGTTGCGGCGGCCGTCGATGAGCCAGTCGAGGCCCAACGCCCCGCCGATGTTGGAGAGGTTGGTATCGTGCCCAACCAGAATCAGCAAGCGGTCGCCGGGCTTTGTCAATGCGCCTGCTACAGGCTTTGCTTCCACCGCCTGTTCCATCGAATTGAGAATATGAGAGAGCAAATAAGCAGACTGCGCTCGCGCCAGATAAGGCGTGCGCCGCTCGATGTCTTCGCTGGCCTCATGAAGTTGCAGAAGAAAGCGCAGCTTGTGAAGGTCCACGCGGCCCCAGCCCACCTGCGCGGCGTCCATGCCCTCAGCGTATTCAAGCAGCAGGTTTTCCGCCATCGTCGAGGCGGTTCCGAGGGGCGAGTGCAGTTCGCCTGGATGGTCTCCTCTTCCGGGAGCGATCGAGGAGGGAATATCGAAGAGAGATTGCGGTGCGGGTGAGCCTGTGCAAGCAGAAGCAGGATTGCAGCCGCGCAACACCTCTTCGAGCGCTTCGAGTTGTGGACGGTACGCCTCGGTCAATCCCTGCGGATTGGCGCCTATGCGCCCGGAGACTGCCGCCGTCGCCAACAGTTTGTCCGGGTGAAAGGCTCCCGCCCCTTGCGGATGAAACAGCGGATCGGCTGTGCCCTCCGGACGGGCGGCAACCTCGACGGCGCAGCCCGGCGCAAGGCCCGCGGCGAGCGCTTTGCCGGTTTCTCGCGTGCGCTGGTCGGAGTCGGCGACGATCCTGATGTGTTCGGCGTCGGCGCAGCCGCTCGGCGCAAGCAAGCCTTGCGAAGCCAGCAACTCGCGATCATATGCTCCGACGAGAGTCATGAGACGCGCGCCATGTTCGGTCAGGTAGCCCGGCGGAACGCTCCATGCGGGCCACGGCTGCCGGGAGTATTGATTCAACTGGTCGAACTTGCCCGTGGGTGAACGCACTCCATGGCGGCTGACAATCACGACGAAACGCAGTTCTTCGTCCTGAACCGCCGCGCTCTCCGGCGAGCTTGCGTTGGGCGTCTGCGCTAGCAGGCCGCAGGCCGCGGTAAGCGAAACGCAGAGCATGACGGTCGCAATGCCGCCAGGATTGCAATGCTTCATCGAGTCATTCCGTTCTTAACCGTTGAATAGACGCGAATCTCCGCCGGATCAGTGCCCGCTCCCGGCACGCCAACATACAGCAGATTCTGCGCGGGAACAAACAAGGCCGTCTTCGCTCCCGCGGCGGTGTGCAGCGATTCGAGCGGATGCAGATTCCTCGCCTTGTCTACCTGATAAGCATCGACCTCACCAGAGCCCGCTATGACGTAAACGCGGCGAAGCGCGGGGTCGTAGAACAGATCGTCGGCTCCCCCCGCTGCCGGAAGGCTCGCGACTTCCTTGCCGGTGGCGGCATCCAGGGCGACAAGCATTCCTGGAGTCCGGCAGGCTACGTAGAGCGACTGGTGTTCACCATCGAAGGCCACCGGAACATTGTCGGCGGCCTTGGTCAGCTTCCAGCGCGCGACAATTGCCTTGCCAATCGTGTCGATGACCGCGACCTCATTCGACTCGGCAACATTCACGAAGATGCGCTTGCCCGCGGGATCGATGTCGAGCGCCTCGGGATGCGCCGCCACGGAGAGACTCGCCGCTAGGCTGAAGCTCTTCGTATCGACAACGGCGACCTTAGGCGGGTTGGCCGCCCCGCTGCCGCCATGACCGACGAAGAGCAGGTGATCGGCCTCGTCATAGACCATGTCGTCGGCATCGTCGGAGAGCTTGATCCTTCCAGCCAGAGCCAGCGGCTTACCCGTATAGACCCGGAGTTCGCCCAGCGCGCCATCGGCAACGTAAAGGCTGCCGGTCTCCGCAACCCAGGCCAGGCCATGCGGCTTGCCCAGCCCGGTAATCCTCTGATCAACCTTGTCCGCCGCCAGATCGATGACTTCGACGGAGTGATTGCTGGTGGCGGCGATGAAGAGCCGATCGCCCGCCGTGTCGATGGCCAGGTGGTCAAACTTGCCGGTGATTCCTGGCAGAGGGATGGTCCGTTGTAGCGTCAGGGGCGCCGCCGGCTGTGCGCTCGACGAGAATGCGCATAACGAAAGGCACGCAAGAGCAATTGCACTTTTCTTCATTGAATCTTTCTAGGCATGCCGCGCGCCGGAGCGCACGGAAGCCTTTTTGGGACTTTTTGAGAATGAAGCCTTTTCAAGGCATTCAAGATTGTGGACGTAACGAAGCGAAGCCACGAGTTGGGTGGCCTATCTCCGATTACTCATGGTGCTGGGTCCAGCGGATGCCGCCCGAATATGTCGGCCTGTAATACTCGCGCTGCACCATGTACTGCGGACTGCCATTATAGAAGCCGAAGACTGCGTCATTCATGTTCTCTCCAATCGCCTCCGCCGTAAACCCCTTGCCGAGATAGTAGGTTGCCTTGGCATCAACCTGGGTATGTGAATAGAAGTAGTTGTCGCCAAAGGGCCCGGTAACCTCGTAAACAGCAGCGGCAGCACCAGGCGCCTGAGCGCCTGGACCCGTGCTTTGGTACTGGTATGCATAGATATTAGCGCCATTGTGCGAGATGCCCATTGTTACCACGGCGCGCTTGGTGGCATAGGAGGGCCCAATGTTCCAGGACAATGGCGCCTGACCCACCAGAGCGGGGCTGTCCGTGCGGTTGAGGAGGTTATAGTTCCTGGATTCCGTATAGGTGACGTTCGCATCGATCCGGGCGTCTCTTAAAACTCCCGGAAGATAAGTCATGTGTTGCTGATATGCGAATTCAACGCCCTGCACATGCGCATGGTCGCCGTTGACCTCCTGCAAGACAAGGTCGGTGGCATACGCTTGAGACAGCGGTGATCCGGTCGCGGGAATGATCGACTGCTCGCCGTAGATAGGGCGCGTGATCTGCTTGTAAAAGTAGCCCCCCGCGATCATGCCGACCGAGGGCAGATACTTCTCAAAAAGGATGTCGTAGTCGTTGGCGTGCTCCGCTACCAAAGCGGTGTTTCCTATGTTGATCGTATAGGGTGTGGTCGACTGATCCTCGGTGATATAGGGAACCAACTGATACGGGTCCGGCCGCGAAATTCCCCGCCCATAGACGGCGCGAATATCCGCATTGCCGTCAAAGGTATAGCGAAGCTGCACGCTCGGCAATGGATTCACATAGGATCCGCTTCCCTGCTGTGGTGTTGTAGACACGTAGTTGCCATTCGTATCGTCAATGACCAGATATCCTGTGTCCGAAGTGTTCGTGGCCTCGATACGCAGCCCTGTTTGCAGATGGAGGCGAGAGCTGAGATCCAGTGTGTTCATGATGTAACCGGCCGAGACCCTCTCCTGCAAGTTGTAGTTGGAGGCGTCGGAACCCAGATGTGTTGCAGGCTCATCCAGGAGAAGAACTCCCGGATTTGCATTCAGCCACCCAGTGATATTTGTAAAACTCGTAACAGGTCCCAGGTGATAGCTTCCGCCATAGAAGCTTGAATTGGTAAATGTTCCAAGGAACTGGCTCATCAGTGGGGCATTAGCCCCATCGGCGAAGTTGTCGTACACCGGAGAATACGCATCCTGTCCCTTGTGTTCATTGCGGATTTGGCCTCCAAATTCCAGAGTCGACGTGTGCGCCCCGAGATGGTAGTTGATTCCCATGGCGCCGCTGGCCTGAAGATTGAGCTGCGTCGCTTGTCCCGATGTCAAGTCGATTTCGGTGAGTGGATACTGAGTTGGATCGAAGATCGGGTCGCCTGCTACGTCGCATGTGTATTGCGGGCGGTACTCGCTCGGGCCCTGTGCATACGTGCAATCATTTACTTTACTCTTGAAGGCCGCGCCGGGGTTGCCGGCAGCTCCTCCAAAGCGCGAGTGGGCCGCGGCGATCTGATACCTGAGGTAGGAACGATTGAAGAGGTGGTTGCCGCCTATAGCCAGGTCGGCGATTTGCAGGTTCGGCCGGCGAACGCTGGTATGGTACTTGGCTTTTCCGCCTTCCGTTAATTGATAGGCGAACTTCTGCCCATAGTCTCTGAAGTTGGAGAACAGGCCGTGAACATATAGATCGGAGCCCTCATTCAACTTATAATCGAGCGCGCCTGCCATTCCATAACGAGTTCGGTCGTATAGATACTGCTGAATATAGAGCTGGTCGAAGGTAAAGGAGTTGTTCGGTCCGTCGAAATTTGGGACGGGTTCCACATCGTCGATGCCGCGGCCGTTGTAGTCGTAGCTGTAGCCCAGCATAAGGCCCCAGCGCTTGTCTGGGCCAAAGCGCATTCCAGCCGACGAGTCGATCAGAAACACCTTTCGGCCATTGTCGATCGGTGTATATCCATCCTGGCCTTCAAAAGTGAGGGTCGACCGGGCCGAGGTCGCCTGCTTGATCCGCAGGTCCACCGAGCCGCCGATTGCGTCGCCGTCCTGATTCGCTGAGAGTGTCTTGTTGATGGCCACCGATCCGACCAAATCCGCCGGAATCGTATCGAGGTCTACCTGGCGGACATCAGGGTCGGGACCCGGAACGACCACTCCGTCGATGGTCGTGTTGCTCAATCTCGGCTCGGTTCCGCGAATCTGCACATACTGTCCCTCGCCTTCGTTACGCTGTATCGTCACGCCGGGCATCCGGCCGAGCGCGTCCGCGATATTCGCATTCGGCAGGCTCTGAATCTGCACATCGGTTTGAACATTCAGAATGTTCTCTGACACCCGCTGCTCGTTGATCGCGGCGACATCGCCCTCCAGGGTGGCGCTTACTATAACCTGCTGATTCGTCGAGCCAACGGTGAGCGTTGCATCAAGCGGCGTCGACTTGCCGGCAGTGACTGCAATGCTCGTGGAGAAGGTGGTGAACCCGACATAGGAGATCGTCACCGTGTACGGGCCCGGCTTGACATTCGGAATGACAAAGCTGCCTTGCGCATCCGACGACACGATCCTCGTCGCCGGCTCCAGGTCGATCCGCGCACCCTGCAGCACTGCGCCGGATGCGTCCTTGACAGTCCCACTTACGCCGCCATTGGCTTCGGCGGAGTTCTTTTCGGCTGTCGCGGCACCCGCCGGGGTGCTTGTTGAGGCGCCTATCTTAAGCGAGAAAAATGACATAGCGAGTAGGAACGGTAAAATAAGTGCCTTGTTTGACATGGTTCTCCTTGGACCGCGCGGTTGAAATCTGCGAAACTCCAGCACCGCGGTCGGTGTGCCATCACTTGACGCTAGCCTGCGCCGAGCGAGTGAAGCATCGTTTACAGATGGATGAATTCTTCCTAAGGTTGGAGCGCGTCCTTATGCGAATGTGAATCTGTGATGAATTCGGTCGTGCCGCAGTGATTCCTTCATGCACTTTGCGATTACGCTAAGGGATACGGCACCGATGCGAATCCTCATCGTCGAAGACGAGCCGCGCATGTTGGAACTCCTGCGCAAGGGGCTCTATGAGCGCGGGTTTACCGTGATGACGGCCATCGATGGCGAGAAGGGACTGGAGATGGCATCGGCCCATGAACTTGACGCCATTGTGTTGGACATTGGGCTGCCGAAGCTGGACGGATTCGCGCTGATGCAAGCGTTGCGATCGCGGGCGCGCAGGACGCCGGTGCTGATGCTGACCGCGCGCGACACGGAGGACGACATTATTCGCGGACTTGACGTGGGCGCGGACGACTACCTGACAAAGCCGTTCTCTTTCTCCGAGTTGGTTGCGCGATTGCAGTCCATCACGCGGCGCGATCGCGAAGAGGGCGATGGCACCATCAAGGCCGCCGATCTTGTGATCGATCCGGTGCGGCGGACGGTTACGCGCAACGGCGAAGGCGTTGACCTGACACGTCTTGAGTTCCTGCTGCTCACCTGCCTTGCCAGAAGCGTTGGCCAGTGCGTGGCGCGGCAGACGCTGATGGAGTGCGTCTGGGGCGCGGACCGTTCGGTCGGAGACAGCGCCCTGGATGTGCTGGTGAATTCGCTGCGTGCCAAGATCGACGCGCCCTATCACAGGAAGCTGATCGGTACCGTGCGCGGCTCCGGCTACATCTTCAGGCGCTCTGCCGCAGGGAGGGAGTCGTGATCAATTCCCTGCCCATCCGGATACGGCTCACACTTTGGTATTCGCTGGCAATTGCGACGACCATGTTCTCCATTGGCTTCGCATCGCTGTGGATGGTGCATCGCGCCATCGACGATCTTGAAAAGGAGGAGCTGCAGCAGCGCGTGCGCAGCGTCCGCCGCTTTGTCGAGAGCCGCCCCCCAGGCGAGACGCGCGCTCAGTTACGCGATGCCATCACCGCGGCGTACAACGTCAGCCACGGCAATAAGTGGCTGCAGGTCATCGACGAGCAGGGCAACTGGATCTACCGCTCTGCGCACGTAGCAGCCGCGTACCCGACGCTCGTGCTTCCGCAGCAAGCTCCGGCGGCCGGCGCTTACTTTACCTACACCGCGGAGTCATCTTCTGTCCGCGCTCTCATCGAACCTATCTCGATTCACGGCGTCCGTTACACCGTACAGACGGGCCTGACGCTCAACAAGACGCTGGCGATTCTGTCCAATCTCCGCCTCCAACTCTTCTTGCTTATCACCGTAGGTCTGTTTGTCTCCTCGATTGGCGGCCATTTCATGAGCCGCAAGGCGCTCAAGCCGGTGGCCGCGCTGGCCGCCGAGGCGCGCCGTATCAACGACCGCAATCTCGATATCCGTCTGCCGGAGCCCAGCGCAAAGGATGAGATCTCCGACTTGTCCCGCACACTCAACCAGATGCTGGAGCGGATCGACAAAGCCTTCGCCAGCGTGCGCACCTTCACCGGCAATGCATCTCACGAACTGCGCACGCCCATCTCGCTCATGCGCACGGAGATCGAAGTAGCCCTCTACCGCCCGCGCGATTCCCAGGAGTATCGCGCTATTCTTGGCCGTCTGCTTGAAGAGACTTCGCGCATGACGAATCTGGTTGAGAACCTGCTCTCGCTGGCGCGGGCCGACGGCGGCGCTGAGACCATCGGACTAGGTCCCATCCGAGTCGATGATCTCCTCCGGCAGGTTGCCGGAAGCTGGAATGGCGCAATGAACCGAGCGATGCTCGACTTTCGCGTCGAGATCGAAGGCGAAGATCTTGCTTTGCTGGGCGACAGGCATCTTCTTCCGCGCCTGCTCTCGATCTTGCTTGAAAACGCCAGCAAATACACTCCTCCGGGAGGTTCCGTGAAACTATGCGCGGCGTCCGCGGGCACTCGCGTTGTTCTCTCCGTCGCGGACAGCGGCATTGGAATCGACCCCGAACAGAAGCCGCGCATCTTCGACCGCTTCTACCGCGCAACGCAGCTTGGCGAGCATGCTCCCGCCGGCTCCGGGCTGGGTCTTGCGCTTGCCAAGTGGATTGCCGAGCGCCATGGCACCCAGCTATTTGTGGAAAGTGAACCCGGACGTGGAAGCTGCTTTTCGCTCTCGCTGGAGAAGACACATCTAGCTGTCCAGCCCAACCGAGCGGTCGGTGCCTTGCACTCAGAATCGGGCACTGAGTCCACGCTGCCATCTTGTTAAGTTCATTGACTGACATCCTGATCAACGAGGATTCGTGCGAGAATCGGAATGGCAATTCGCCAGGTCTTGTGTGCCGGTGGAGTTGCTATTGCGGCTCATAGTCAGTGTTGCATTCGGAGCGCAGTGAAACTGATCCTGGCTCAGTTTGCGAACCGGGATGCGATTCGTCTATGTGCTTGGCGAGTTCATTTTGAGCAAGTCTTCGGACTGTATCTGAAGCGCCCGGTGGACGCACTGCGATAGAGGCTCTGTCGTGGTATTGTACTTGAGCACCACCGATTTAGATTATTCAAAGTCGGGAGCTTCAGGACAAATTCTGGCGTACGCTAGCGTTTGCCATGTTGGCGGCCTCCAATTGCCATAGCGGACAGCATGATCCAAGTCGGCAGTTCGATCCATTGCTCCCTAAAGCTCTTTATGGTTCCGTTCAGTGCGGCTTGGTCTAATGCCGGAGTTTTCCGTGCTTTGCTATCTCTGCCAGTTCTGAACAGGATTCGTGCATCACGCTTGCCGCAGCGCCGCAATCCGCACCAGGTCACCTGCCGTTACGAAGACGTCTTTCGATCTTCGCCAGAGCCTGATTGCATGAGGCAATATCTTCTGCAACAAAATCAGCGCCCGCTCCTATCAATATCTCTCTTGCACGGGCAAGTCGGACTTTCTTTGTTGCTTCCGGAAGTTGCGCCCACTCGTCTTGATCCAGCCCAACCAGATTCCCGGTTCTGGTGAGTCCGATGGTCCACATGCCGGCATTCCTGCCCTCTTCAATATCGACGACAGTGTCTCCAATCTTTACGCATGTCGATGGAGGATAGACATCCAAAAGCTGTGCGTTCTTCATCAGCATCCACGGAGCCGGGCGTCCCGCGCCAACTTCCTCCGGGCATACGGAAGCATCGGGCTGAAAACCTTGCTGGGCAGCCTGGGTCAATACCGGGGCCAGCATCTGACGGGTATAGCCAGTGGTACTGCCAATCCGGATCCCGCGGGTCTGCCAGTCTTTTACGATCTGCGCCACACCTGGAATCAGTTGCGAGTGCTCCGCAATGATCTTCATCTGCAACGGGCCAAACTCCTCAAACAGGGAGAGAACTTCTGCCTCGCCAGGTTCCCGGCTGGCAATCGAATTCCATTCTACACGGATATTGGGTAGAGCAAGGATAGCCTGAATATGATCCCGCTTGAGCAGCCCCATATCGCGGCGGGCGTCTCCAGTGGACAGCGTGATGCCATGCTGTGCAAATAGGGTCTGGAGCGCCAGTACTGGCGCTATTGACCCATGATCGACCGTTGTGCCTGCCCAGTCCAGCATGACCGCTCGAATGTGAAGAGGATTTCTCATGCTCGGCCTGCCTGTG
>JBEKPA010000045.1:0-16353 GCA_049521195.1 Occallatibacter sp.
GGGAATGCCTTCGAGCACGATTGCGCCAGCTCCGGCATCGGCGAGCGCGATGGCGTCGGCCCTGAGCTGTAGCACGGTTTCGGCGGTACGGGCCTGCACACGGTAGCCGCCCATGCGGTGAATGCTCTGCGGAGTGAGGCCGAGGTGGCCGATGACGGGAATCTCGGCCTCGGTGAGGGCGCGGACCAGTTCGATGCGCGCGCCTTCGATCTTGACGGCCTCCGCGCCGGCCTCCTTGACGAAGCGAATGGCGTTGGCCAAGCCTTCGCCGGTCGTGCCGTGATAGCTGCCGAAGGGCATATCGGCCACCACCAGGGCGCGGCGGACGGCACGGCTGACGGCGCGCGTGTGGTGCAGCATCTCATCCACCGTTACGGCGAGCGTGTTTTCGTGGCCCAGAACCACCATGGCCAGCGAGTCGCCCACCAGCAGCATGTCGATTCCCGCTTCGTCGGCCAGCCGCGAGCTGGAGTAGTCGTAGGCGGTGAGCGCGCTGATGGGCTTGCCCTGGCGCTTCATCTCAGTGAGCGCAGGCACGGTGACTTTTGTGATGGGGTTGGCGTGGGGCAAGGAATCAGCGCCGCCGGGGAAGGGTGTGAGGCTCATGGTTGTCTCCAGTGCCGCTCCGCAGACGCAGGATGCGACCCGAACAAGGTGAGTATACGCCTGGAGGGCGGGAGCAGGCGCAATTCGGAGACTGGGCAGCGCACCATTTTTCTGTTGCGTAGCCGGGAGCGAACTCGGGTTCGGCTTGCGGTTCGTTCGTCCGGCGCTGCACACTTGAAGACAGAATGCTTTCTCCTTTGGCTACGGGGATTTGCGCCGGGATGGGCGCGGCGGGCGCGCTCGGCTTGGCGGCGGGCGGCTGCGCCTATGCCGCGCTGTGGCCGGGGTCGCGGCTCTTCGGCGAGGCGCTGATTGCGCCTTCCCATCCCGGCGAGCTGGCGCTCACCTTTGACGATGGTCCCAATCCAGCGTGGACGCCGCGGCTGCTCGAGATTCTGGCCGGCCACGATGTGCGGGCGACGTTCTTCCTGGTGGGCAAATTCGCCCAGGCAGAGCCCGGGCTGGTGCGGCGAATTGTGGCGGCAGGGCACCTGATCGGGAACCACTCCTGGAGCCATCCCAACCTGGCGCTCACTTCGGCCAGCCGCGTGCGAGATGAACTGGCGAGAACCAAAGAAACGCTGGAGCAGATTGCAGGCGCGCCAGTGCGGTTCTTTCGGCCGCCGTTTGGCGCGCGCCGGCCCGTGGTCTTTCGCGTGGCAAGATCGCTGGGGATGATGCCAGTGCTGTGGAATGCGATGACCTCCGACTGGCGCGAGCCTTCGGCGGAAAGGATTGCTGGGCGGTTGATGCGCCGCATCGACCTACTGGAGCGGCGTGGCCGGGCGGCCAATATCGTACTCCACGACGGCAGCCACCTGAAGTTGGGAGCGGATCGCGCGCCATCGGTGGCTGCGGCGGAGCGGCTGGTTGCGCGGTATAAGCCGACCCATCGGTTTGTGACGCTGGCGGCGTGGGGATAGCGACCCGGTCCGCTGGAGGTTCGCGGTTTCCCACCCTTGCGACTGCAAAAAGTCGCAAGATGGGGCACCCGGGTTTGTGGGACTATCCGGCGGAAACGGACTGGAAGGCCTCTCGCGCGGCGGCGACCGTGGCGGCTACCTCTGCTTCGCAGTGGGCAGTGCTCAGGAACGCGGCTTCAAACTGCGACGGCGGCAGCCAGACGCCCTGGTCGAGCATGGCCCGGTGGAAGCGGCCAAAGGCGGCGGTGTCGCTCAGGGCTGCCTGGGCGTAGTCGGTGACCGGGCCGGGAGTGAAGAACCAGGTCCACATGGAGCCGACGCGGTTGAGAGTGAGGGGAACGCCGGCCTTGGCGGCCTCGGCGGCGACGCCTTCGGCCACGGCTTTGGCGGTGGCTTCAAGCTGGGGATAAACCTCGCCGGCGTGTTCCTGAAGGTAGCTGACGGTGGCGATGCCCGCGGCCATGGCCAGGGGATTGCCGCTGAGGGTTCCGGCCTGATAGACCGGCCCGAGCGGCGCCAAAAGATCCATGAAACGGAGTTTCCCGCCAAAGACGCCCACGGGCAGGCCTCCGCCTACGATCTTGCCCAGCGTAAGCAGATCGGCGTCGATGCCGTAGAGCGAGAGCGCGCCGCCCAGAGCCACGCGGAAGCCGGTCATCACCTCGTCAACGATGAGCAGGGCTCCTTCCCGGGCGGTGATGTCGCGCAGCCCGGCCAGATAGCCGGGCACGCCCTCCGCGGCGGGCACGGGCGGAATGCAACCCGCATTGCCGACGACAGGCTCCACGATCACCGCGGCGATTGCGCCGGGATGGGCGGCGAAGGCGGTCTCGACCGCGGCCAGGTCGTTGTAGGGCAGGGCAAGAGTGAGGCGGGCGATCTCCTCGGGAACGCCGGCCGAGCCGGGAATGCCGAAGGTAGCCACGCCGGAGCCGGCCTTGACCAGCAGGCCATCGGAGTGGCCGTGGTAGCAGCCCTCGAACTTGACCACAATTTTGCGGCCGGTGGCGGCGCGAGCCAGGCGGATGGCGCTCATCGTGGCCTCGGTGCCGGAGCTGACGAAGCGCAGCTTCTCAATGGCCGGGAAGCAGGCGACGACGCGCTCGGCGAGGTCGGCCTCGGCAGCGGTCGACGCGCCGAAGCTGGCGGATTTGCGGGCAGCGCGCTCAATGGCCTCGACCACTGGCGGAAAAGCGTGGCCCAGGATCATCGGTCCCCAGGAGCCGAAGTAGTCGATGTAGCGGTTGCCATCGGCGTCGGTGAGCCATGCGCCCTGGGCGCGCTCCACAAAGGGCGGCGCGCCGCCAACCGCCCGGAAGGCACGCACCGGCGAGTTGACGCCGCCGGGGAAGAATCGCTCGGCGCGCTGTTCGAGGGCCCGGGACCGGGTACCGATGGGGACTGAAGTTCGAGGACTCATGGTGGGTTCAGTATAGAGGGTAGAAGGCTGCTCACCAGCCGAACTGAATCGGCCTGCTTCTAGATAGCATCTTGAAGGAGTGAGCGGACTGAATGAGCTAGGCGACCGCCTGCTGGTGGTTTTTGACGGCCACTGCGGCTTTTGCAACGGCTCGGTGCGGTGGCTGTTGCGGCGCGACCTGCGCGACCGCTTGCGCTTCGCCGCTTCCAGCTCACCGGCGGTTGCGCCCCTGCTGGCGCGTCACGCCGAGCTGCTTGAGCCCGGCGGCGTTCCGGGCACGGTGCTGGTCTTCCGATACCCGCTCGAAGCCGGGGAGCAAGCGCTGACACGATTCGCGGCCACTCTGGCCCTGCTCAGGGAACTTCCCCGGCCCTGGCCCACGGTTGCCGCCGTGCTGAGATGGATTCCCAGCTTCCTCAGCGATCCGCTGTACCGGCTGGTTGCTCGCTGGCGGTACCGCATCTGGGGCCGTCTGAAGAGCTGCCCAATTCCCGCGGCGGAGGACCGAGCGCGGTTTCTATAGCGGTCTGGCTCCGTCCGCAACGGGGCTATAAGCTGGAAGGCAGGAGTCGCACGCTGGAATCTGCCCCACAGCCTCGTTATCTCGGCCTTGACGTCGGCAACCGGCGCATTGGCGTGGCTGTCTCCGACGAGCTGGGGCTGACCGCACAGCCTGTACTCACATTGGAGCGGCGCCACAACCGCCGCGAAGATCTGCGCTCTCTGGCGCGGCTGGCGCGGCGGTTCGCCGTGGCGGGCATCGTGGTCGGCAATCCGGTGCATCTGTCGGGTGACGCTAGCCCGCAGGCCGCGAGGACGCAGGCCTTTGCCGCCGCACTGGGCGAACTCACCGGTCTGCCCATTCATCTTTGGGATGAGCGGCTGACCACGCGTGAGGCCCATCAAATCCTCTACGAGGCTGGCCGCGCCCGCCAGCAGCACCGGCGGTTGGTCGATCAGGTGGCTGCCACGCTCATCCTGCAGTCGTTCATTGAAGAACAGGGATCAGGGGTCAGGGACTAGTCCCTGATCTCTGACCCCTGATCTCTGACCCCTGATCTCTGACCCCTGATCTCTGACCCCTGATCTCTGACCCCTGATCTCTGACCCCTGATCTCTGACCCGGTTTCAAGCAAGCACTTGCTTGTAATACTTCACATAGTGCGGCACCACCAGCGTCGAGCAGAAGCGCTTCTGCGCCGTCTTCCGGCCCGCCTCCCGCATCGCATGCAGCCGCTCCCGGTCCTTGAGAAGGCTCAATGCTCCCCGGGCCATGCCGTCGATGTCTCCCACCTCGTAAAGCAGCCCCGTTACCCCATCGTCGATCAGCTCCGGCACCCCGCCCACCCGCGTCGCAATGGACGGAACCTTGCACGCCATAGCCTCCAGCGCGGCCAACCCAAACGACTCCAACTCGCTTGGCATCAGCAAGATATCGGCCAGCGGCAGTACCTCGTTCACGCGCTCCAGCTTGCCCACGAAGTGAACCTTGGCGTGAATCCCCAGGTCGTGCGCCAGCCACTCCGCCGCCGACCGGTCCGGCCCGTCCCCCACCAGAACCAGTTGCGCGGGCGTCTCCCGCGCCACCCGCGCAAAGATCTTCACCACGTCCACCACCCGCTTGACCGGCCTGAAGTTGGAGAGATGCATCAGGATCGCCTCCTCCGGCGCGGCCAGCCGCTTGCGCGCCTCCGCCTTTCTGGCCTCATCCTTGCAGGGCCTGTAAACGTCGCAGTTGACAAAGTTCTCGATCACCTCAATGGGCCGCGTCACGTCGAAGTGCTCGACCGTTTTCTCCTTTAGATAGTTGGAGATACTTGTAACCCCATCGCTCTCCTGGATGGCGTAACGGGTGATCGGCAGGTAGCAGCGGTCCAGGCCGACGAGCGTAATGTCGGTGCCGTGCAGCGTGGTTACGAAGGGCAGCCGCCGCCCCCGCGCAGCCAGCATCTGCCGGGCTAGCAGCGCGCTCACCGAGTGGGGAATTGCATAATGCACATGGAGTAGGTCAAGCTCATTGAATTCAGCAACTTCGGCCATGCGCGACGCCAGCGCCAGGTCGTAGGGAGGGAACTCAAACAGAGGATAGCTCGAAACCGGAACTTCATGATAATAAATGCCGTCGTCGCGCCCGCTCAGCCGGAACGGCTGCGAGTAGGAGATGAAGTGCACTTCGTGACCCAGCGCCGCCAGTTCGATGCCCAGTTCCGTGGCCACCACGCCCGAACCGCCGTAGGTGGGATAGCAGGTGATGCCGATGCGCATAAGCCCTTCCTGATCTGTTGTTTGCTCAGCCTTGGCCGGGGATGCCTTCTTCAGCCTCCCAAATCCGCGAACGAGATAAGTTCGATGCCCGGAAAGCGTTGCAGCGATTCGAGGGCGCTTCGTTCCGTCTCCCGCGAGGCTAACAGCCGCGTGCCCGCCTTGGCCAAGTCGGAATCATTGTAGCCGGGATGCGTCACCAACTCCCAGGTTCCCGGCTGGATGCCGAACAGAATGGATTTAACTGCTTTGGAATCAATGGATCCTGTGGCCAGTACTCCGATAGCGCCGTCGGTGGTCCTGAAGCCCTCCTCGGCCACGATGCGCTGGAAAGCAGGCTCAAAGCGCCGTAGCAGGCTCACCTCCAGGCGCCGCATCCAGGGAGCGCGGGGTGTGGCGCGCAGACTCCAATCCGGCTCAAAGGGATTGCGCACCGCGCGAATCCCGGCGGCCCGCGCCGCTCGCAGCACCGGCCGGAGCACGGCGGGAAAGATATGCGTGTGCTTGTGCGTGTCGATGTGCGTCAGCGCCAGGCCCTTGCTTTGGATCAGCGCAATCTGCGCGGCGGCTTCCGCCTCAATTTCGGAGGACCGGATGCGCCCTGCAAGCAATCGCTTCAAAAACGCCCCCAGCGTGGGCTGAAAGCGCCCGGTCGCTTCACGGACGAGCGTAGGAATCTCTCGCCATGGCAGGACGGAATCCCCATCCACCAAAGCCACGTGGCAGCCCACCCCCAGGGAAGGTGTGGAGAGGCCCAGTGCGAAGGCCTCTTCGGTAGCCGCGCCCCGCGCCATCAGGGAGGCGCTGGTCACAACACCGGACCGGTACAGTTCCAGAATCGCGCGGTTGACCCCGGAAGTCAGCCCGAAGTCGTCGGCGTTGACGATAAGAAGGCTCACCGGGTGAGTTTATCAATTGAGGCCGCTCTCGCCGTGCAATGGAGTGAAACCTCGCCGGGCGTGACTGCGCTGATATGATTTCAAGAAGGCGCAAGCGCCTTGCCGCCGCGCGTGGGCGGTTAGCTCAGTTGGTTAGAGCGCCTGCCTTACAAGCAGGAAGTCCGGGGTTCGAGTCCCTGACCGCCCACCATGATTCTAAAAGACCTACATGACGACAAGGCTTCCACTCACCGCTGACTGTGGTGGATTTTGTGGGGACTCCGTTTCAGAGCTGACCGCATCGAACACTCTGACGGCCTTCCGCTTCGCTTCCGCCCGGACGTGAGAGTAGCGTTCGATCATCTTGGGACTCATCCATCCGAGCAACGCTTGAAGGGTTTGGTCCGTCGCACCACCAGCGGCCATGCGGGAAGCGGCGCTGTGCCGGAGATCGTGCCAGCGGCATTCGATGCCAGCCGCTTTCTTGGCTCTCCGCCATGCCGTCGCAAAGCTGCGCACGGGCTGGTCCGGGAATGTCTGGTAGGGTACGACGGCCCCGCCAAACGTGCCTTTCTTGCCTTTCAATCCGTATGCTTCCCGTGGGAACACGGCATGACTCGGTTGCGCCACCTACAATCATGCCCTATACCTGGAGCCACGCGCCAAGATGATGCAAGACTGGGCCGATTTTCTGGAGCGGACCCAGCGTGGAGGCAAGGTGTTGCCCTTCCGTGGAACTGCGGCATAGGCTTTCGGGCAACTCGGCCGGCAGAGAATCAAGCCATGTCTAGCAATCCCACCCCAGATGGCTGCCACGCCGGAATCCCGCTCCGGCGTCATCTTGACGACAACGGATTCACGCCTGCACGTTGCCCCCTGATTTTCCGGCTGACCTCTATCTGGCGGGCAATCCACTCTTCTACCTCTGTTTCGATCCAGCCAACAGCCCTGGCCCCCAGCGACACTGGCCTTGGAAACCTTCCTTCGGTGACACGCAGATAGACAGTGCTGCATGATAGGCCGGTGCGATCCAATACGACTGGCAGTCTCAGAATCCTTCTCGGCATTCCTTTACCCCATTGGATGAGTTGCATTGGAAATATGCATGAACTCACCGAGCGCACCGACCACAGCAAGGGCGTGCTCCCAAAGGACTACGGCCGTCCCGGCATCGACAAGCAGCGGCTCGGCCAGCTCATCAACCTGGTCAGCGACATCGGCCTGGGTAGCCCCGCAGATCGCGCCAAAGACGTGCTGGGTCGGGTCTACGAGTACCTCCTAGCTATGGTCGCCAGCGCCGAGGGGAAAAAGGGCGGTCAGTTCTATACGCCGTCCTGGGTGGTCCGGGTATTGGTCGAGGCGCTCGCGCCCTACAAGGGCCGCGTTTATGATCCCTGCTGCGGCTCCGGCGGCATGTTTGTGTTCAGCGAGAAGTTCATTGAGGCCCACAGCGGCAAAGTCGGCGAGGTTTCCGTCTACGGGCAGGAATCAGACTACACCACGTGGCGGCTGCCCGCAGACGGAAATCTCGTTGACGCTCTGCCGGTGGTGCTCCACGGACGCCGCCGACTGCACGAACATACCGCCTGACCCGCACGCCGGGTCGAGGATTCGTCCGTGGTAGGGCTCGATAATCTTGGCCCCGCACGGGGCGTAGTGTGTCCGCAGGAGACTGCAAGAGGCCTCAGGCGGGCAAAACGAATTGCTAAACGACCGGAAACGCGCCAATTCTGAGCCGATGCGGCGAAATCCCGGTCAGAGGCCTTTATAACTCAGCGTTGTTCAGAGGTTCCTTAAGGTTTGCAACTTGACGTCACCCGCGGTTGCATCCAAGGTCGGAGACTCATGAGTCGAGGGACTGCGATATACTCAAGTGTAGGTCATTCAAGCCTCCCGTCACCATGGCGTTGAACCGCGAAATTCAGAACGCAAACGACCGCGACGTGTCCGGACTGGATCACTGTCGCAAGCGCGTACCCAGGAGTTGCGGACTCTTGGAATCATGCTACGAGCGCTGTTTGCTGTTCAGCAGAACCGCTAAGGATCAGGGTTATGAGTGACTATCTCGCAAATCTAGAAGCCGAATCGATCGAGATTATCCGCGAGTCGATCGCCCTGTCGGAGAAGCCAGTGATGTTGTATTCCATTGGCAAGGACTCCTCCGTCATGCTGCAATTGGCGCGCAAGGCGTTCTGGCCAGCAGCGCCGCCGTTCCCCATTCTCCATATCGATACAACCTGGAAGTTTCGCGAGATGATTGATTTTCGCGAACGTGTCGCTGCCGAAACGGGCATAAAGCTCATCGTTTACACCAATCAAAAAGGCATCGCAGAAGGAGTTACTCCTTTCACCTTCGATTCGGAACGCTATACGACAATCATGAAGACCGAAGCGTTGAAACAAGCCCTCGATATTGGCGGTTACGATATTATTATGGGCGGGGCCAGACGGGACGAAGAGAAGTCGCGGGCCAAAGAGAGAATCTTTTCCTTCCGCTCCGCCGGTCACAGGTGGGACCCTAAGATGCAGCGGCCCGAGTTGTGGAACCTGTATAATGCCCGACTCCACCCTGGAGAAACAATTCGCGTCTTCCCACTATCGAATTGGACCGAGCCCGATGTTTGGCAGTACATCGAGCAGGAAAACATCCCCATCGTGCAGCTCTATTTCGCCGCTCCAAGACCCGTGGTAAAACGTTCGGGGCAATGGATCATGGTCGATGACGAGCGGTTTCCCCTGAATCCGGGAGAGGTTCCGGAGATGCGCATGGTCCGTTTCAGGACACTCGGCTGCTATCCGTTGAGCGCCGCGATGGAGAGCACGGCTAACACCATTTCCGCCATTGTTCAGGAGACGCGAGTAGCCCGGACGTCAGAACGCCAAGGTCGAATGATCGATTTCGATCAGACTGCTTCCATGGAGAAAAAGAAGCAAGAGGGGTATTTTTGATGAGAGACACGCTGCGATTTATTACCTGCGGTAGTGTCGACGACGGCAAGTCCACCCTGATTGGAAGGCTGCTCGTGGAATCCAGGCAGGTTTTCGACGATCAATTGGTGGCGCTGGAGAAGGATTCGAGCCGCTATGGAACGCAAGGCGACATGATCGATCTGGCGCTGCTGGTCGATGGGCTGCAGGCGGAGCGGGAGCAGAGCATCACCATCGACGTCGCCTACCGCTTTTTTTCGACCCCAGCCAGAAGGTTCGTCGTGGCTGATACTCCGGGCCATGAGCAATACACCCGCAACATGGCAACGGGCGCCTCCACTTCCGAGCTTGCGGTGCTCGTAGTGAATGCGTTCAACGGGCTGCAGACGCAAACCCAACGCCACGCCAGGATCGTGGCGTTGCTGGGAATTCGCCATTTGGTTCTGGCTGTAAACAAGATGGACCTGGTTTCGTATAGCGAGAAAAGTTTCTCTGCGATCGTTCTGGAATTCCAGGCTCTGCTGCGCGAACTTTCCTTCGATTCCTTTGAGGCGATCCCACTCTCCGCTCTCTACGGGGACAACATAACGGAGCAAAGCTCCTCTATGCCGTGGTACAAGGGCCCCACGTTTCTGCGGCATCTGGAGACCATTGATACCTCCCGCCGAAATGCGAATCTTCCGTTCCGGATGCCAGTGCAATGGGTGAACCGACCGAACCAGGATTTTCGAGGTTATTGTGGCCGAGTAGCGAGTGGCGAAGTGAAAGTCGGCGACCGCGTACGGATCGTACCCGGGGGAACTGAAACGAGTGTCCGCTCCATCGTTGTTTGGCAAGGAGAACGACCATCGGCAGCGGCTGGAGAGTCAATCACACTTTGTCTCGATGACGAACTCGACATCTCACGGGGAGTCGTCATCGCATCCGCGTCCGAACCTATTGAGCAAAGCGACCAATTCGAGGCCAAGCTGCTGTGTCTTTCCGAGGAGTTACTCGTACCTGGGCGCACTTACTTGCTTAAGATGCATACCTGCCAGGTCGGAGCGAGTATTACGGCGATCAAGTACCAGGTCGATGTAACACTAGGCGCACATCTGGCTGCCAAATCTCTCGGGCTGAACGACATCGCTGTTGTGAATATTTACACGGATCGCCCGGTGCCATTCGAGATCTACGAACGAAACAGGATTCTCGGCAGCTTCATCCTGGTTGACAGGTTATGCAACCAAACCGTGGGCGCCGGAATGATTGACTTCTCTCTGCGCCGGGCAGCCAACATCCATTGGCAAGCATTGGATCTCGATAAGAAGGCCCGCGCCAAACAGAAACTCCAGAGGCCGATGTGCCTGTGGCTGACTGGACTGTCCGGATCAGGTAAGTCCACGATTGCGAACCTTCTTGAAAACAGGCTCTTTGTAGAGGGAAGGCACACATATGTGCTCGACGGCGACAATGTGCGTCACGGTTTGAACAAGGATCTTGGATTTACCGAGGCGGATCGGGTAGAGAACATTCGCCGGGTCACTGAGGTCGCAAAGCTGCTCGTTGACGCAGGACTTATCGTCGTCGTGTCGTTCATCAGTCCGTATCGTGCGGAAAGGGAGCGCGCTCGGCAGTCTTTCGGGCCAGGCGAGTTTTTTGAGGTTTTCGTTGACGCGCCGCTTGAGGAATGCGAGCGCCGCGACCCAAAGGGTTTGTACGCGAAAGCAAGACGCGGGATTCTGCGGAATTTCACAGGCATAGACAGCGAATATGAAGCGCCAGAGTCCCCTGAGATCCATCTCAACACAGTCTCCACGAGCCCGGAGGGGTGCATCGATCGCATCTTGCAGGCAATGGCAAGTAGTTCCCAAGTTAAGGATACGTGTGTCTCATGAGCGACATGCCTGCAATGAATTCACAATGTTATCTCGCCAAGTTGCTGCCGCACATAACTGCGCTGGCGCGTGAGGCAGGCGACGCGATTATGACGATCTATGATGGGGAACGTCTTGCCGTTGACTATAAGCAGGATAAGACTCCTTTGACTCAAGCCGATATAGCTTCCCACAACATTGTGCTGGCAGGCCTTGCCCGGTTGTCTCCGGATTGGCCGGTCGTATCGGAAGAATCGGCGGAGATTCCTTTTGACCAGCGGAGCGCCTGGCGGCATTTCTGGATGGTTGACCCTTTGGACGGCACAAAGGAGTTTCTCAACCGCAATGGCGAGTTTACTGTCAACATTGCGTTGATTGAAGACAACACGCCAAACCTAGGCGTAGTGTATGCTCCCGCAATAGACAAGATGTACTTTGCGGCCAGAGGAGTGGGCGCATACAAGGTGGACCATCAGGTCACTTCACAGATAAGGGATATCAGGCACGCCAGCAGTACGACACGGGTGATGGTGAGCCGTTCACACGAAGACAATCTGGATCCCTTTATAAGAGACCTTTCGCAATATGAACTCATCCCCATGGGCAGTTCTCTGAAGTTCTGCCTTGTCGCGGAGGGCGCTGCGCATCTTTATCCGCGCACCGGACCGACCATGGAGTGGGACACGGCTGCAGGTCATTGCATTCTGGAAGTTGCGGGGGGATCCATCACCGGCATGGACGGTATGCCTCTGACCTATAACAAACCCAGGTTATTGAACCCCGGTTTTGTCGCTAAAGCATCTTTTGCGAACAGGGGAACGTAGAATTGAACTTCAGGTTCGGACGAGATCTACCTCATAGTGAACTTAGTCTGGCGATCAATTGCGAGGGGAATAGCAAGTAATCTGCTCACGTTGAAGCGCCGCCCGCGCACCGAAACAGGAGCAAAGGAACAGAGGTTCCCGGATGCGGTACGTTATCGGGTTCGTCATCGCACTCTTTATCGCGCTCACCGGCGTAGGCGCGGGCACCATCACTGTGCCCATCCTGGTGCTGTTTCTTGGGGTCCCCGCTCCGGTTGCGATTGGCATCGGACTCATGTTTTCCGCCGCCATCAAATTGATCCTGGTGCCGGCACAAATCCTCCGCCGCAATGTGGTCTGGCGCACGCTTGGATTCATGCTTCTCGGCGGAGCGCCGGGTGTTCTCGTCGGGTCGCTTCTCTTGAAGCATCTGGTGTCGGCGGATTCCGCGAACCTGCTGAACGTGCTAATCGGCGCAATCCTCGTGGGAACCGCAGGCTCGCAACTGGTCTTCTCCCTCCGCCCCATGAAGCAGAATCGAGAGACGCGCGACCGCAGCCCTCTGCTCTCATGGCTGATGTTCGGGGTGGGCGCCGAGGTCGGCTTCTCCTCTGCCGGAGCGGGCGCCCTGGGCAGCGCCGCGCTTCTCGGCCTTACGCCTTTGCTGCCCGCTCAGGTGGTCGGCACCGACATCGCCTTCGGCTTCATCGTTTCGCTCATCGGCAGTGGCGCGCATTGGTTCACGCACGCCTCCAATCCTGAACTGCTGAAGCAACTCATCATCGGCGGCGTCGTTGGAGCTGCCGCCGGAACGCTTCTGGGCACGCGCATTCCGCGCCGGCCGATGCGAATCGCCCTCTGGATTTGGCTGCTGATATTGGGATGTGAGCTTATGTTCAAAAGCTATCAGGTCTGGGCCGCTCCGCACTGAGAATCCGCACGGCGCCAAATATGGGGCTACAATCGCCCATCCTCATCGGAAACATCACTCGGATTTCCCCGACCGGGCACGCTTTTCCATGCCTCCATCATCAGCCAACCCAAACTCATTCCCTTGTCTAAAAGCAAACGAAAGTATAAAGTCAATAACAAGCTCTAAGGAAGGCGTTTGAAACGCTATGCCGAAACTCTCCCCGAAACAGGTTGATTTGGCGGTAAATATTCCTGTCGGTCCGAAGAGTCTGACAGAAACAGCCGATACACTCGACAGCATCGAGCACTATTTAGCGGCGGAATGCGACACAGCTGTGGTCGCCGTGGACGATTCTGGTGAGAATGACACTGCCGAGATGCTCCATCAGCGAATAGGGGACCGCTTCGTAGTCGTGCGCGGAGAGAAGCCTTTCACATTCAGAAGGAATATCCATGCCACCGGTCTGGGATACAAGCATTTAACTGAGCATTTTCTGCCGAAGCTGGTAATGAAAATCGATACGGATGCCCTTATCATCCGTCATGGTCTGTTTGCGGATGCGATGGAGTTTCATCTGCAAAACCCGAGCGTTGGCATCTTTGGAAAGCACCACTTCGAACCGGATGGCTCGATCAGGCTGCGTTATAAGGTGCATACAGAATATCTGGCCAAAGAACTGTTTCCGGGCAATCTCCGTGGTGTGGCGAAGCTGATTTTTGGAAGGATGCCTTGGTACCGGCCCATCGCAAAACGCGCTCAGCTGAATGGATGGGGGCTGGGCCAGAATGTCTTCGGGGGCGGATACTTCTTGACGCCGGATTGTCTTTTAGCCCTATTGGATAACGGCTATCTGACGCCTCCCGACAAGTTATGGCGTGGCCGGCTTCAAGTTGAGGATCAGTACTTTAGTATGTGCACCCTTGCCAGCGGATTCAACATGGGGCATTTCGCCGCGCCCTCGGGGCCGATTGCGATGATGTGGCAAGCTCTCCCCTTTCCGGCCAAAGAGATACACGAAAGGGGTTATAAATTCATCCACTCGGTAGATAAGGGTCTCTACACCTCCAGCGAAGAAAATGATGGTCTAACTGTGCGCGAGTACTTCAAGAAGGTTCGGGAGGCCGAGGTTGTCGATGGCGCATAGGGCTCTGCTCGCCAATCCGCCAGCCAAGCTCATCTCAGGAAGAAGGCTCTTGCCTTCCTGGCGGCTTGCGCAAGGTGTGGAAACCTCTCTCGCATTGTCATCTTGAATGGCTTTCTCCCCGGAGAGAATTGACTTCTGAGGCCCAGGTCGCCATATCCCCCAGTCAGGTCGACGAAGTCGAACTTAGCGCCATCGCCTTTTTGCAAGCAGAACTGCGAATAGGGGAGCGCATAGATCTTTGCCCCGACAGCCTCCGCAAAGTAGACCGCAAAAGGAAACACCAACGTCGGCTCGGAGCTGGTTCCGTGTTGCCACATCGATTGGGTGAAGTCATCTCCGCCGATCAAACCACCATCGCGGACCTTGGGATACATACGGATTAAATCAATTGCGATTCCCTTCAGCGTGTGATCGGCATCGATATACGCAAAATCCAGCTCACCGTCGGGTATCCGGTCTATTACTTCCGTGGTCTTCCCCCGCAAGACCACTCTCTTGGCCGCTGCGAAGTCGGTCTTCGCCATGGATTCAATGAAGAACTCCGATAATACTGTGTCTTCTTGATTAGCCGGCTTATTCCAGTCGCTTAAGTGTCTCCAGGGATCAATCATGTAGTACTTTGTCAGACACTCGCAACGCCGCAAAACCTCTGCTGCGAAATCCCCTCGGTAAACTCCCACCTCCGCCATTCGTTTTACCCCAATTGACTGAATCAACTCACTCCACAACTCCAATCTGGAGTGTGACTTGGAAATGTACTTTGTGAGGAGCTGTTCCGGCAGATCAGATTGCCCGATTGAATCCATGCGTGGTTCCCTTTCGTCCCCAAGAAGACTGCATTGCTAGCTCATTGTAAGCGTCTGGACGTCTTGAGGGTGAAGAAAAGTGCCGGATGCCCTCAGCGAACGCCCGGCAAGTGAGCTGCCCTCCGGCTCCTTTCCGGGATGCTACAATTCAAACGATGCGGTCAGAACAACCGGGGATCCCCATGATACAGTGGCTACGCGAGAGTAGGCGCAAGGCAAAGGAGGCCGCAATCTCCCTGATCTCCCTGATGCCGGCTTCGCTCTATTTGGAGGTCAGATGGCGGGCTTACAACCTCCGTCAACAGAAAGAAATACTTAAGCGCCAACAAATTCAGAGAACAATTATTACGAGCGAATCGTATTCGTTCAAACCCTTTGACGATACCAAGGCCATATTTGTGCATATTCCTAAATGTGCCGGGGTTTCGGTGAATAAGGCTATCTTCGGCAATTTAGCCGGTGGCCATACGACCCTCGATGATTACCTCAACGTCTTTGAACCTAGATGCATAGTTAGTTACTTTAAGTTCACGGTTGTGAGAAATCCCTGGGATAGGTTGGTGTCAGCTTTCCAATTTCTAAAGGCCGGCGGCTTTAACGCAGAAGATCGGAATTGGTCCAGTGGTGAACTCGGGCAGTTCAATGACTTTGACCAATTTGTAAAGGGCTGGCTAAACAAAGAGAACATTTGGAAGTGGCACCACTTTCGCCCTCAATATCACTATATTCTTGAAAGAAGAGGCAAGGTTCAGTTGGATTTTATAGGCTTTCTTGAAAACCTGGAGGAAGATTTTCGATATATTGCAGAACGGCTTGGCCTTGATTGCCGCCTTCAACATGTCAACAAGAGCGAGCACAACGATTACAGAGACTACTACAACGAAGAGACAATGAGAATCGTTGCCGACGTCTACGACACCGATATCAAGCTACTGGGATACAACTTCGACAATTCGAGCCTGCCGGCACAGCTTGCCAAACGTTCCTCCGGCAGGGCTTTAGACCTCACGGCTCCGGGCCTGCGTAGAGGCAACAGCCGACACTTGTGATGGCTGGCGCTCGCTTCTCCAATTCAAGCCGCGGCCTCTCCTCGAATGGCCGCGAGACGGCGTCCAGCAACTCCTCAAACTGCTCGAAATCCTGGCGCCGGCTTGCAGCATCAAGCGCCGCTTCCACAAGGTGGTTATGTACACCCGTTTACAAGGTTGAGCGTTGCGCCGCTACTCCGGCCCAGACGCGCAGAATGCGGTCTGAGAGTGCCTTCAGGCCGTTCGGACAATGCTCTCTTCTGTTTCGGTAGACTTGCCCTGCCCGCGCTATCCTATGGGTAGCCCGAAACTGGCAAGGTAACCCTTGGATGGTCTCCTTTTACGCCGCCCTTGACAGTTGCGAGACCCCAAACACCCGACAGCAAGCTCCTGGCTTACGCTGTGCAGGGCCACATCCAGGCCACTGCCTGCTGATAGACCAGGCAGCCGGCGGCTGCGTTCCAATCCCGTTCTCTGCTCCTCAGCCTTTGGCGAGAGCGAAGCGGCGGTTGACTTCGTGCCAGTTGACCACGTTCCACCAGGCGGCAAGGTACTCGGGGCGGCGATTCTGGTACTTGAGGTAGTAGGCGTGCTCCCAGACATCGTTGCCGAGGATCGGGTAGAGGCTCTGCGTGAGGGGCGAGTCCTGGTTGGGCGTGGAGATGACCTCGAGTTTGCCGCCGGGGAAGACGAGCCAGCCCCAACCGGAGCCGAACTGCTTGGCGGTGGTCTCGTTGAAGGTCTTCTTGAAGGCCTCGAAGCTGCCGAAGTCGGCGGCAATCTGCG
>JBEKPA010000046.1:0-16328 GCA_049521195.1 Occallatibacter sp.
GACGTTCTTGGCCAGCGTGCTCACATCGGTCAGTTCGGTGGCGGAAAGCCCGGGAAGATAGATGGTCTCAAGGTCCAGGCGCATCCACTGCTGGCGGTTTTCGGCGGTGTCGTGGGCCACCAGCACGCGATGCGCGTCTAGCGGAACGTAGAACGAGTTGGTCAGCAGGCTCACCGTCCGCATGGCTTGCTCGAAGCTGGCGTCATCCAAATCCAGCCGGATCTGCATGGGGCGGACGCTATCGTCCAGAGTGGCGTCCAGTCCGTAGGCTTTGAAGACCTGCTGGATCGCCTGACGCTGATCGATATGGAGGTGGAAGCTATGCACTTCTGAAGCGGGGAGGAGCGAAACCGGCTCACCCGCCGCGCTTGCGGTTTGCTCGTAGAGAGGGGTCGCTTGTCCCAGCAGAGCGTCGTCGCCCAACTCGCGAAGATGCTCGGTGACCTGGAAGTTCCTGGGGTCGAGTTCGAGAGCCTGCGCCAAGGCGGCGCGGGCGGCCGCAGCGTCGCCGCGTAGCCGGTCCTTGGCCGCGGCCTGAATCAGCGCCGTCACCGCGTGACTGCGGGCCACAGCGGCGGCCAGCGAGTAATTGGGATTGGATGGGTCAAGCGCGGCCGCCCGCTCAAAGGAGTGCATCGCCTCTTCAAACTTCTCCTTCTCGAAGAGCCTGGTTGCTTCAAGGAAGAGCTTGGCAGCGCGCCGGCGGTCGCCGCCGCTTGGCTGCTTAGCCGCTTTTGCGTCCTTGGCTGGCGCGGGCTGAGGAGACGAGGACGACGCAGGAGCCGGCTGCTCCGGCTGGAGAGGGCTTGCCGCCTGGGAATAGATGGCGCCGGGGAAGATTGCCAGCAGGAGTCCAGCCGTCCAGAATCTCGCCGGTTGCCTCGACGAGGGGTTCTTGCTTGTGTTCGTTCTCGATCGGCGCGGCTTCACGGCGCGGTCCGGGTGAGCGCGAGGAGATCGGCCAGCGACGAGACGCAGACCTCCGGTCGATATTCGAGCAGCGCTTCAAAGCTGAAATTGCCGGTGGCGACGGCGATCACAGGGAGGGAATTGGCGCGCGCCGCCTCGATGTCACGCAAGGTGTCGCCGACCACGCAGACGCGAGCCTCCGCGCCGGCCAGCTCCCTGGCCTTGCGCGCCGCGTGGCCGACCAGCTCGGAGCGAATGGGAAAATGGTCGCTGAAGCCGCCGAAGCTGAACCACTGGCGCAATCCGGCCTCCTCAATCTTGATCCAGCCGATGGCCTCCAGGTTGCCGGTAGCCACGCCTAGCAACGCGCCCATACGCGTCAGGTGGCAAAGCGCGTCTTCCACGCCCGGCATGAGGCGAAGAACCATCTCGTGCCGCTGCCCGGCGACCGACTCGCTCATGGCCGCGAAGATTGCCGCCAGTTGCGGCTCTAGAACCTCGGCGGGAATCCGCGCCTGGCGGCAGGCTTCGCGCAGAATCGCCGTATCGGTGTTGCCCTGAACCGGGACGCCCTCCAGCGTTACCTCGAAACCCGTGACCCGCCGAATGCTGGGGACGAAGGAGTCCATGTGAGTGCGGCCAATGTCGCGCAGCAGCGTGCCGTCGATGTCGAACAGGTAAGCGTCCTGCTCATCCCAGGCAAAGCCCGGCTCGATGGCGATGCGCGCTTCCTTTGTCGGTGGAGTTGTCAGCATGTCCTCTGGTGAATCGTCAGCCTCGGCGGTAGATCTGCCGCACCGCGCTAAATACAGGACGCTCGCTGCGCGGCGGACGCTTGAGACTGGCTCGCACCTCGACCAGGCGGAGTCCCAGCTCCGCCATGGCGCGGCTCAGCGTGTTGCGGTGCATTCCCAACTCTTCGGCCGCCTTGCACTGGTTTCCCCGGTGCGCCAACAAAACTTCGCGCAGGTATTGCTTCTTGAACTCGCGCACGGCATCCTCATAGCGCATGCCGCTGGAATGCATTTGCGTCACCAGGCTGTCCAGTTCTCGTTTCACGTTCACCCCTTGCCGCTCTCTTAGCTTAGCGTCTTCCTTGCAGCTCAGTCTTCTTCAATTTGCAATCAACTGGGATGGGGATGCATCCACGGGGGCGACTCTTCTTCCAGCGTCTTCAGCCCCTGGCGCACGCGCTTGGCTAGTTCTTCCGGGCTCATGTGCGTACTCAATTGGCAGGCCCCAAAGAATCGCTTGGGCAGTTTGCCCTCCGCCAGCCAGCGCGCCGTGGGATAGAAGGCCACCACCGCCAAAATACCCAAAGTTACCAACAACGCTCCCTGGAAAAAGCCGAAGGCCGCCCCGGCGAGCCGGTCCAGGCAACCCAACCCCATCTGGTGCATGATCCTTGCCAAGACAGTGCCCAGAATGCTGGCCAGCGCCATCACGAACAGCGCAATCAGCACGAAACCTATAGTATCCGCCACCGGCTCGGTGCGCACCAGGGGCATCAGCAAAGCCGCGACCCGGGCATAGTTCCAGGCCGCCAGCACCAGGCCCATCAACAGACCGCCCAGCGAAAAGACGGAGCGGAAGAATCCCTGCTTGAGTCCTCCCAGCACCGACAGCGCCATTACGATCAGAATGGCCCAATCCATCCACTTCATCTTTCACTCCGGGTCATCTTGCGCTTCGGCCGGTCTACACTCCGGGCTCTACAAAGTGAGTTCCCGCCCGGTCAAGCGGCGGAAGGCTTCAAGATACTTGCTCTGCGTGCGCTCGACCACTTCATCCGGCAGGCCGGGCGCGGGCGCCTGCTTGTTCCAGTGGATTTCTTCAAGATAGTCGCGTACAAACTGTTTGTCGAACGAGGGCTGCGCGCCGCCGGGCTTCCATGCCGCACCCTCCCAAAAACGCGAGGAATCCGGCGTGAGAACCTCATCGGCAAGGATAATCCCTTCTGCGGTTCTGCCGAACTCGAACTTTGTGTCGGCCAGGATCAATCCGCGGGACTCGGCGTGCTTCGCGGCCGCATTGTAGATAACCAGTGTGAGGTGTTTCAACGCCGCGGCGTCTGCCTCGCCCACAGCCTCAACCGTAGCGGCATAGCTGATGTTCTCGTCGTGGGTTCCGGCTTCGCCCTTGGTCGAGGGAGTGTAGAGCGGCTCGGGAAGCCGCGATCCATCCAGCAATCCGGCAGGCAGCGGAATGCCGCAGACGGTTCCACCCTGCTGGTACTCCTTCCAGCCTGACCCGGCTAGGTAGCCGCGGGCTACGCACTCGACGGGAAGCATCGCTGCCCGCTTGACCAGCATCGAGCGGCCTTCCAACTGATCCGCATAGGGTTGCAGCGAGGCGGGAAACTCCCGAACCTCGGCCGTGATGAGATGGTTGGCGACGAGCTCAGAGAAAAAGTCAAACCAGAAGAGCGAAATCTGGGTTAGAATCCTGCCCTTGCCTGGAATGCCGTTGGCGAGCACGTGGTCGAAGGCCGAGATGCGGTCGGTGGCCACCAGCAGCAACGCGTCGCCCACCGCGTAGAGATCGCGTACCTTGCCCCGGCCAAGCAGAGGCGTTGCGCCCAGATTCGTGGTCAAGAGAGCTGTCACGGGAGAGCCTAGCCTCGGAGGAAAGTGAACTGCGATGATTCTCCGGCGGCGGCCGGGGTTTGTCAATATGCAGTTGGGGAGTGGGCTGCGCCCGCGCCAAATGTTCAGAATTGACCAGCAAGGGAAGTTGCGGTGTGATTGAATTCAGTTGGCGCAAAGGATTGTCCAATTGACACGTACCCCTGTGACGGTCGTCACGGACCGGACTCGTCGCATGGTAGACACTCCAAGAGTCAACATGGTTCGGAGGGTACGCAAGCACACCCTCTTAGAGCCGGGCGACACGAAGTAGCCGTGGAAAGGGGAAGCCGCTGCTAGCTTCGTTTGTGCAGGGATCACCAGTAGCCGCGCGCTACCGACCTCCAGCGCCGGCTACTGGTCCCCGTCTAACTTGTGTGATACAAGCGCCTCCGAAGAGAAGTGATCCTTCGGGGGCGGTTTTTTGCGCGCAAGTCAGTTTCGTCCGGCAAGGACGGAAATCCCACAGGATAACTGAAGATTGCGCGCTAGCGGCTACGCCGTCGCGCGGTGCTGTTCGTGTCCTCCCAGGCGCACGCTGACGACCTTGGAGACGCCGGGCTCCTGCATGGTGACGCCGTAGATCATGTCGGCGAACTGCATCATGCGCTTGGAGTGGGTGACCACCAGGAATTGCGTATCTTTGCTCAAGACCCGCATCAATTCGCCGAACCGGGTCACGTTGGTCTCATCCAGAGGCGAGTCCACCTCGTCGAGCACACAGAAGGGGCTGGGCCGGAACTGGAAGATGCCCACCAGCAGGGCCAGCGCGGTCAGCGCCTTTTCGCCGCCTGAGAGAAGCAACACATTCTGCAGCCTCTTGCCCGGCGGCGAGACTACGATATCGAGGCCGCTCTCGGCCTGATTCTCCACGTCGGTGACGCGCAGGAAAGCCTGCCCTCCCTGGAAAAGCTCAGCGAAGACCCGGGCGAAGTTCTCATTGATCCTGGCTAAGGCCTCGTCGAATTTGGTGCGCGAGATCAGATCGATCTCCTTGATCGTCTCCTGGGTGTTGGCGATGGACTCCATCAGATCCTTGCGCTGCACCTCCAGGAAGCCATGGCGACCGGCCGTCTCCCGGTATTCGTCCAGGGCCATCATGTTCACCGGGCCCATCTGCTCCATGCGCTGGCGCAGGGCGCGGCAGGTCTCCTCCTCGGCGCCGAGAGCCTCGCCGGCCAGGCGCGGAATCTCCTGGTCGGCGCGCAGCGCCTGGGCCTCGGCATTGACTTCGGTAAGGCAACTGGCCTCCAGGTACTCCAGATCGGAGCGCAGCTTGGCCACCGCGCTGGAACGGCTGGCGCGGTCTTCGCGCAACTGGTCGAGGGCCGCCCGCCCCGTCTTAAGCTGGTTCTCGATTATCGTCAGTTGCTGGCGCAGGGCCTGGGCCTGGGCGGCAAGGGTCTCGGCCTGGGCCAGGGCATCGGCGCGCGCGCCGGCAAGTTCCTTCTGCCGGCCGGCCAGCGCCGCGCTCTCGCGAATGCGTTCTTCGCGCTCCGCCTCGGCCGCGGTCCGTTGCTGTTCGATGACCAGCCTGCGGCGCTCCAGGTCCGCATGGAGCCGGTCGATGCGTTGGAAAGCCGACTCGGCGCCGCGCCGCCGCTCCTCCAGGCCAGCCAACTGCGCGGTCACCTGCGCCGCTTCCTGCTGCAAGCCTTCGCGCTTCTCGCGCAGATTCCCAAGTTGGACTTGCAGCTCATCGAGGGCGGCCTCGGCGGCTGCGTGCTCGGCTTCCAGGCGCGCCGTCTCCTCGCGCTTCTGGGCAATGGAGCTGCGCTTGGCCTCGCGCGCGTCCTGGTTGCGGGCAGCCTGCGCGGCCCAATCCTGCATGCGCCTCTCGATGCGCTGCTCCTCGCCTTCCATCTGCTTCAGCGCCGCTCTCTGGTTGGCGGTATCGGTCTCCGCCTGCCGCCGCTCTTCGCCGCTCGCCTCAAGTTGCCCAGTCAGTTCCTCGATGGTGCCGGTCAGCGCCGCCGCCTCATTCTCCGCCTGCGTCAGGCTGGTCTCCAGCTTGCCCAGCCGGCTTGCGGCCTCGCGCAACTCGCGCTTGAGCGCCAGCGGACCTTCGCTGGCCGGCTTGCCGCCGGTCACCGTCGCGTTGTGAAAGCACTCACCCTCGGGGGTAAGGAAATAGGCGTGGGTGTAGCGCGAGGACAGCCGCAGCGCTTCGCCGGGATCTTCGACCATGTACCCGTATTTCAGCTTGGGCAGGATCGACTCCAGCGAGCGTCCAAGGCCGCTCAGCACCCGGATCGAATCCTTCAAAGGGGTCAGACCGGGGCCGCTGATCGGGTCTGCGATTTCCTCAAAGAGCGTGGGTTGCTCGGCGGGATGAATTAAAAAGGTGGCCCGTCCATCTACGCCGGACTTGAGCAGCCGAACGCCCTCCTCGGCGGCCACCCAGCTCTCCACCACCACATAATTCAGCTCCTCGCGCAGGAACTCGTCCACCACGGCCTCATGCGCGCCGCTCACCTCGATGAAGTCCGCCAGCGTGCCCACCGGGGCCATGCCCGGGCCCAGCGCGCCCGGCTTCAAGAGCCGCCTGACGGTATCGGTGGAGTAACTGTGATTGCGAATCAACGCCTGCAGCGAGTCACGCCGCCCGGCCACCGCGGCCTGCTCGCCGCGCAGTTGATTTACGCGGGTGCGGAGCGCGTTCTCTTCGGCGCGGCGGGCTTGCAGCGCTTCGCGATGAGCGGCAATCTCACCCTCAAGCCGCTGAAGCTTCTGGGCCGCGGACTCAAAGCGCTGTCTCGCCTGCCCGCTCTCGGCTCCCAGGTTCTCCCGCTCGTTGCGCGCCTGGCTCATCTCGGCTTCCAGCCGCTCGGCCTCGCGCTCCAGTGCGGCCAGGCTTTCTTCGCTTTGCGCCGTGTGGTTGCGGGCGTTGCCGGCCAGGGTCAGCAGGTGCATGGCGTGGCGGCGGCTGGATTCCAACTCCCGCTCCGCGAGGAAGACCTCCTCGGCCGCCGTGCGCGCCTCTTGCTGACGTGCTTCCACCTGCTGGCGAAAGGCCTTCGCCTCGCCGGCCGCCGTTTCAAGAAAGCTGTGCTGCTGCGCGCGCTCCTCGGCGATCGAACCCAACTGCGTCCGCGTCTGCTCCAGTTCCGAGCCGGCCGCGGCGATCCGCGCCTCCAACTCGCCCACGCGTTCGGCGTTGCCGCGCTCCCGCGCCGTGGCCCGCTCCAACTCGACCGCCGCTTCGTTGGCCCGGCCTTGCGCTTCGTGGCCCTCGCGGTCCAACTCATAGCCGCGCTCGGTGAGCATGTGCTGGCTCGCTTCCAATGCGCCGATCTCCGCGGCCGAAGCGTTGATGCGCTCCGTCAGGGCGGCCATTTCGCGCTCCAAACCGGCCTGCTCCGCATCTATAAGCGCCATGCGGCTGGCCAGAACCACCCGCAGCCGCCCGCGCAACTCGTCGCGCACCGCGGCAAACCGCTCCGCCTTGGCCGCCTGCCGTTTCAGGCTGTTCATCTGCCGCGCGACTTCCTCGAAGATATCGTCCACCCGGGCCAGGTTCTGCTTGGCGCTCTCCAGGCGCAACTCGGCCAGCCGCTTCTTGTTCTTGAAGCGCGTAACTCCCGCGGCCTCCTCGATGATGGCCCGCCGGTCGGATGGCTTGGAGCTGAGCAGTTGGCCGATCCGCTCCTGCCCGATGATGGCGTAGCTCTCCGGCCCCAGGCCCGTGCCCATGAAGATCTCTTGAATGTCGCGCAGACGGCAGAGCTTGCCGTTCAACAGGTACTCGCTTTCGCCGGTGCGGAACAGGCGCCGGGTAATCACGATCTCGCCCTTCTGAGGCGTGCGCCGGAATTTGCGGCGGCGGATCTTGAGCACCACCGCCTGCGGCCCCAGGCCCGTGGCCTCGAGCTGCGGCTGGACCGGCATTTGGTCCGTCCCGTCTTCTTCGAGCGCCTGGCCCGGCTGTTCGGCGGCGATAATCTCCTCGGCCTCGATCGCTCGCTGGCGGCGCATCTCGTCCTCGTCCCAGTCGGCCCCGCCGTCTTGCTCGACCACCACCTCCGGCTCCACGGGCACCGGCCCCGCGAAGACCTCGGGATCGACCAGCGTCAGCGTCACCTCGGCCATTCCCAGAGCCTTGCGGTCGCGGGTTCCGGAAAAGATCACGTCCTGCATGTGCGTGCCGCGCAAGGACTTGGCGCTCTGCTCCCCCAGCACCCAGCTCACCCCGTCCAGGATGTTCGACTTGCCGCAGCCGTTCGGTCCCACCACCACGGCAATGCCCGTTCCCGGCACGGTCAATTCCGTGCGGTCGCAAAAGCTCTTGAACCCCAGGATGTGTATCTTCTTCAGCTTCAGCATGTTCACTCCGAACCAACGGGGCTGCGCGCGACTGCGATCCAGGAAAGCGGCGGCGACGTTCTCTGGCCGCCCCGGCGAGGGGTACCGCTGCCCGATCACAGGCTCTTGAATACAGACTCTAAGCAGCCGGAGAGGCAGGGTCAACGGCGTGAGGGCTGGTTTTTGTGGATAAGGGAGGCCGGAATTCTTCTTCTTAGGGAATGCCTGGAAAGCTGTGCTGAATTGAGGTTTTACTACGAGAATTCGCGCGACTTTTGAACAGATGGAGGAGCCGGAGGCGGTTGGATTTTAGGCGCCATGGACCACTCAGGTTGCGTTGCAGACAGTGACTGGAATGGCGTCCGCTGCCAGTCGGTCCGAAGCGGCGATTTCGCGGACGGCCCAGCCGGCGATCAGCAAGCTGGGAGCGAGAGTGGGTTCGGCGTCGCCGAGGACGGCGAGAGTGGTCCGCCGAATTTGCTGGCCGGGCAGAGCGGCGCACGAGACCACGGCGCACGGAAACTCCGGCGGGAGGCCCTGCTGGAGCCACTCCCGCGCCAGAAGATGCAGGTCGCGGCCGGGCATATAGACGACGCGGGTCGCGTCCTCCAGCGCAGGCAGGGGCGACTGGTTGTGCGACTGGGCGTGATGGCCGGTGGAGAAGATCACGTTCGACGCGCAATCCCGGCTGGTAAGAGAGAAGCCGATGGCTGCGGCGGCGGCGAAGGCGGCGGTGACTCCGGGAACGATCTGGAAAGCCACTCCCGCTTCCGCCAGGGCAACAATCTCTTCAGCGGCGCGGCCGAAAATGAGCGGGTCGCCGCCCTTGAGGCGAACCACGCTGCGATTCGCGCGCGCGTGTTCGATCATCAGGGAGTTGATTTCGGCCTGGGTGATGCTCTTGCCGCCGCAGCGTTTGCCCACATTCATAACTTCAGCCGAGGGCGAGGCGTAATCGAGAATCGCCTGCGGAACCAGGTCGTCGTGGAGGATGACGTCGGCGGTCTGGATGAGATGCAGCGCCTTGACGGTGAGCAGATCGGGGTCGCCTGGGCCTGCTCCCACCAGATGAACCGTCTCTGCCGAGACCCTGGAGTTGGGATCGATCTCTGTCAGGAACGGCTCGGGTTGATTGAGATGCTCATCAACGCCGGCGAAGTCTTCATCGGCATTTGAGGCGAATTCTCCAGAGCTCTGCTCGTCCTCAAGCGGCGCGAGGGCCAATTGCCGCGCCGGGCAGGATTCGGAATCGCAGACCGGCAGCTGGGCCAGCAGATGCAAAAGGGATTTGCGCGCTTCGCCGCTAGGCTGCGTTTCGAGAACCTGGCGGCGGAGCCGGCCGAGGCTTTCAAGCCACGCTCCAAGGTCAGCGGGCAATTGTTCGTCGATCTCGCGGCGAAGGTTCTGGGCGACGGCGGGGCTTTGTCCTCCCGTCGAAATGGCGATCTGCAAATCGCCGCGGTTGACCACCGAGCCAAAGAAGAAATCGCAGTTGGGAATGTCGTCCACGCTATTCGAAAGTATCCTGCGCTCGACCGCGCCCCGATGCACCAATGCGTTAATCTCGGGCGAATCGGTGGCCGCGATGACCAGCAGGCTGCCGTCGAGGTCGGAGAGTTCAAACGAGCGCTTCACCCATTCGAGCTTTCCTTCAAGAGCCAACTGCCGGATCTCGGGCCGCGCCTCCGGAGCTATGACGCGGAGCCGGAGTCCCGTTTTCAGCAGGCTTCCGATCTTGTCCAGCGCGACGGCGCCCGCGCCCACCAGGAGGCAGCGGCGGCCTTCGAGTTTGAGGAAGATCGGCAGCATGTTCATGGCTTGTTCCTCAATCGCCCACTCCATGCGGCACCGGCCCCGCCGGCGCATCGCGTTCCACGGCGGCCAGCGCCTCGCCGGCCAGATGGGCGCGCAGTTCGTCGTTGGAGTATCGGCTGAACCAGGCGCGCAGGTTCTCCTCGGGTTGCCGGTCGGCCAGGTAGCGGCGCAGCAGGCGTTCGATCGCGTCGGGAATAAGTGGCGCGGGGCAGCGATAGCCGACCGGCCGCGAGATTGCGGCGTGCTGGCCCACCGCCCCGCCCAGGCAAAAGTAAAAGGCGTCGGTCAGCTTGCCCTCGTGCTTGATCTTCTTGCCTTCGAGGCCAATGTCGGCAACCCAATGCTGCCCGCATCCGTTGGGGCAGCCGGTCACGTTCAGCTTGAGCTGCTGGTCGAAGCCCGGCAGGCGCTCTTCGAGTTCGTCGACCAGCCAACGGGTAAAGCCCTTGGTCTCCGTGATGGCCAGCTTGCAGAACTCGGTGCCGGTGCAGGCGATAGCGCCGCGCCAGAAAGAAGAGCCATCGACCTGGAGGCCGATCTTGCCCAGCTCGCCGGCCAACTCCGCAGTCTTGCCGTTGGGAATATCGATGAGCAACAGGTTCTGCGAGACGGTAGTCCGCAGGGCTCCGCTGCCGAATCGCTCGGCCAGGGCGGCTGCGGCCTCCAACTGCTCCCCCGTCAGCCGGCCGCGCAGCACGCTGGCTCCGACGTAACTCAGCCCCGGCTGGCGCTGCGGATGGATGCCGGCGTGGTCGCGAAAGACGTCGTTGGGCACTTGCTCCGGCGCGCCGGGCAGGAGCGTAAAATCGAGCCGCGACTGGAGCTCGGCCCGGAAGCTCTCGGCGGTCCAGCCCTCCTTGAGGAAGAGATGCTTCATGCGCGCGCGGTCGCGGCTCTCGCGCAATCCCTGCTGGTCGCGGAAGATCTCGGTGACGGCGCGAACCACGCCGAGCGCCTGGTCAGGCAGGATGAAGGCATCGAGGCGGACGGCGAGATGCGGATCGGCTGAGAGCCCGCCGCCCACGCGCAGCGAATAGCCGGCTTCGCCGTTGTGCCTCACGGCCGTCAGGCCAATGTCGTTGATCTCCGGATTGCTGCACCAGGAGGGGCAGCCGGTAACGGAAATCTTGAATTTGCGAGGCAGGTTGTAGAACTCCCGATTGGCCGTGAGCATTTGCGCAATCTCGCGGGCCAGGGGCGCGGCGTCGATCAGCTCGTCGGCCGCCACTCCGGCCAGCGGGCAGCCCGTCACGTTGCGCACCACGTCGCCGCAGGCGCCCCTGGGCGAAAGGCCTCCTGCGTGCAGCGCGTCGACCACCTCGGGCAGCGACTCGATGGTGAGCCAATGAAGCTGGATAGCCTGGCGGACGGTTATATCGGCCAGGTTGCGGGCGTACTTCCGCGCGAGTGAGCCGACGGTGCGAAGCTGGCTGGCGGAGAGGATGCCGTTGGGGATGGCGATGCGCATCATGAAATAGTCCGATGCCAGGCCCTCGCCGCCCTTGCCGCCGACCGCGCCCACGCCGTCGCCCTGCGTGTAAATGCCCCACCATTTGAAGTAGAAGGCGGCCCACTCCGGCACAACGCTGGAGCGGCCCGCGCGGGCAAAGGCGCGCACCTCGTCGAATGCCTCCCAGGGGTTCTTTTCGCGCTTCAAGCGCTCTGCCCGTTGGGCCTTCGTCTCTTTTGATGGATCGGTTTGGGCCATTTTTTTCCTTTTCGCCGGAAACAGAAAACCCGCGGCAGCTTGGCTGAATCGCGGGCAATGAAGAATCCTTGGATGTTCTATCGGAGTTTCAGACCCAGGTCACCCGCGCGCTCAAAGCGATGGACAGCGGCGACAACAGGATTGACCTTGCATATTGAGATGATAGCCGTGGGGTCGGAGAAAAGCAACTTCTCTGTTCTGCAATGATGACCTGAGCAATTCGACATGACCAAGCGCACCTTTCGCACGAGCGATGGCACGATGGTTGAGGGAGCATCGTGCGCTCTCAGGGACCTGGCCGAAACAAGGTTGCGTCGTTGGCCTGCAGCTGAGGCTTTCGCTTTGGGTCGTGGCGCCGCCTGCATGGCCGCCGGAGGGGAACTAGTATCAGGGTCTTCAAGTTTCTTTGCGGAGGCTATTGCATCCTGGACCGAAGCCCATTAAGATGCGTCAGTTGATACCTATGACACGCACGGTTGCCAGCAAGCCTCTTTCGACCCCTCCTCCGCCCGGCCCCAGGCTGCGCGTGGGCAAACTTTGCGTCGCCATTCAAGCCGGCTCGGCGACGGAGATGATCGAGCGGGCCGTGGCGGCGATCCAAGGCTCCAAGCCCGACGCGAAGTTCATTGAATTCCGCCTTGACTCGCTCGCCAAGCCGGCCGCGGCTCTGCCCAAGATGAAGGAGTTTCTGGCCGGGCACCGCGATGTGACGGTGATCGCCACTTGCAGGCGCAAGGAGTTTGGCGGCAAATTCGTTGGGTCCTTGAATGCGGAACTTGAGATCCTGTTGAAAGCCGCGGAAGCCGGCTGCAAGATTGCCGATCTCGAAGTCGAGTCGGCCGAAGAGGCCAAGCCGGCGCAACTGGCCCAGTGGCGTGGTAAGCTGCGGACCGCGGGCGCGGCGCTTCTGGTGAGCAGCCACGACTTTGAGCAGACCGGCGACCTGGAGAAGACGGCCAGGCGCATCGAGGCCTTTCAGCCCGAATTCGTCAAGGTGGTTTCGATGGCGCGGTCGCTCGCGGACAATCTTGCCGTCCTGCGGTTCATCGAAGGGCGGTCGCTTGCGTCGCACGTGGTCGGGATCGCCATGGGCGAGGAGGGTCTGGTGAGCCGCGTCTTGGGGCCGAGGGCGGGGGCGGCCTTCACCTTCGCCTCCTTCGACGACGGCACCGGACCTGGAGTGGCGACGGCTCCCGGCCAGGTCACCGCCCGCACCCTGCGCGAACTCTATCGCGTCGAGCAGTTGGATCAGGCGACGCGCGTCTTCGGCGTGGCCGGCAACCCCATCGCCCACTCGCTGTCGCCCCTGATGCAGAACACCGCCTTCCGCCGTGAAAACGTGAACGCCGTGCTGCTGCCGTTGAAGGTTCGCGCGCTCGGCGACCTGCTCACCCTGGTTCGCGAACTGCCGCTGGCCGGCGCGGCCGTGACCATGCCCCTCAAGCAGGAAGTTCTGCCCCACCTGGCCAATATGGACCCGCTAACCACCCGCATCGGCGCCTGCAACACGCTGCGCACCGCTGCGGACGGAAAACTGATCGGGTTCAATACGGACGTGGCCGGCGTGGTGAGGCCGCTGGAAAAACGCCTGAGGCTGAAGGACGCGCGCATCGGCGTTGTCGGCGCGGGCGGCGCGGCGCGGGCCGGCGTCTTCGGCCTGGTGGACCAGGGCGCCGAAGTCTTCATCTACAACGTTATTCATGAGCAGGCCGTGACGCTGGCCAAGGAAGCGAAAGCCAAGGTTCTGACGCATAAACAGTTCGCCAAAGAGCGCTTCGACGTGCTCATCAACGCCACTCCTTGCGGTATGGAAGGCAACCCCAAGCCTATGCCCATTCAAGAGGATGAGCTGAACGCCGGACTGGTCTTCGACATGGTCTACAACCCGCTGGAAACGCCGCTGCTCAAGCTGGCCAAGGAACGCGGCATTCCCACCATCAGCGGCATGGAGATGTTTGTGCAGCAAGGCGCGCGCCAGTTCGAAATCTGGACCGGCAAACCCGCTCCCGAAGCGGAGATGCTGCGCGTGGTGGAGTTGGCGCTGCGCAAACGGGGGTGAAAGCGGGCCTCCCGCACCCCAGGTCTCAAAGGCGAGGCCCCTTCAGCCTTCGCTCGGACAGGCTTTCGGCTGCGCTGCGCTCCGATATGGATGACAAACCAATGAGAGGGTCGCTCGGCGCTCACCGCACGCGGAGCACGATAATGGTTTCGTCGTCGAAGCGGTCCTGGGCGCCCTGGAAGCGGGCGACGTCGGCAAGGATGGCGTCGGCGATTTCGGTCGCGGGCTGGTCGCGGTGCGCACAAAGGAGGGTGGCCAGGCGGTCGTGGCCGTACATTTCTTCCTGGGCGTTTTCGGCGTCGAGAATTCCATCGGAGACGAAGACGATGGCGTCGCCGGGCTGGGCGGCCAGATTAACTTCGTCATAAGCGACGCCGGGAAAGAGGCCGAGTGGGAAGCCTTCGGCGCGGACGGTGAGCGACTCTCCGGAGCGGCAGAGGATGGGCTGGACGGCGCCGGAGTTGGCCACCCGGAGGGTCCGGTCTTCGTCGTTCCAGACGGCGAAGAGCATGGAGACGTACTGGGATTCGAGCTTGCGCTCCTGGAGGGCGTCGTTGAGCAGGGCGAGCATCTGGGCGGGCTCGGGCTGCTGGAGGGCTGCGGAGCGCATGATGCCGCTGACCAGGGCGGCGAAGAGGGCGGCCGGGGCGGCTTTGCCGCTGACGTCGCCGAGGACGATGGCGGTGCGGTTGGGGCCGTAGTCGACGAAGTCGTAGAGGTCTCCGCCGATGGCGCGGGCGGGGAGAAAGCGGACGCCTATCTCGGCGTGGGAGTGCTCCGGCGGCGTGGTGGGCAGCAGGCGGAGCTGGACCTCGCGGGCCATGGCGATATCGCGCTCCAGTTGGGCTTCCTGGAGGCGGACGGCCTGATAGAGGCGCGCGTTTTCTATCGAGATGGCCACCTGGGCGGCGAGGGTGGTTACGATGCGCTCGTGGTCTTCATGGAAGAAGGCGGGGCGGGTGTGTTCGAGATCGAGCACGCCGATAATGCGGCCCTTGTAAAAGAGGGGCACAATCAGCTCGGAGCGGGTCTCGTCATTGGTGGCGACGTAGCGCTGGTCCTTGCCGACATCGGGGACATTGATGGGGCGCCATTCGCGCACGGCCGCGCCGACCAGGCCGCTGGTGATGGGAATGCGGCGCATGGGAGCATGCGCGGAGCCGAACCGCCACGCGTAGCGGGTGATGAGCGTCTCGCCCTTTTCGTCGAGAAGCATGATGGTGAACATCTGGTAGTCGATGAGGCGGCGGAGAAGCTGGCCGATGCGTTCGAGGAGCAGGTTGAGGTCCAGGATGGAGGCCAGCTCGACGGCGATCTCGTTGAGGACTTCAAGGGTTTGCGCCTGGCGGGAGACGCGGGCGTACAGTCGGGCGTTCTCAATGGCCTGGGCGATGCGCGAGGCGGTGACCGTGAGCAGGTGGAGGTGCTCGGGCTGGAAGTAGCCTGCCTGCTCGCTCTCGATGTCCATTACCCCGATGAGGCGGTTCTTGGCGATCAACGGGACGGCCAGCTCCGAGCGGACCTCGGGGTTGACGGAGATGTAGTGCTCGGAGGTGGAGACGTCGTTGACGAGGAGGGGCTGGCGAGTGAGGGCGACCTGGCCGACGATACCGCTGCCCAGGGGCAGGCGGAAGCGCTGGCCCTCGGCAGTGTGGCCGATCTGAAAGCGCACGCGCAGGTCGTGGGTGCGGTCGTTGAGCAGGAAGATGGCGAAGATGCGGTAATGAATGACGGCGCGGACGAGCTGGGAGGTGCGGTTGAGGAGGGTTTCAAGATCGAGGGTGGTACTGAGAGCGTCGGCCAGCTGCATTAGGTAGGCGGCGTCGGCCGGTTCCACGCGGGCGTTGGTGGGGTCGAGAGGGCCGGAGGGGTTGGCGGGGCGGTAATCGCCTTCGAGATCGGATGGTTCGGGCGGAGATGGGAGATTGGAAGCCATGGGTATTGAAGGGAATGATAGCGCAAACAGGGGTCAGGGATCAGGGGCCAAGGGTCAGAGACCGCAAGGCCGGCGAGATGGCGTCTTCGATTATGTTACCTTTGCGTACAGCGAATCGCCGGAAATTCCCGATCGGAATGCCAGCCAAGGAAGCGGCCGTGGTGACGATCGCCAATTGACCGGGATGTGGCTGCGCGCTGGAGACTGACTCGATAAGATGCCTGAAATCAGTAGGGAAGTTGCGGCCGGAGAGGGGCGGAACGGCGCCGTGAAATCGCATGGCATTCCGGCCGCCACGATAGCATTTCCGCTCGTCCTGGCTGCGGCCGGAGTTATCCTGCTGGGCCTGTTCCTTTCCGTTCTGAAGCTGAATCGCGGCACGTTCATCTATACGATGGACGATCCGTATATAGCTCTCACGCTGAGCGACCAGATACGCCATGGCAATTACGGAATCGATGCCGGTTTGCATTGCGCGCCTGCTTCTTCCATCCTGTTTCCGTTTCTGCTGGCGCCGGCTTCCGGAACTCCCCTCCATCCGTATCTTCCGCTGATCCTGAACTGCCTGGCGCTGTTTGCCACCATGGCGATCATGTGGCGGCTCTTCAAGCATCTGCGCCTTGCCGAAGATACCTTTGGGATCGTTGCCCAAGCCATTGCCTTGCTGCTGTTGGCTATCTGCCTGAATCTCATCGGTGTTGTATTCAGCGGTCTTGAGCACAGCCTGCACATAGCAGCGACCGCCGCATGCATTTATGGGCTCGCGCTGTTTCTGGACGAGGATAAGATGCCGGTATGGCTCCCCGCGGTCATTGTTATCAATCCGCTGCTGCGCTACGAGGGACTGGCCCTGAGCCTTGGAGCGATCCTGGTGCTTGCGGTGAGGGGACGCTGGCGCACAGCGGCCGCTACGTTTGCGCTCATGGTTCTTTTCATCGGGGGCTTTTCAGTTTTTCTCGTTTGGCTGGGGCTGCC
>JBEKPA010000047.1:0-16296 GCA_049521195.1 Occallatibacter sp.
ACTCGCATCGGCAATGGCCCTTGCGATCGCGCCGGCTGCACTGGCGGATCAGATCGGCTTCAGTGCCAGTGGATACGGAGCGACCACCAGTCAAGAAATCACTCTCGGTCTTCTTGACGGCGTCACCGGAGTGTACAACATCGCCGCGATTTCCGGAACCTTCGGCGATCCCGGGATCGGCGTCCCTGACAATACCCCCATTACCGGTCTGTACGCAGACCAAGGCCCTCTCTCCGTCACATGCTACGACGGCTGCGGCGAAACCTACCTCTCCAAAGATGAAAAGTGGGACTACGACAATCTCGTATTCCTGCCTGGAAACGGCGCGGGAGTTCCGCTGCTTTTTGACGGGTGGGGCGGCGAACTCTTTACCGTCGATTACGACGGAAACATATACGAAGTCAATGTTGCAGCGGTGGACGGCGGCCTGCAGTTATGGGCCTCGCTAGGCGGCACCTATGTGGTAAACGGTGCAACCGGTGTGCCCATCTCGGCATCTCCGGAACCCGGATCGCTGCTGCTGCTCGGGACTGGACTTTTTGGCCTGGCGTTCGTCCTTTATCGAAAGGCCGGCAAGCGCCGGCAGCCAGTCGTGAACCCCTAGTTCTCTGACCGCGTGATTTCGTGCGTGGCGATTGAGTAACGCCGTATCCCACCCTAGCCGCAAAAACAAGAACGCGGCGGGGGTGGGGCACCCAACTCATCACGCTATCCATGAGAATTCAGTACACAGCGTTTCAGAGCGACTGAACGGGGAGGAGGGTCAGGTCTTCGACCAGGCCGACTTCCTTTTGCACGAAGGGCTCGCCGTAGCGCACGCCGGCCAGCAGACCGTAGTGGCGGGCCTCGGCAAAGGTGCGTTCGCGAATCTCTTCTTCGGGAACGAAGAGGGCGCTGCCGGCGGGCTGGTTGGCGTACTGGGAGCGGTAGGCCATCAGAGCGGCGTGGCGTTGCTCGATGAAGGGCGATATGTCCACGATGAAGCTGGGGCGCACGTCGGCGTAGAGGCTGGCGTAGACGATCTTGAAGGGACGATGAGGAGAACCTATTTCCACAGGCTCCTCCTCAGTGAGCGCCGCAGGCGCCGCTGGCCGCACCGCAGGCGCCTTGGCGAGGCCGGAGAGGAAGCAGGCTTCATAGCCCAGAGCTGCGGTGATGGCGTGATCCGGATGGCGGGCCTGCCAGTAAGGCAGGATGACCGCGCGGGGGCGAAGCAGGCGCAGAACGCGAACGATCTTGAGGCGGTTGTCGAGGGTGTTCTCGACCGCGCCGTCGGGCAGGTCGAGGGCCTGCCGCCAGGCGACTCCCAACAGACGCGCGGCTTGCGCGGCTTCCTCGGCGCGCGCTTCAGCGGTGCCTCGGGTTCCAGCCTCGCCCTGAGTCAGATCCAGGATGGCGGTGCGCAGGCCGCGCGAGGCCATGCGCAGCAGGGTTCCGCCACAGGTCTGCTCGACGTCGTCGCGATGGGCGGCAATAGCGAGTACGTCGGCTGTCGGGGGATCGGGCAAAGGAGCGGCGGCCATTGGGAATTGGTCCGGATCAACAGTTGGCGGTTGTGGTTCAGCCTCCTACCCTAGCCGCAAAAACAAAAGCGCGGCGAGGGTGGGGCACCCAGTATTGTTCAGTAATAGCCGGCATTGTTCAGCAATAGCCGGCATCGTTCAGTAAACGGTGTTGTCGGAGTCCGAGGTTGCGTCCATGTAGGCCACGTCGTAGGCTGTGCCGGTGACAGTGACGTATTGGTTGTCGATCGAGGAGCCGTCTACGGTGGAGTGGATGTACACCTGGCCGCCCTCCGCCGTGTAGATCTTGTGCAGGCCCTGCACCGCCGCGATCCCGGTGGCGTCGCCGATATACGGCTCGATCAGAGTCACGGTGTTGTTGGTGGTGTTGACCATGGTCAGGCAACCGTAGGATTGGCCGGTCGCGGCGCGCACGCCGTTGGTGCACTGGGACATGCCGATCCACAGCGTATTGTCGTCGGCCAGCAACATGCGGCTGATGGCGCCGGGTGCTCCATCGCTGATCGGGACGGGGTTAGAAACCGAAACCGGGCTGGCGGAGTAATTCACCACCGTCAGGTTTCCGCCAAAGAGCGTTTGACCCTGCACTGCTTGAGGCTGCTGGCCCACGACGTAAAGCGTGGACGAATCGACCAGGGCGTTGCTGGCGCCACCGGGAATGGGGACGTTGGTCATGGCGGTGGTTTGCGGGTTGGCGCAAGGGGCTGAGTTGCAAGGGAGCAATCCCGATTGCTGACCGACGAGGAAGATCATGGGCCCAACCGGCAGCGGCGTGATCGAAGCCTTGGAGCCGCCGCACTCCGGTCCGCAGTTGAGCACGTAGGCGGTGCCACCATCGGTGGAGAAGACGGCCTTGACTGGGCGGTCGAAGACCAGCGGGGCGCCATAGTAGTTGCCGGTGGCATCCACCTTGTCTGGGCTTTGCGCCTGGAAGAGGCAATAGACGGGCGTGGTCTGCGGTTCGCAATCCACCGCGGCCGTGGGCCAGGTGCTGGAGCCGCCGGAGTAGGCAAGGGTCTGAGCGGTGGTCAGTTTGCGCGGATAGTAGACGTAGTTCGAGTTCTGGGCGAAGGCCAGGGCAACGGAGCCGCCGGGGTTGACGCTGACGCGGTACACGCCGGGAAGAGCGAGCGGATAAGAACCGCCGTTGGTGTGGTCAACCACCGTCAACACGTGTGAGCCTTGGCTGGCGGCGAAGAAGTAGGCCTGGTTCCGGGTGGCGAAGATGCTGGACGAAAGGCCATTCAGGCCGGATGCCGCGCTGCCGGTGGAAGCCTCGGTGGCATAGTTGATGGTGGCAAAGCTGCCGTCGCCGGAGCCGTAGACCAGGCCCAACTGCTCTTCGGGCAGGTTCTGGATGGTGATGGGCAGGGCGCCGGAGAAACCGGCGATGGCGAACGATCCGGGCTTGCCGTTATAGCCGCTGCGGGTATCGTAGTAAGCATCGACGAACTGCAGCGCGCCCTTGGTGAGGGCGCTGGGGTTCTGGATTGCGATCATGACGCGATTGGTCAATCCGCTGGGGGGCAGCGTGCGGCCCGCAAAATAGGTGGTGCCACCACAACCTGCCAGCGCGGCTGAAACCACCAGGGCCGCTATGGCGCTCATCGAAAGAGTTCTCTTGTTCAAAATCCCTTACCTCGACCCAAACCGCGGAGTAAGCCGCGGATTGGCTCCGCGGCCGCATCGTGAACACATGAAAGGCGAATGCCGGCGCACCGGCAGAGCGCGGATTTCTCCGCCCCGAGGCCGGCGCGGAACATGCCTATGACTACCGAAGTATAACAAAGTGGGCAGGCGGATTGGCGCGGCAGCCCCGCGTGCCTTAGCATGACATCAGAATGACGACGTTCGCAGACATCTTCGCCAATCGCCCCGTGCTCGCCGACGGCGCCATGGGCACCGTACTCTACGCCCGCGGCGTCTCCATCAATCGCTGCTACGACGAGTTGAATCTTTCCGACCCCGGGCTGATCGAGTCGATCCACGAGGAGTACCTGCAGGCCGGCGCCGAGATCATTGAGACCAACACATTCGGTGCCAACCGCTTCAGGCTGGCACGGCATGGATTGGCCGGAAAAACGGCCGAAATCAATGCCGCCGGGGTTCGGCTGGCCCGCCAGGCCGTGGAGCATCTGAAGGAAAAACAGGCCAGCCATGCATGGGTGGCGGGTACGGTGGGTCCGCTCGGCGTCCGCCTGGAGCCGCTGGGCAAGACCGGCTTGGACGAAGCGCGCGCGGCCTTTGCCGAGCAGATTCAGGTGCTGACAAGGGCCGGCGTGGACCTGCTGATCGTTGAAACCATGCCCGCGCTGAACGAGGCCCGCGAAGCCCTGGCCGCGGCGCGCGAGGCAGCCCCGGAGCTGCCCGTGCTGGTGATGGTGACGGTGGACGAAGAGGGCAACTGCCTGGATGGCTCCTCGCCCGAGCAGGCCGCGGCGCTGCTGACCGAGTGGGGCGCAGGAGCTATCGGCGTGAACTGCTCCACCGGACCGACCACGGTGCTGACCGCCGCCGAGGCCATGCGCACGGCCACCGCGCTCCCGCTGGCCGCCATGCCCAACGCCGGAATTCCCAGGGCCGTCGAGGGCCGCAACATCTACCTCATCTCGCCGGAGTACATGGCCAGCTTTGCCCGCAAGGCCATCGCCGCCGGGGTGCAGATTGTGGGCGGCTGCTGCGGCACAACCCCCAATCACATCCGGGCCATGCGCTCGGCCATGCGGGCCATCGACGAGCAGACGCGCGTCGAGGGTTTCGGCGCGGCTCCGGCGCTGAGCGTGGAGACGCCGCCGGCGCCGTTGGGCGCGCGCTCCCGCGTGGGGGCGCTGATCGCCGAGGGCAGCTTCGTCACGCTGGTCGAGATTGTTCCGCCTCGCGGCATCGACTGCTCGAAGGAGATCGAGGGGGCGCGGCTGCTGGGCCAACTCGGCGTCCACGCCATCAACGTGCCCGATTCGCCGCACGCATCGGCGCGCATGAGCGCGCAGAGCCTCTGCATCCAGATTCAGCAGCACACCAGCATTGAGACGGTTCTGCATTACACCTGCCGCGACCGCAATATTCTTTCCATTCAGTCGGATCTGCTGGGGGCTTCTTCGATCGGGCTGCACAACATTCTCTGCCTGACCGGCGACCCGCCCAAGCTGGGCAACTATCCCGACGCCACCGCAGTATTTGACGTGGACTCCATCGGTCTGGTCAACATGGTGCAGCGTTTGAACCGCGGGCTCGACATCGGCGCCAACTCCATCGGCGCAAGCACCAACTTCACCATCGGCGTGACCGCCAATCCCGGCGCACCGGACATGGAGCAGGAACTGCGCCGCTTTGCCTACAAGGTGGAGGCGGGCGCGGAGTACGCCATCACCCAGCCGGTCTTCGACCTGCGCCTGCTGGAGAGCTTTCTGAAGCGCATCGAGGGCCACCGCATCCCAGTGATCGCCGGCATCTGGCCGCTGACCGATTTGCGCAACGCCGAGTTCATGAAGAACGATCTGCGCCTCTCCATGCCCGAGGCGATCATGCTGCGCATGGCGCAGGCCGATTCGCCCGACGCGGCGCGCCGGGAAGGCATTCTGATTGCGCGGGAGATGGTAGAGGCGGTGCGCCCGATGGTCCATGGCGTGCAGATCGGCGCGCCTTTCGGCAGCTACTCGGTCGCCGCCGAGGTGATTGCCGGCGAGCTGCCGCCGGCGTAATGGTAAGCGCAACAATGCTTTGTTTTCCACTTGACACATTGCGTAAAGTGAGGTGAAATGAATATATTCCGTACGCTCGTAGGCGAGCATGTATCCCGCAAACCCCGGAGCGAGAGTTCCGGGGTTTGCTATTTTGGTATGTAGATGAAAAAGCTAGTCCTCATGATCGACGGCGGCTTTCTCCGCGTAGCCGCTAGAAAAGCAAAAATCCACTACGCCCCCAACTTCATCGAGGCCTTCTCGAAGATCTGTCCTGCCGTGGATGAAGAACTATTCCGATCTCTCTATTACGATTGCGCCCCATATCAAGGTCACCAGAATCTCCCAGTTTCAGGTTTGACACAGACTTTTACCGACTCCGGCCAATGGCTTCAGGATCTGGCAAAGAAGGAGTTGATTGCCGTCCGGCTGGGTGTGTTGAAGTTTCGCGGCTACAAGCTGAAGAGAACTCCAGCGACTGGAGTTGCGGCCCTGACCGATGCCGATTTTCGCCCGGATTTCGAGCAAAAGGGTGTCGATATGCGAATCGGCCTTGATATCGCCGCTTATTCCGCGCTGGGGTGCATCGACAGGATAGGCTTAGTGACTGCGGATACGGACTGCATACCAGCTATGAAACTCGCTCGCAAGAGCGGGGTACAGGTTGTCCTGATTGCGCTTCCAGGCGGGACGATCCCGACCGAATTGACCCAACATGCGGACTATGTTCGGGCAGTCGCTTGGCCGCCGTAATCCGGTTCCGCTACCCGCCTTGGTGCTTCAGGTAGGCTTACGCCCCCCCACGACCATTTTGGAGTAAACGCTATGCCCTCGTTTGAAGAATCGCTAAAGAAGCTGGAAACCATCGTCGATCAACTGGAAAAAGGAGATCTTGCGCTCGAAGAGTCGCTCAAACTCTTCGAGGAGGGCGTGGGCCTCTCGGCGGCCTGCAAGCAGGAGCTGGACGCCGCCGAGGGCAAGGTGCAGATGCTGGTGAAACAGAGCGACGGCTCGCTGAAGCCGGAGGCATTTCTGACCGAGAAGCCGATCTAAGAGCAGGGAACAGGGAGCAGGGAACAGAGATCAGGGGTCAGGGAACAGAGATCAGGGGTCAGGGAACAGAGATCAGGGAGCAGCCTAGCCGGAGGCGGGGGTTCGTTGCGTTCCGCGCTATTGCTTCGGCTCCGAGGGCTTGGCCGGCCTTCTGGCCAACCGCGTCAGCACGGCCTGCTCGCGGAGGACCTGCTTGAGCGGGCGCGCTGGCGTGCCCCATAGAACGGTTCCCGGCTTCAGGCCTTCATTGGTGACCGTTTTGCCGCTCAAGACGCCCGCCTGCCCGCCCAGGATCACGCCGGGACCGACGTGGGCGTGGTCGCCGAGGCCCACCTGGCCGGCGATGACCGCGCCATTGCCCACCGTGCAGGAGCCGGAGATGCCGGTGAGCGCCACCAGGATCACATCCTCGCCGATATCGCAGTTGTGGCCGATGTGGACCAGATTGTCGATCTTTGTGCCGCGGCGGACGCGGGTCTCGGCGAGCGCGCCGCGGTCGATGGTGGAGTTGGCGCCGATCTCCACGTCGTCCTCGATCACCAGAGTCCCCTGCTGCGGGAATTGCGTGTACGCGCCGGTGGAGGGATCGCGGACGTAGCCGAAGCCGTCCGCGCCGAGCACCGCGCCGGCATGAACGACAACGCGATTGCCCAGCGTGGTTCCGGGATAGAGGACGGCGCGGGGATAGATGCGGCAGTTCTCGCCGATGCTGACGCCCTCGCCAACAACCGCGCCGGCTTCGATGCGGGTCCACGCGCCGATGCTGGCGTGGTCGCCGACGCTTGCGCCAGGGCTGAGAGTGACTCCCTTGCCGAGTTCCACATGGAAGCCGAGGAACAGAGGGTCGCGGATTCCAGACCGCGGCGGCGGGGATTTGAGGAGCTTGGCGGTGCGGGCGAACCACAGGCGCGGCTGATCGGTCTCGACGACGCACCTGGATTGAGGGTACGACGTAGCGATGGCAGCGCGCACAACGACTGCACCTGCGTTGCCGGCCAGGGCTTCGGCTGTGGAAGCTGCATCCTCGGCAAAAACCAGCTCAGAGGGACCGGCGAGTTCTGCGGAGTTCACGCCCTCGACCGTCCGTTCAGCCTCTCCCGAGACCAGTTTGCCGCCGAGCGCCTCAATCAGTTCGCGCAGCTTCATGGGTTCCTCCTCAATAAAGCGCCGGCTCGCCCGGCGGCCTTGTCTTCCAGCGGCGGTGAATCCAGAGCCACTGGTCAGGATAGCGCCGAATCCAGGACTCGATGACAGAAGTACAAAGCTGCGTGGCGGCGAGGATATCGGCAGCTGGGTCGGCGGTGTGAGGGATTTCGATCTGGAGGCCGAAGTGAAGAACGTATTTGCGCTCGGCCGGTTCCCAGAGCATGAACCCCGGCAGCACAGCAGCGCCGGTCTTGCGCGCCACGTGGGCCAGACCGGTCCCGGTGCAGGCCTCCCATCCAAAGAACTTTACAAACTCGCCCTGGGGCGGAGTCATGTTGGTGTCCATAAGGATGCCGACGGTCTGGCCGGCGCGCATGGCCAGCAGCAGGGCACGGCCGAAGTCGTCCTTGTGGATGACCCGATTGCCGTGCAGGCAGCGGATGCCGTTGACGAAGCCGTCGAGGCGGCGGTTGTCGAGGCGGCGGATGACCATGCCCATGGGGTGGCCCATCAGCGAGTGGTAGAAGCTGGAAAGCTCCCACGCGCCCAGGTGGCCGGTCACGATCAGAACCCCCTTGCCGCGGGCCTGGGCGGCCAGGTAATGGTCCAGGCCCTCGGTGCGCATCCAGCCGCGGGTGTTCTCAGGGGTGTAGCGAGCCATGCGGCAGAACTCGACCAGTTGCCAGCCGAGATGACGGTAGACGCCGCGGAGGAGCTCCGCTCTTCTTTTTTTGGAAGAGATTTCCGGGAAGGCCAACTCCAGGTTGCGCCAGCCCACCCGGCGCAGGCGGCCAAGCACCCAATAGACGGCAAAGGCAAGCCCGCCGGAGAGCAGACGGGCCAGCCCGCGCGGCATGAGCCCCAGGGCGCGCGCCACGGCCAGCACCAGCCAATACTCCAGGTTTTCCCGCATGGAGCTTTCCCGCATCTCCAAAGGCAAAGATCAGTTTAGCCTCCACATGCGGGCGAGTCATTGCTTACTTGCGGTTCTTGGCCTGGACGAAGTACTGCGCCACGGCTCGAACAAACGGGATGGCGCCCTCGGGAACTTCCACATCGCCCTTGAGAATGGCGTCGAAGCTATGCGCCTGGCCGTAGTAGAGCGTGGTGTCTTCGGAGTTCTGGCTCACGCTGGTGCCGTCCAGATCGATGCCGGCAAACAGGCCCTTGCTGCGCGAGTAACTGAGCAGTTCGGCGTTCATCTTCCAGTCGGTGGCTGCCTGGCCGCTGCGGCCCACGGGACCGGCTGCGGCGGAGGCATCCCCGCCAATCTTGAACTTGTTCTTGAGCAGATCCTGGAAGCCGCGGTCATTGACCGCGATCAGCATCAGGTCCGTGGCCTGGCCGCCAATTTGGAAGCCGAACGAGCCGCCGGCCATGCGAATGAAGACCGGGGCGCTCCACCCGTGGCCGGTGCGGCAGGTGACCACTCCCTGGCCGTACTGGATGCCGCCGATGAAAGCCCCCTTGAGCATTCCAGGGACGACGCCGACGCAGGTTGCCTGCTCCAGGATGTTCATGGGGATGGTGGCGTCCTGGGCGGCCATGACGTGGTCCAGGGCCAGCTTAGCCTGATCGATGCGGACCTGCAAATCCGCGCGTGAGGAGGCGGCGCGGGCGGCGGAGGTGAGCATGAGGCAAATCAAAAGAAGGGGGCAGACGGAGGCAATCAACTTTTTCATATCGGTATCCTTTTCTCTCCGCCGCCCTTTCCGGCGCGGAGGTTGGAGTATTGAACTGAGCGGGGTGCCGTCTGGAGTTGCGAAAATCGATGGGACGTAGTGACGGTCTGCCCACGAGCCCGGAATTCCATACCCTTGCCGGCGATGAGGGCATCCTGAAACAGGCTACAGCATCGCCGCCTGGGCGCGCGGCCAACGCCCGATTCCAGAGGGAATCGCCGCTCTGTATGCTTCGATGCATGGATGGACGTTTGGGAGGGCTGAATGGGGGTGGGCAGAACGGCTTTTCCTGGCGAGTGGCGAAAAAGCAAAAAAGAGGAGTTCCCGGGAATCATGGAAAACATGCTTCCAGGGAACTCCTTTCCCCAGATCTGCGTTGTTTCTGTATACAAGTCTGTGGGAAACCGGTCCTTTAAGCGTGGTCAATATTGCTCAGGGCCTAGGTTACGGAAGGAGCAAGGTTCAAAGTAACCTGGCGAGTTTATAGATTAGTAATGGGCAGGGGGGCCCCCAGGAGCGCGAAGCGATTAGCCGGGAAGGACAAAAAAGAGGAGCTCCGAGGCATCGTGCAAAGTAGCATGCCAAGGAACTCCTTCCCTAGATCTGCTTTGTTCTCCAAGCCAGTCTGTGGAAATCGCGCACGAAACACAAGAGTACCGAAGGAGTATGCCCATTCGTGACCATCGGTCTTCACTCATCCTTAATCGGATGCTGGGAGGGACTCGACGCCTGAGGGTGGCGGCGCCCACTGTGGCGGCGGTCGACGAAGAAGGCGCCCGACGCCTTCGGACGGTTCAGCACGCGCATGGAGAGCTCAATGCGGTTGTCCACGCCGGCCTTGCGCATCAGGCGGCCCACATGGGCTTTCACGGTGCGCTCCTCGATGCCCAGATGGCGGGCGATCTCTCGATTGGAGCGGGCTTGCAGGATCAGGTCCAGGACCTGGCGCTCGCGGTTGGTCAAGTGGGGCTTGCTGTTGGTGAGGCTGGAATCGGGAACCTTGAGCAGGCGGTCGATGAGTTTGGAGAGAAGCCGCCGCGGCGCCCAGATGGAGCCGCCAGTAACCGCATCAATGGCCAGACGCACTGTCTCCGGACCGGCGGTCAATTCCAGGTAGGCCCTGGCCCCGGCAACGATCGAATCGAGGACTAGTTCGTCGTTGCCCTCCGGCCCGATCACAATCAGCTTAAGAGAGGGACGCGCCCGGCGGATAGGCTCAAGTATCTCCAACCCGCCAGAGAAAGAAAGCAGGTCCACCACCAGATACTCGATTGTTGGGCGGGCCAGCAACTCCGCAATGCTCCCCGCAACCGGAAGCAGGGGGGGCGTTCCTTGGTGAGGAGGCTGCTCAAAGACGCTGGCGAGCCCCTCAAGCCGGAGGGGTTCATCGGACACCAGGCCTATCCGGATTGGCTCGAGACTGCGAATCGACGGCATCTCACTCTCCCCCAAGTCAGCAGGCGAACCGGGCCTTGCGCGAGTGAGGAACGCGCTTCGCCCCCGCGCCGCGCACACTTGCTCCGCTCGTCAAGCCAGGCCATCGGGGCGCTTGGAATTCCCTAAAGCCTGGGAATCGTAATCCCGCGCTGCTTCTGGTCATTTGCCCTGGCGATCGGCATATCCGATCTCGCAGGCTTCATCGAAGCGGAAAAACAGAATCTGGCACAGCCCTTGGTTGGCGCAAACCTTGGTCGGAAGCGGAGTGGTATTCGAGATCTCGAGGGTCGCGAAGCCCTCCCATTCCGGCTCAAATGGCGTTACGTTCACAAGGATTCCGCAACGCGCATAGGTCCATTTTCCAATGCAGATCGTCAATGCATCCTGGGAAACGAAAGTGCTCGATGGTTGGGCCCATACAAAGGAATTCGGCGGTACGATCACCGAGCTGGCCTGGGCGGAGAGAAACGGTCGCTCGTCAATGGCCCTTGGATCGATGATGGCGCTGTTCACGTTGGTGAAAATCTCGAACTCGCCGGAGACGCGAAAGTCATAGCCATAGGAGGAAAGTCCATAGGAGATGACGCCGTCACGCACCTGTCTCTCGCCGAAGGGCTCGATCATCCGGTGCCTGGCGGCCTGTTCCCGTATGCAACAGCCGCTCTGAATCGACATGCTACTCCCGTTCCGGAATCATCTTTTCCTATCCGGACAAAAAACGGCTGGTTCTACCTCAAAACTCGAATAATCCATACTACGAAAGACACCCGCAATTGGCAATGGGAAATCGCGGTTTTTTGGCCGGCATGGACGCCGGCCGCGAGGCTCGACCCGCGGCGCCGGGGCTTTTCCTCAGGCGATGGCGGAGTGCTCCAGTTTTCCGTGGTTCCACTTTCGCGTTAAAATCTGTAGCATCATGACTGTAGGGCGTAGTACAGTCATTGAAGATGTGCCCACGAGGTTACCCCATTGATTAAGCAGGACATCGTCCATCAAGTAATCGAGCGCACGGGCCTGCCCCGCACCAAGGCGGAGGCTGCGGTGGATGCGGTCTTCGAGGGCCTGAAACAGGCTCTCACCGCCGGAGAGCGTATCGAACTGCGCGGATTTGGCGTTTTCAGCGTCCGCGCCCGCAAAACCGGCATCGGCCGAAATCCCCGCACCGGCACCGAGGTCAGCATCACCCCCGGCAAAGCGGTGCGCTTCAAGCCGGGCAAGGAACTGCATGCGCTGCAGACTGGCGCGCCCCTGAAGTAGCAACTGGGCACCCGATTCTCGCCGTCCGCCGCGGCGGATTCATGTGACTAGGGTGGGATTCGTAGCCCTCACATCGCTTTGGTTCCCCAGCCATGGCGTCTTCTGCGGCAAGGGTGGGAAGCTTATGCACATTGCTTTGCATGCCTCAGACAGTTGGCCCCACCGCAGGTGGTCACATCAGGCGCAGCGCATCCACATCCACTACTAGATTCCTGCGCGGAATGCCGGCCTCATCGGCGTGGGCCAGCATTCCGCGCAGGGCCGCCTTGAGCGCCTTGCGCGAGACGGCCTTGAGAATCATATGGAAACGGTAGACGCCCTTGATGCGGGCGATGGGCGCGGTGCAGGGTCCGAGCACGCGCACGGCTCCGCCGTTCTGGTTTGGGACTAGATACTTGCCCAATGTAGATGACCATCCGGCGGCTTCTTCCAGCTTTGGCGACTGCACGAGGACGTTGGCCAGCACGCCGAAGGGCGGGTAGTGCATCCAGCGGCGATACTTCAGTTCGCGCTCTACAAAGCTCAAGTAGTTGTGGGTGCTGGCGGCGACGATGGCGTAGTGGTCTGGATAGTAGGTCTGCACCACTACGCGGCCTGGCAGCTCGCCGCGGCCGGCGCGGCCTGAGACCTGGGTCATCAACTGAAAGACCCGTTCGGCGGCGCGGAAGTCGGGCATGGAGAGGGCGTGATCGCAACCCACCACGCCCACCAGCGTTACGCCGTGAATGTCGTGGCCCTTGGCGATCATCTGGGTGCCCACAAGGAGGTTGATCTCGCCGGAGTGGAGGCGCGCCAACAGCCGCTCCAGATCGTAGCGCCCGCGGACCGTATCGCGGTCCATGCGGCCGATGCGCGCGGAGGGGAATATCTCCGCCAGCCGTTCCTCGCCTTGTTCCGATCCCGCGCCAAGGTAGTAAAGGTGCTCGCTGTCGCACTTGGGGCAGCGGGCGGGGACGGTGCGGCTGAAGCCGCAGTAGTGGCATTCCAGGCGCTGGCCGGCGCGGGCCACTCCAGCATCGTCGCCCGGAGGCTTGTGGTGGGTGAGCGAGATGGCGCAGTTCTGGCATTCAAGCTTTTCGCCGCAGGCGCGGCAGATGACGGCGAAGGAGTAGCCGCGGCGATTGAGCAGGATGAGGGCCTGCTCGCCGCGGTCGAGGGTTTCCTGCGTCTGGTCGATGAGAGCGCGGGAAAAGAGCTGCTCCCGGCCCGTCTCCTGAAATTCGCGCCGCATATCGACCAGCTCGACCAAGGGCAGGGGGCGGTCCATCACGCGGTCGCGCAACTCGATGCGTGCATACTTGCCCAGGACCGAGTTCTGCCAGCTTTCCAGCGACGGCGTGGCCGAGCCAAGGACCACCACCGCGCCCAGGAGTTTGGCGCGCATCACGGCTACGTCGCGGGCGTTGTAGCGGGGCGTCTCCTCCTGCTTGTAGCTCTGGTCGTGCTCCTCGTCCACCAGAATCAATCCCAGGTTGGGCGCGGGGGCGAAGATGGCCGAACGGGTGCCGACGACGATGGGCGCTTCGCCCCGCCGGATGCGCCGCCACTGCTCGCTGCGCTCTTCCGGGGTGAGCGCGGAGTGGAGCAGGGCGACCCTTTTCCCGAAGGCGGCGTCGAGCAGGCCTGCCATCTGCGGCGTCAGGCCGATCTCGGGAACCAGCAGGATGGACGACAATCCGCGATCCAGGGCGCGCTGCATGGCGGCGAGATAAACGGCCGTCTTGCCGGACCCCGTGACGCCATGAAGCAGAAAGGGATGGAACCCACCCAGCGCCACGGCCAGGCTGGCCAGGGCGTCGGTCTGCGGCTCGTTGAGCAGGAAGGGCGCGGCGACGGGCGGAAGGCCGCCAAGGCGGAAGGCCGCCGGGCGCTCGTCAATGCGGACCAGTCCGCGCCGGACCAGCGTTTGCAGCGTGGAGGAGGGCAGTGCCATAACGCGATCTGGGCGGCGCAACTCGACGAGAGGCAGTTCGCCGCCGCAGGCCGCCAGCTCGGCCAGGATGGCCTGCTGCTTCCGGGTCAGGGCGGGCAGGCGGGCCTCGGGAATAAGCACGGCAAAGCGCTCCATGCGGCGGGCATCGCGCTCCGCGGCCGCCGTTTCGCGGGCGATCCACTTCTTGCGCACCATGCCGGCGAGGACCGGAAGGGTGGCAGCGGTTGCGGTGCGCAGCGTGGAGACTTTGACCGGCTCGCCGGCGGCAAGGCGGCTGAGGACGCGATGCTCCAGATCCTGCTCTTCCGCGGAGACCTTGCTGCGTTGCTTCAGGTTATTCCTGTATACTGTTAATTTAGTGAAGGTTGTTGGATTCAGTTGGTACGCGGTTGGCTTGGAATCAGCGGAGGCTTGAGGCTCTAGGGCAGGCTCTTCGCCGGTTGCTCCAAGTCTCGTGCGGCGCGGCGGAGAGACCTGCGGCGCGCCAGACTCCCCGTCTACGCTTGCGGCCAGCACGTCGCGTCCCAGGTCGGTGATGCGGTAGTAGACCGTGCGGCGGACCTCGGCCGTCAGCGGCAGCATTCCGCGCAGCACCTCGCCCAGCGGAGCCAGGTAATACTGGGCCATCCAATCGGCCAGGGTGAGGAGATCCTCGCTCAGGAGCGGCTCGTCGTCCACAACCGCCTCCAGGAACCGGACCTCGAACTCCGCCGGAGGCTTGGTGTTCACCGCGGTCACCACGCCGATGAGCTTCTCGTTGCGGAAGGGGACGATGACCCGCGCTCCCCGCCGCGGTAACTGGTCCTCGCGCACCGCATAAGTGAAGGTGCGGTCCAGCGGGACGGGCAACGCGACTTCGCAGCAGGCGGGCATGGGAGACAAGAACCAGTGTAGGGGATGGAGGGGCGGACAACGGTTGGCCTGTGAAAATGACTCTTTTCGGTCATTGCAATCCGGGCCGCACGCATTACAATCCATTCGACATGACTCCCAAGACCGCATCCAACGCTATTTGTGTGCCCGCCGCTTCGCCTGCCACCTCTGACCCCATCACCATGTCGATCGACATCGGCGGTTCGGGGCTGAAGGCCATGCTGCTGGACCCGGAGGGCAAGCCGGTGAGCGTGCGCCAGCGCGTGCTTACGCCGGAGGTGCCCACTCCGGATGCGGTGCTGGCTGGACTGGAGGAACTGCGCAAGCTGATGGGAGAGTTCGATCGGGTCTCGGTCGGGTTTCCCGGCGTAGTCAAGCACGGCGCCACCTTCGGCGCCTTCAACCTCCATCCGCTGTGGGCTGCGGGTTTCCCGCTGCAAGCGGAGCTGGAGAAGCGCTTCAAGAAGCCCGTGCGCGTTGGCAACGACGCCGACGTGGCCGGCTACGGCGCCATCTCGGGCGAGGGCGTGGAGCTGGTGCTAACGCTGGGCACCGGCCTGGGATCGGCGCTGTTCACCAACGGCCATCTCTGTCCCGGCCTGGAGCTGGGCCACCATCCCTGGCGCAAGAAGGGCATGACCTACGAGGACTACCTGGGCCGCCGCGGCCTGGACAGGTTCGGCAAGGCGCGCTGGAACGATTTCATCGAGGCGGCAATCAAGCAGACCGAAGCCCTGTTTAACTGGGACCACCTATACATCGGCGGCGGCAATACCAAGAAGATCCTCTTCACGCCCGCGAAGAACGTGAGCATCGTCTCCAACGAGAGCGGGCTGCTGGGTGGCGTTGTGCTGTGGCGGGATCAGGGGTGAGGGAGACGCCCGTAGGCCCCCTCGATGGACCTAACGAGTTTGTTTGCTGATACCTCAATGGGGGGCGAAGATGTTCAACCTGCTTGTGAAGTACGGACCGTGGGCCGATGGCCGTGACAAGATGCCTGATAGTCGCGTCCTCGAGTCTACTGAGGAGCCGCTGGTTGATAGGTTCATGCCGCGAGGCCAGCTTGACCTTGAGGCGCTGGCTGACCTCCCTGCCTTATTCGTCGAAGAGACATCGGGGGAAGGCCCTCAAGTTGCCCGGGTTGGCACAATCACCGGTGCAAGAATAAGTGGACGCAACGTCGTACTCGATTACACATACGACCTCAGAATTCCAGCGGTTCCAAACTGCGCCTTGCAAGGGTTTGCGGCCGACCTGGACATCGGCGAAGCTGAGTTCTCACGAACGCATTGGTCAGTAAAGGATGCAGACCTCTATCGGGCTCTACTAGGGAATTCTCAGCCGCGCCGCCAGCGGCCGAAGGCTTTTCAGTTACCGGAATTCGAGAATATTGAACCCAGCCTCATGTCCGCGATGATGCCCTACGATCCTGACTTCGATGCCGTTTATGCCACCCTTCGGCGCACAGCAGAGGCGGCCGGTCTGCGGTGCCGGCGAGGAGACGACATTTGGGAGAACCCCGCGGTCGTTCAGGAAGTCGTTTCACTGATCGATAGATCCTGCGTAATCATCTGTGACTGCACGGGCCGGAATCCGAACGTTTTTTATGAGATTGGGATCGCACACGCGCTTGGCCGCGAGGTCATCCTGATTACGCAAGCAGAGCCGGACATTCCATTTGACTTGAGGCATATGAGATTCGTCCGTTACCT
>JBEKPA010000048.1:0-16239 GCA_049521195.1 Occallatibacter sp.
TCCATGGCGGTTGCGCTGACCGCCCTGGCGATCGAGACGCGCCGCCTCTACACCGATCTGCGCCACCGTTCGGAGTTCGACCTGCTCACCGACATCCACAACCGCTTCTCGCTGGACAAATACCTGGACCGGCAGATCGCGGCGGCGCACCAGAATGCCGGAATCTTCGGGCTGATCTACATCGACCTGGACAAGTTCAAGCAGGTGAACGACCTCTACGGCCACCAGATTGGAGACCTCTACTTGCAGGAAGTGGCGCTGCGCATGAAGCGCCAGTTGCGCGGCGTGGATATGCTGGCCCGGCTCGGCGGAGACGAATTTGCCGCCCTGCTGCCCCAGGTTCGCAACCGCGCCAAGGTCGAGGAGATCGCACAGCGCCTGGAGCGGTGCATCCAGGAGCCGTTCCTGATCGAGGGCCACTCCTTACAAGGTTCGGCCAGCGTCGGCATTGCTCTCTACCCCGAGAACGGCGCCACCAAGGACGAGCTTCTCAGCGCCGCAGACACCGCCATGTACGCGGCGAAGAACGCCAAGCGAGAAGCCGGATGAAGGCCGTCAGAGCGCCCGCGTACCTCCCATCGTTGCGGCAAGAACAAATACGCCGCAAGGATGGGGCACCCACACGACTTGGGCGTGGGGAGAGGTTCTCTAGGGCTTAACCTCCATCTTCTCTCCCTTGTACACCACGCTCGCCTCCGTCCGCGAACTCTCGCCAACTCCCGTGCCATGATCCTTGCCAACCAGCACGACCCGGAACGTTCTCTGCGCCAGCATTCCAGGGAAGCTTCCCTGGCGCGCACCCAGGGTTAGCGTTTTCGCTCCGTTGTCCCAGTGCATGGCAATGGTGGCAAGGGCGCCTTTCTCATAGCGGTAGCTGTCGTTCTCGTCCTCGTACAGCGTGAAATCCCCGTCCGCGCCCGGATAAACCCGCAGTTCGATCGGGTCCGCCGGTTTCTCGGTGGTCCACTCCATCGCCGGCCCCATGGGAATGATCGATCCCGCGCGCACAAACAAGGGCACCTTGGCCAAAGGCGCATCCGCCTCGATGCGCTTCCCGCCGTCCTGCTTTTCGCCGGTCCAAAAGTCGAACCACGTTACCGTTGGCAGATACACCGTCCGGCTCACAGCTCCCTGCGTAGTTACCGGGCTCACCAAGATCGCCGGCCCAAACATATACTCGTCGCCGGTGTTCTGCGCCTCGACATCGCTGCGCCAGTCCATCACCAGCGGCCGCATCAGCGTCCCGTGCCGGCTGGTGACCTGCCAGGCTTGTGAGTAGATGTACGGCATCAGCCGGTAGCGCAGCGTATCGTAGTCCACCAGAATCTTCTGCGCCTCCGGCCCATACGACCACAGCTCATTCTCGTCCGGATTGCGAGTTCCATGCACCCTGAAGATCGGCGAGAACGCCCCGAACTGGAACCAGCGCACAAACAACTCGCGGAACTTCGGGTCGTTGAGGTTTCCGCCGGAGATGAACCCGCCAATGTCCGTCGTCCAATATGGCATCCCCGAGATGGAGTAATTCAGCCCCGCCGGAATCTGCCGCTGAAAGGTCATCCAGTCGCTCATCACGTCGCCCGACCACACCGTAACGCCATACCGCTGCGACCCCGCATACGCCGACCGCGACAGAATGAACACCCGCTTCTCCTCCGACGCCGCCCGCTGCCCATCCGACACGCCCCCCGAGTGAAACAGCGGATAAACATTCGCATACCGCGCTCCCGAGCCCAGATAGATCTTGTTTGTAGTCAGGATGTTGTCTTCCCGGCCCTCGGTCTCCGGCTCATCGGTATCCAGCCACCATGCGTCCACGCCCTTCTGGAACAGCGCCGTGTTCACATTCGCCCAATATTGCTTCCGCGCCTCGGGATTGGTAGCGTCGTAGAGCGCCTGGTCTATCGGATGGTAACTGGGCGACACGGTTTTTGCGACGAACCATCCCTTCGTGTCGAACTCGTCGTAAACCGCGGTGCCGGACCTGAAGAACGGCCAGATCGAAACCATCAGGTGAAAGTGCTCCGCGTGCAGCTTGTCGATCATCCCCCGCGGGTCCGGGTAGTTCGGATTCCACTTCATCTCGCCCATCGTTACCCACCAGAACCAGTCCTGCACAATGTTGTCCACCGGTATGTGCAGCGCCCGGTACTTCGCGGCCAAGGTCTCCAGCTCCTGTTGTGACTGGTATCTGTTCTTGCACTGCCAGAACCCGTAAGCCCACCGGCCAAACAACGGAACCTCTCCGGTCAGCTCCCGATAATGCCCGATGATCTGGTCCGCCTCCGGCCCATAAAAAAAGTAATAGTCCACCCGGTCCGCAACCTCCGCGCTCACGTAAAGCGCATGAACAAAGCGGTTGTTCACCCGGCTGCGCGATGCGTTGTTCCAGAAGATTCCATACCCGTTGGTCGAAACCAGCAGCGGAATGGCAATGTTGGTGTTCTCCTGCGACAGATCGACCGTCTCGCCGCGATAGTTCCAAACCCCCGCCTGGTGCTGCCCCAACCCGTAAAACCCCTCGTGCGACCCATAATTCCCGAGGACAACCTCCGCGTGAAAGGCCTTCTCGCCATTCACCTCCACCGGCCGCAGCGACCGGTAGCTGTCGGTCGTCAACGTCTTTCCGTCCGCGCCCATGTAGCGCAGCGCCCCGCTCCCGCGCTCGATCACCACCTTTAGCTTCGCCGTCGAAAGCGCCACCGTCTTCTCATCGGAGCTCACCTCAAACGCCGCTCCAGGCCAGTCCTTCTTCACCACCACCAAGTCCGGCGCCCGGTCCGGCGCCGCGCCGTCCCCCGGCCCCGCAAGCGCCGAGTAGGTAACGTGGAGCACGTCCTCCGCCTTCACCTCCAGCCGCAGCACTCCATCCTTCTGCCGCACCTCCAGCCCATCGGCAAGCTTCTCAAAGCTCACCACCGGATTGGGCGGATTCCACTGCCCCAGCGCTCCGGGCGCCGCCAACCCCGCCACACCCAGCCAGACCCAGATCCCCAAGAATCCAAACCGCTTCATGGCAAAAATCCTCTCTCCCATCGCGTTACCAGCCCGCACCAGTCTACGCCCGCGCAACTCCGCGCTCAACCCGCGCGACTTCTCGGACGAACTCACCCAACTCGCCATCCCCGCGAAGCGGGAGCTGACTTGCTGCCGTCCATCATCAAATCCCGCCAGCGTCGCCCGGCTCACCCATAAGGCACATACCACGGATGCTCTCTTCTTGCTATACTTCCTCTTCTTAAAGGCAAAGGAGAAATCTCGTGCGCAACTCCGCCTTCCTGCGCTCCATATTCCTGCTTCTTGCCCTCGCATCGCCAGCCCTCCTGCTTGCCCAGTTCCAGCAGCCCACCGACGAAGAGCTGAAGATGACCGCAGACCCCAAGGCGCCCGGCGCAGCAGCCGTCTACCTCAACGTCGAGGAAGTCACAAACGACCAGTTTCACACCGCGACGGTTTACGCGCGCATCAAGGTGCTCGCAGAGAAAGGCAAGGAGTTAGCCACGGTCGAAGTTCCCTATTTCACAGGGTTCTCCCGAATCACCGATATCAAAGCCCGCACCATTCACGCCGACGGAAAGGTCATTCCGCTTGTTGGCAAGCCTGACGAATTGTTGATCGTCAAGCAGGCGTCGAAGCACGGCGAACTGGAAGTGGACCGCAAGGTCTTCAACTTGCCAGCCGTTGAAGTCGGCAGCATTCTCGAATACCGCTATGAAGCGAGCTACGATGAGCACATCGCCTCCTCCCCATCCTGGAATCTCCAGAAGCAATACTTCGTCCATAAGGCCCACTACGGTTTCGTCCCTTTCAAAGGATTCATAACAGGCTCGATGGGCGTCACCCACCAGTACCTGACCGATGCGCGCGGAAGAACTCTCAACACAATCCTCTGGTGGACCCAGCTTCCGCCCGGTGTCGAGGTCAAAAGAGACGGATTCGGCCGCTTCAGCCTTGACCTGAACGAAATCCCCCCGGCCCCGCAAGAGGAGTGGATGCCGCCCATCTCCAGCCTGCTTTACCAGGTGCTCTTCTACTACCAGTTCGCTTCAAGCAACCAGGATTTCTGGGTCTCCGAAACCAAGCTGTGGTCAAAGGATGTCGATCGCTTCGCCGAGCCTTCGACATCCATTCGAGAAGTTGTCAACGGCCTGATTGCACCCTCCGACAGCGACCTCGATAAAGCCAGAAAGATCTACAAAGCCGTTCAGGCTCTCGATAACACCGACTTCTCGCGCCACAAAACTGATGCGGAGTTGAAGCAGCTCAAGCTGAAGCCCGCCAAGCGGGCAGAAGACACCTGGGCGCAAAAGAGCGGCTCCAGGCAGGACATCGCCTTACTCTACCTGGCCATGCTGCGTGCCGCCGGCCTCACTGCCTACGACATGAAGCTCGTCGACCGTTCCAAGGGCATATTTGCCGCCGGATATCTCGACTTCGACCAGCTTGATGACGACGTCGTAATTCTTGCCACCGGCGGCCAGGAGATCCTTCTCGATCCAGGCGAAAAAATGTGCCCTTTCCAAACCTTGCATTGGAAGAACACAGGGGCCAGCGGCGCCCGCCAGAGCCCGGACGGCCACTTTGCCACCACCACCGCGTTTCAGGCGGCCAAGCCGAACGCTCTATTGCGCATCGGCGACGTCGATGTCGATGAGCACGGCGTCATCACCGGCGTCTTTCGCTTTGTTATGACCGGACAGCAAGCCCTCCACTGGCGTCAGGCAGCCCTTATGAACGACGAGGACGAGGTCAAGAAGCAATTCGACCACTCACTGGAGTCCGCGGTTCCCCAGGGCGTCGAGGCACATCTCGACCACTTTCTGGGCCTCGACGATCCAGACGTCAAACTTATCGCCATCGTCAACGTGCATGGATCCCTCGGTGTGGCCACTGCAAAACGTCTTTTTCTTCCAGCTTTCATTTTCGAGACCCGCAGCGATCGTCCCTTCGTCGATCAGGAAAAGCGTCTCGAACCCGTTGACATGCAATACGGCGAACAGACTACGGATCAGGTCACGTATCGCATCTCCCCAGGGCTCACAGTCGAGGGCGCACCCCAGGACGCTACAGTGGCCTGGAAGGACCACGCGATTCTTGTAACAAAATCCAGCTCTGCGCCCGGTCAGATCACCATCGGCCGAACCCTCGCTCGCTTCTTTACAGTCGCCAAGCCCGACGAATACCAGGACCTTCGCGGCTTCTACCAGAAGGTCGCCGCCTCCGATCAGCAACAACTCGTTCTCACCGCATCCTCAGCAGCGAAAGGAAACTGAACAGGGAAAAATGCGATACACTTCCATTCGCCCCCAAAAGGACACCTTCATGCGAATTTCCGTGTTTCTCCGTAATGTGTTCCCGCTCCTCGCCCTCGCATCGCCGGCCCTTCTCCTTGCCCAGTTCCAGCAGCCCACCGACGAAGAGCTGAAGATGACCGCCGACCCCAAGGCGCCAGGCGCGTCCGCCGTCTACCTCTACCGCGAGGAAACAACCGACGACGCGCTTCATTTCCACGGCTACTATGAGCGCATCAAAGTGCTCACGGAGAAGGGAAAGGAACTGGCCACGATTCGCATTCCTTACGAGCACGGCCAGTTCATGGTCAAGGAGATCAAGGGCCGCACCATCCACGCCGATGGAACCATCGTTCCCTTGACCGCCAAGCCCACCGACCTGATGGACGTCAAGAACAGCGCCTATCAGGTCAACACGATGGTCTTCACGCTGCCCAGCGTCGAGGTGGGAAGCATCCTGGAGTACCGGCTGGACCTCGACTACGACGACAATGCGGTCTCGGCGCCCACATGGAAGATTCAACAGCCGTACTTCGTTCACAAAGCCCATTACATGTTCAATCCCGCGCATATGGGCGGTTGGCATTACATTACGAATAGCCGCGGCGAACTGTTCAACGAACTCATGTACTCGGTAACCGCGGTCCCTCCTTCGGCGGTGGCTTATAGCATCAACGGACGCTATTCCGTCGATCTGACTGACATCCCTCCAACACCCACCGAGGATTGGATGCCGCCGCTCAACACGATCAATCAGCGCGTCGAGTTCTATTACACCTTCGCCCGCTCCGGGAAGAATTTCTGGGATACCGAGGGCAAACACTGGGCCAAGGAGGCCGAGCGTTTCACCAACCCCAGCGACGAAGTGCGGAAGACGGTCGAGGGAATCGTCGCCGCAACAGACACCGACGAGCAAAAGGCGCGCAAAATCTACGCGGCGGTGATGAAACTCGACAATACGGACTTCAGCCGCAAGAAGTCCGAAGCCGAGCGCAAGGCCGAGCAGATCAAGCCCATCAAGAATGCCGAGGACGTCTGGAAAGAGCAGAGCGGATCGGGCGATGAGGTCGCTCTTCTTTATGTGGCCCTGGCACGGGCCGCGGGTCTCAAGGTTTGGCCCATTCAGGTGGTCGATCGCAGCCGCGCCCTATTCGATGCCAACTATCTGAGCGTCGGCCAGTTGGACGACTACATCGCGGTGATTGAACTGGCCGGCAAAGAGGTTTTTCTCGATCCCGGCCAGAAGATGTGTCCCTTTGGCATCCTGCACTGGAAGCACACCATGGCCGCCGGATTGCGGCTTGCCGACAAGGCAGCGGTCATCGCCACCACGCCCCCCAACACATACACCACCGCGATTGTGAAGCGCGTCGGCGATATCGCGATCGGCCCCGACGGCACAGTGAAGGGAACGGTCAGCGTCGCAATGATTGGCCCGGATGCGCTCCACTGGCGGCAAATGGCGCTTGAGAACGACGCCGAAGAGATCAAGAAACGGTTCAGCGAATACCTCCGGAACGAAATACCCGAGGGCGTCAATACAGACTTCCAGCGCTTCTCAGGCCTCGAAGATCCCAATCTCAACCTGATCGCCGTCTTCAAGATCGACGGCACCCTGGGAACGGCGACAGGCAAGCGCGCCTTCCTTCCCGGGATGTTCTTCGAGTCCCGCGCCAGCCATCCCTTCGTGGCGCAGGACAAGCGCGTGACTCCCGTCGATGTCCACTACGCCAAGATGGACGTGGACGACGTTGTCTACCATCTGCCGGATGGATTCACCGTCGAGAGTGCGCCGCAAACCGCGGAGCTCGCCTGGCCCGATAACGCCATCTTTAGGATCGTCACGACGGTAAAGGACGGTTCGGTGGAGGTCAAGCGCACCCTCGCCCACAACTACACTCTCCTCGGCCCCAATGACTACAGCGATCTCCATGGCTTTTACCTGAAGGTCGCCGCCGCCGATCAGCAGCAGGTCGTGCTCACCCGCGCCGCAGCAGGAAAGGGAAACTGATCATGCGCATCTCTTCCAGCGTCTTCTCCCGCGTCCTGGCAATCGCTCTCCTGGCGCTGGCGTGCAGTTTCGCCCATGCAGGCATCTTCGGCAAGAACAATCAGCCGCTGCCGCAATGGGGCCTGGACGCCGCCAAGACGCCTACGCCCGCTTATGACCAGGATGCTGCCGCGGTGATCCTCTTCGATGAGTACGTCGAATCCATCGACGGGCAGGGCCGCGCCGTCGAGCGTGAGCGCGAAGCCATCCGCATCCTCAAGCCGCAGGGCCGCCACAATGCCTGTGCCGTCTCCTACGATGCGGACGAGAAGATCGACTACTTCCGCGTTTGGACCATCGCCGCCGACGAAAAGCAATACCAGGCCCAGGACACGGACTTTATTGAAGAAGGCGATACTGGAATCCCCATCATGCTCTCCACAACAAAGACTCGCGTCGCCCATCCTCCCGCTGTCGATGTCGGCGCGATTGAGATCTGCGAGTCGGAGGAGTTGCTCCGTCCCTATATCCAGGAAAAGAACTGGCACATCCAGAGTGGCATCCCCGTGGTCTTCCAGGCGCTCGAAGTGGATCTGCCCGCTGGTCGCGCGCACTCTGAATCCTGGCACAGATTCCAGCCCGTCAAGCCGGTCGAGGTTGCTCCCAACCACTGGCGCTGGGAGGTCAAGGACATGCACGCTCTCATCCTTCGCGATGTGCGCTCCGCTCCGGAATGGGAAGCTCTGGCCGCGCGCATGTGCGTCCAGTGGGGCGATGCCGCGGTCGAAGGAAAAGACAACCAGTGGCGCGCCATCGGCCAATGGGTCACCACTCTCGAAGCGAACCGCCCCGATCCATCCCCCGAGATCGCCGCCCAGGCTCAAACTCTCATCGCCGGAGCCCCGGATTTCTATACCAAACTCAGCCGCATTGCCGAGTACATCCAGAAGAACATCCGCTACTTCATCGTCATGCGGGGCATCGGCGGCCTGCAGGCCAATCACGCCCCCGACATCTTCCACAACCGCTACGGCGACTGCAAGGACAAAACCACTCTCGTCATCTCCATGCTCCAGGCTATCGGCATCCACGCCGTTTATATGCCCGTGGACGATCACCGCGGCGTCGTCGATCCAGACGAACCTTCCCTTTACGGCAACCACATGATTACCGCCATCGAGGTTCCGGGGGACGTAAGCGACCCGCGCCTCAAGGCCATTGTGATTGCAATGGACGGCAAGCGCTACCTCATCTTCGACCCCACTAACGAGCGCACGCCAATCGGCAATCTGCCCTCCTACGAGCAAGGCAGCTATGGAATCCTTGCCGCCGGCACCTCAAGCCAGATCATAGCCCTGCCGGTGCTTGGTCCTGACGCCAATCCCAACGAGCGCAAAGGCACTTTTACCCTCGCCTCCGACGGAACCCTCGCCGGCTCCGTCGATGCCGTCCGTTCCGGAAGCGGTGGCGGAGAGCTCCGCAATTCTCTCAAGTTCAAGGACGAGAAGGAGCGCCGCGAGAAACTCGAATCTGACATTGCGCAAGACGTTCCCGGAGTCGTTCTCAACTCATTTCAAATTGTGCAGCCTCCTGCCCTCGACGAGCCAATCGAAATCCACTACAAGCTATCCGCCGCACAATACGCCCATCAGGCCGGTCCGCTCCTGCTGGTGCGTCCCCGCGTCGTCGGCTCCTATGTCAGGCCATTTGACGATAAGCCGCGCATCTACCCCATCGACCTCGAGGCCACCGGCCGCTGGCGCGACAGCTTCGATATCGCCCTGCCCCCCGGCTACGTGATCGATGAGACCCCCGACCCGGTCAACCTCGACCTCGACTTTGCCAACTACCACTCCTCGGTCTCGGCCAAAGGCAATACCCTGCACTACGAGAGGGAATACGTTGTCCGCCAGGTCGAGATTCCACCCGAAAAAGCCGCCGCCTTCCGCCGCCTTGAGAACGCCATCCTCGCCGACGAGAAGGGCGCCGCCGTACTCAAGAAGCAGTGAGAGCCTGGGAATCTGCCTCTTCGCCCCCTCCCGCTCACCAATGCGGACGGCAAGCCGCGAGATCCTGTCCACTCCGAAGGTCGCCCCATCTTGAGAATGCGAGCGCGACTCTGCCGCGAAGGGAGAAGCTCACCTTCAATCCCAACTCCCCGCCACTATTTCGGTTCCTTGCGATCCTGGCCCTGTTCGTCCTTATGCAGGTTGAAGTAGTCGGTCTGTTCGCGCAGCAGGCGCGCGGCCTGGTCGGCCAGATCCTGGGCGCTCTCGATGGCCTCTTTGCGGGCCAGGTCGAAACCCGGCTCGCCGGCCAGAGCGCGCAAAATGCCCAGCCAGCGCTCGGTGGCCGCGGGCAGCGGCTTCAACGATTTGCGAATATCGGCGTGGCGATCGGAGTAGACATCGAGGTTGGAGCCAAACTCGTCCATAAGCGCAGTAAAGTCCTGCAGCTCATCGTCGAGGCGGCGGCTGCGGCCGGCGGACTTGACGCGGCTGGTGAGCCCCTTCAGAACGTCGGCGCGCTCGTTGAGGAACTTTGTGTAGAGGCTGACGCGCTCATCCGGATCGATGCCGGCCTCGCGGATCTGCTCGATCTGGGCTTCGCTGAGGGGCTCGCGCTTCTCCTTTTGCGCGGCCAGAGGCGAGGCAAGAAGAAGACAGAGCGAAATCGCGGCTATCCAGCGCAGGGGACGCATCGGCTCACACTCCAGCGTTCCCATTGAAGCACAAGCAGCGAGGCGGGGAAAAGACCGATAGGCTATTTGCGGAAGACCTGCAACATGGCTTCGTTCTGGGCCTGGTTCACCTGTGCCAGCGTCTGCTCCACCAGCGGGCGGTCCTCAAGGCTGCTGTTGTGCAGCATCTCGGTGAGCCGGAAGGCAGTGTGGCGGAGCAGAATCTGGGCGTTCTTGAGCCGCTTGTCGTCGTCGGATACGGAGAGGTGAATCTTGTGCGCCAGGATCTGAATCTGCTTGAGCATCCCAGTGGCTTTTTCCACGTCGCCAGCTGCGTATTCCCTCAAACTGAACTCGGTCATCTCATGGACCAGTTCCGCGTAAAGAAAGCACTGCTCGCGCGGTTGGGCCTGGCTGGCCTTGGCCCAGAGTGCATCGATGCTCTGTTGATTGAAAGGCTTGTCGTCGAAGCCGGAGGCGCAGGACGGGCCTGAGGAGATGGTGAGCAGGACGAGGAGCGCCAAAGGAACCCTGGACCGCATGTGGAACCTCCGCTGAAGAGGCTTAGGGCGGGCTTCCGATTTCATGGGGCCTTGCCGAATGAAAATCGGCATTACCCCAGGCCGTGACTATATGACGATTCGATGAAGAATTGCAAGCGGGAAGATCTTCGAGCGTACAAACTCGAGGGTCGCGGCAATTTGAATCGAGGCCGCCATACTCAGGTTCACAGGATCGCCGAATTCACTGTTTGTTATTGAGCAATTTTATACGTTGACGAGCCTGCCATTCCTGATCGGGGAATTTTCCGGCGGAGGAATCCAAAAAGCGGCGGTAGTAGCTTACCGCCGCCGACCTCTGGTGGAGCGTGTCGTATGCGGTTGCCCACAGGAAGTAGGTAGCGGAAACCTCGGGAAGATACTTTGACCGCATCGTAAGCGCGTGCAGCGTGATGGAAGGCTGATTGGTTCGCGAAGCGGCAAAGGCCAGGCCGCTCCAGCCGTCGCCGTTGGCTGGGTCGAGCTGGGTAGCCTTGTCGAAGGCGGCAAAGGCTTGATCGAACTTGAGCTGGCGGGTCAGGTTCTGGCCGTGATCGATCAGCAGGTCGGGGTTGTTGGGGTTGGCCTTGAGCAGCCCGATATAGAGCAGGTCGGAGCCGGCGGCATCGCCTGCTTCGGCCAGAACCTCAGCCAGCATGCGCGTGATGGCGGGGTCGCCGGGGTGGGCGTCGTGGAGCTTTTGCAGAAGGGGCAGGGCCTCGGCCTTGTCTTGAGCGGCAAGCACGGCGGCCAGTTGCGCGGTGAGGGTGGGGTCGTCAGGGGATTGATCGAGAGCCGCGCGAAGCAGGGTTTCGGCCTCGGGATACTGTTTGCGCGCGATCAACACGTGGGCGAGGCCGGCGTTGGCGGGGGCGGATTTGGCATCCTTGGCCAGGACGCGGCGGTAGGCGGTTTCGGCGGCAGCGTACTCGCCGGCCTGGTCGGCCAGGTTGGCGGCCAGCAGTGTGTCGTCCGGGGTTTCGGGAGTGAGCTTCAGGGCTTCCAGCAGGTCGTTGGAGGCCGCGGTCGGGTCGGTATTGAGGTCGATCCGAGCCAAGGCTCGCCATGCGCGGGCCTTCATGGCTGGACCCGCGTCGCCGGGGTCGAGGCTGGTGGCCGCGACCAATTCCGGGCGGGCATCGGCAGGTTTGTCTTGGCGGGCCAAAAGCAGCCCCAGCGAGAGATGAGCCAAAAACGATTGCGGATCAGCCTCGACGGCGCGGCGGTAAAGGCTGGCGGCATCGTCCAGGCGGTTCTCGGCGTCGGCCGCGTAGCCCAGGTCGAAAAGAGCGCGCGCGTCGGTGGGGTGCGCGGCAACCCAGGGATCGAGCTTGGCCTGGGCAGCGTTCCAATCGGCTTTCACCAGGTCGGCTTCGGCGCCCGCCACTGGCTGACTGACTGGCTGCCGTATGCCGGCGGAAGCGGGCAGGGCCGTCGGGGCCCGCATTTTCCGGTCCTGAGCCGAATCCTGGGCGAACCCGGCAGCCGAAGCAACCAGCAGTGCCAGCAGGCTGAACAAGGCGGAACGAAGCACGGAACACCTCAATGAACAGTTTAGCGGGGCAAAGCTCGGCCGCAACGAATTGGACGGCTGAGACTTCGACGCGCTTTGGCCGGGAAGGGAATCGAGCAGGGTTACGGCGGTTCTTCAGGGGCGGGCCAGGCTGTTGGCCGGTCGGGTGCCCTCGTGGGTGGAAAGCGCCTTATGCGGAAGGAAAAAAGCTGGATAGGCGCAGCGCAAGGAGGGGTGAAAGGAGTATTCTCTCGCCTAGGCAGTTGGAATCATCCCCAAAGAAAGGTACAACTGAACAATGCGTAGCCTCAAGTCCCTCACTGCGGCAGCCTTCGCGCTGCTGACGTTCCTGTTCCTGGCGCCCGCAATCCAGGCGCACGCCCAATTCCCCGCATATCTTCACGCACTCTCCGACCTGCGCTCGGCCCGTGCATTCCTGGAATACGATACCCGGCCCGCATGGGCCGGTCACCGGCAACATGCCATCGACCAGATCAATAAGGCCATCGACGACATCAAGGTCGCCGCGCGGGACGACGGGAAGAATCCGTGGCATACGCCGCCGCCGCAGAGCGGAGGCAGCGAGGGATGGCCAATTCACTCGGCCGTGAAGCTGCTGAGAGAGGCTCGTGGCGACGTGGATCACGGACATGATTTGCCCGAGAACCATGGGCTGCGGGAGCGCTCGATCGACCACATCGATCATGCATTACGCGAACTGGAGCCTGCGCTTTAAGAAGCGGCAAGACATTCCGTTTTTCGGATCGATACAAGGCGGCAGCGGATATTTTAGTCCGCTGCCGCCTCAAGTTTTTGTGAAGCGCCAGCATCCGTCTTCGTCGCCATCGGACCCCTGAATCGCCCCCGCCCCGCCCGCTTTCTCTCCCTCCCGTCGCGACCCCACAGGCTGCGGAACAAGGCTTGCATTTGGCTGAAATACGCGAAGACCGCATCTCAGGGGCTAAAGCCCGCACTGATTCTAAGGTGCTTATGGCACGACTGAAGTCGTGCCCTTTCAAGACAGAGCAATTCTCCGCAGCCTGCAAAGCCGCCCCGCCGCGGCGAATCTTCCACCGCGCTTGCGACAAATTGAAGCAACTTCGCTCTGCCCTGCTCAATCTCTCCTAACCGCTCCCCGAAAACTCGTGTCTAATGCAATGCATGGGCAAGAACGACCACGAGGCGATCCAAGCTGTACTCGAGGGGGACAAGGAGGCCTATGGGGCTTTGGTTGTCCGCCATAGCCAGAGCCTTTTCCGGGTCGCATTTCGCATTACCGGCAACGAAGCCGACGCGGAGGACGTGGTGCAGGAGGCCTTCCTGCGCGGCTATCAGAAGCTGGAGAGCTTTGAGTCCCGCGCCAAGTTCGGCACCTGGATCTACCGGATCGCGGTGCGCTGCGCTCTGGATAGGATCGGCGGCCATCGAGTGGACGATTCCAGCCGAGTAGCCGAAGAGACCGATCCGGAGCAGGAAAAGTTACAGGTGGCGGATGAGGCTGCCGGTCCCGACCGCCTTCTGCTGAGCGGCGAGATTGGCGCTTTGCAGGATTTGGCTCTGCGCAGCCTGACGGCCACCGAGCGGGCGGCCTTCGTGCTGCGGCATATGGAAGATTGCACCAGCGAGGAGATTGGAGCCGCTTTGGGTATTCCGCAGAACGCGGCCAAACAAGCGGTTTTTCGCGCGGTGAAGAAGTTGCGCGGCCGTTTGGCTCCACTGAGGGTGATGAGATGAAGCATTTGAATGAAGAAGAATTGATCGAGCACTATTACAGCAAAGGGACTGCCGGCGCAGGAAAGCACCTTAAGACTTGCACGGAGTGCGCCGAGGCTTACGCCGCGCTCCGCATAGATATGGACGAAATGAAGTTTGCAGTGCCGCCGGCCCGCGACCCTGCCTATGGCGAAAGGGTCTGGCAATCGATAGGGCCCTTCTTGCCTGCCTACCATGTGCGGAACCAGAGCTGGCTGGACATTGGCCTTTGGAGAGGCTTGAGTTATGCCGCCTTCGCGCTGCTGCTTGTGGGAGCCTTCTTTGCGGGCCGCCTGTCGGAGCACAAACAGGCAGGGACTATGGCGAAAAGCACTCCGGCCCCTGCGCAGGAACGCGCTGCCCCGCCCCAGCAACGGATTGTGGTAGTCGTTCTAAGCGATCATCTGGACCGCTCGGAGCGGCTGCTGGTGGAGTTGAAGCACGCCGATGCCGGCAGCGAAGAGACGGTATCTCCCCTCCGCGATGAGGCCCGGAGTCTTCTGGCCGCCAATCGCATCTGCCGCCAGAACGCCGCCAAGATCGACGATCCGGAGCTGGCCGCGGCGCTCGATCGCCTGGATCAGGTACTGGGTGAGCTGGCCAACCATCCGGGCGGCTTGAACCCTGCCACCATCACCCGGCTGCAAGACGAAATGAACGCGGACGGCCTGCTCTTTCAGGTACGCGTGCTGCGTTCCAGAATCCCAGAGCAAGAGGCGGCCAAGGCCGCCCAGTCGAAAGAAGGCGAAATATGAAAACCGGAGGCATCTCCCTTACCGCCCTCTTGGGTGCGCTGGTCTTGGCGCCCATGACCGGCGTCGCCCAGTTTTCACCGGAGCAGGGCTTTACGGGAAGCGGCGCGCCGGCTGGAATCGACGGCGGCCTGGCCGCATCCAACGCGCCCGACAGCAGTCTCTACGCCGACGGAATGCGCGCCATCAACGAAGGACGCTGGCCGGACGCGGAGGCGATCTTTGCCAAGGTCGCCAGCCAGCAGGGCCATCGCTCCGACGGCGCCCTCTATTGGAAGGCGTATGCCGAGAACAAGCAGGGTCAATCCGGCAGCGCGCTCGACGCCTGCGCCGAGCTGCGCCGCGACTTTTCCAACAGCAGTTGGGTTCATGAATGCGGCGCGCTGGAGATTGAGATCCATGCCCGGAGCGGAAAGCCTCTACAGCCGAACGCGGCTCAGGACGACGACCTGAAACTGCTGGCGCTGAACTCACTGCTGCGCCGGGACGAGCCGCTCGCCATGGCGGAGATTCAAGAGATTCTCAATGGCGATTCCAGCGAAAAGCTCAAGAAGGAAGCGCAGTTTATCCTTGGCAACCACTATTCGGATGCGACCTATGCGCAGATCGTCCGCCTCAGCGATGTCGAGGGAGATGTGCGCATCGCCCGCGGCGAGCGGAACGAAAAGGTCACCGGCGCAACCTGGGAGAAGGCAGTCGCCGGTATTCCCCTGGAAACCGGCTTCAGCCTGGCGACAGGCGCGGGGCGGGCGGAGATCGAGTTCGAGGACGCTTCGACGCTCTATCTGGGAGAGAATTCGGTTCTCACCTTCAACGACCTGCACACCACGGGCGGCGTACCCTACGGCGAAGTGGCGCTGCTCGCCGGGACCGTCGCGGCCCACGTGATTCCATGTTCTGAAGGTCAGTCGATTCTGCTCAGAACCCTCACGGATGACCGCTATCTGACCAGCAATCCCGGCAATTCCTTCCTCCGCGTCAGCAGCTATGCCGACGCGACGGCGGTCACGCCATTGAACGGCTGGAGCCTCCACATTTCCGGTGAGACCATTGCGGATGGCAAGACCGTGCTCTTGCGCGAGGGCCGCCGTCTCAATGCCGCTGGCGCCGACGCTCCAAACGCATTTGCCGAATGGGACACGTGGGTCGCGGACCGCATTGCCCAGCGATCGGCTGCAGATGCCGAGGTGATGCAAGCCTCGGGACTGACCGCGCCCATCCCCGGCCTGGCGGAGATGAAAGGGCAGGGGAGATTCTTTGAGTGCCAGCCCTATGGAACCTGCTGGGAGCCTTCAACAGCGGAGGACAGTCATCGGGCGGGCAACAACCCTTCGGAATCTCAGCCGGCTGCAACTGAAACGGTCAAGCAGCCCGCCAGGACAAACCAGGCTGGGGCGAGCGCGAGCGCTCCGGTTTACGACACGGAGATAGAATCCTTCTTCCCATGCCCACCGGCAGCCATTCGTTACCGGCTCGAAACCGATCCGATCACCGGCAAGCAAAGAGTGATCGACTCTGCATTTGAAACGGGCGGCCTCCCATACGCCTGGGCCGTCTGTCACACGGGAAGCTGGATTCACCAGGGGCATCGTTATGTGTGGGTTGTGGGTCACAAGAGGCACCATATCGAGCCGGTGCGCTGGGTCAGGAGCGGCCACACCGTGGCCTTTGTCCCCATCCATCCCTACGATGTAAAGGACCGGCCGCCGGTCAACCGGAAGG
>JBEKPA010000049.1:0-16057 GCA_049521195.1 Occallatibacter sp.
CGTAGGTTTCTACCGCGCCGTGCCTCGACTCCTCCGGGCTCAACACCACGGCCCGCGCTCCCGCCGCCTCCAGAACGGAGATAATCTCTTCGCGGCCCGTCTTGGCCAAATGGCCGGGGAAAAAGCCGCGGTTGCCTACCACGATCCCGAAAGTCATCGTACGCTGCGCTGCCATGGTCAATTTTCCCCTTGCGTCCGCATAGTCATCAACCGTTGCGGCCCGGGCGAAAGCGCACGCCGTAAAAGAGGCCGAGCGCCAGGATCAAGCCGCCCCACCAAACCGGCGCGTGCAGATTGGCCAGGATTACGTTGGCCGTATGCCCGGTGGCCAGCTCAAACAATCCATAGCCAAGGATCATTGCGCCATAGATGGTGAGGAGAACTCCAATGAAGAACCAGATTGAGATTCCAGAGGAATGCATGAGTGACCTCTTTACCAGAAGTAAATGTTGAGGGCGAGGAAGAGAACGATCGCCAAAGCCGTCCAGGACCACTCGTTCTTGTAGAAGGGCACAGGCTCTTCCTTGGGCAGCACGGTGGCGCCGTAGACCAGGCCGTCCAACTCCGCCACCGGCCGGGGCGTGCCGAAGAGACTGACCACAAAGGTAACAAGGACGGCAGTGATCACCGACCACAAGGCGCGGTACATATCCTCAGCCATCGCCTTGGCATCGGGCGAGAGCGCCACGTAGCGCAGTGCGGCCGGATAAAAATGAACCCACGCCCACAGGCTGATCGAAGTCAGCGTGCCGATCAGCAGGCCCCAGAAGCCGCCCGCCTTCGTTGCCCGCTTCCAGAACATGCCCATCAGCACCACGCCGAGCAGCGGCGAGATGAAGAAGCTGAACAGGGCCTGCACATAATCCATGATTCCGGCCGCATTCATGACCATGTATGCGGTTCCGATGGAGATGACGACTCCCAGAATCGTCGCCCAGCGGCCGACGGCGACGTAGTGTTCGTCCTTGGCCTTCTTGACGATCAGAGGCTGGTAGATGTCGTAGGTCCATACGGCGGAGAAGGCGCTCACATTGCCCGCCATCCCGCTCATGAAGCCGGCGATCAGCGCGGTGATGCCCAGTCCCAAGAGACCGGGAGCGCAATAGCGCACCATCATCAGCGGTAAAACGTCGTTGTAAGTGTGCAGCCCTGCTCCCGAATTGGCTCTGGCCACATTCTCGCCGACCAGATGCATCAGGCTTCCATCCGAATTCTGCAGCACCACCAGGCCGAGCAGGCCGGGCAGAATGACGATGAAGGGCACCGCCATCTTGAAAAAGGAACCGATCACGGGCGCCATGCGCGCCGAGCGAAGGCTGTTGGCGGCCAACACGCGCTGGACGACAAGGAAGTCCGTCGTCCAATAGCCGAAGCTGATAGCGAAGCCCAGGCCGAAGACGATGCCGGTCCAGTGAATCCCCATGGGATTGTCGGCAAAGTGGCCCATGCTGCGCCACAGGTGCGTATAGTCGCCCTGGGCGGTTGCACCCTTGGCGATATTGGCCGCGAGCTTGGCCTTGAAGCCGCTCCAGCCGCCGGCCTCGACCAGACCCAGAATTGGCACCAGCAAGGCGCCTCCCCAGATGAGGACGAACTGAAGGACCTCGTTGAAGATAGCCGAGCGCAATCCGCCCAGCGCTACATAGATGGCCACGGCCAGCGACGAGACGATGATGGAGAAGTTCAGATCCCAACCCAGCACGATCTGCATCACCTTGGCCATGGCGAACATGTTCACGCCGCTCATCAGCACGGTCATGAAGGCGAAGGAGACGCCGGCCACTACACTCGCTCCCTGCCCATAGCGCAGCTTGAGGTATCCGGGCACGGAGTGCGTCTTGCAGACGTAATAGAACGGCATCATCACCATGCCCAGGAAGAGCATGGCGGGAATGGCGCCCACCCAATACCAGTGCGCCGCGAGAATGCCGTACTGGTAGGCTGAGCCGGCCCAGCCCATCAGCTCCAGCGCGCCGAGATTGGCCGAGACGAAGCTCAAGCCAGCGATCCAGGCGGTCATCTGGCGCCCGGCCATGAAGAACTCTTCGCTGGTGTTGGCCTGGCTTTTGAGGTAGAAGCCGATGCTGATGACCATCACGAAGTAGATGGCGATAATGGCGATGTCGAGGGGGCTGAGGTGCGCCAGTGAAGGGGCGCCGAGCGCTATGAGCACCGCGGACGCGGAAGGCAACCCGGCGGCCACGGAGGCTGGAACCAGTCCGTACATTGCATCACCTGAAAAGGGTGAATTCGTCCCTGGAGCCCTTGGACGTTCGCCCATAAGTAAATGGGTTTACTCCGACCCTTGTCAAGGGGCGCTCTACGCCGGTCTCGGGAGGTTGCCGGAGCTCCGCGCTAAGGCAACCCCAACTCCCGCCTGGCAAACAACCCGAATTCGCTCGAATACACCAGTTCGTGCGAAGCCCAGGTCTCCTGCACAAGATCCACCCGGCACCATCGCCGGAACAGGCATATCCACCACTGCGCGTGCGGAGAAACCCGGTTATCCGGGAATGCCAACTGCGAATCCGTATAGATGGAATACATAAGGTCGATCAGCGCAATGGCAAACTGCGCCGCATACAATCCGCTCTCCGGCGGCTCCTGGGGCGGATTCCATTCCACGTACGGACGGGCGCTTGCCTTTGGAACGCCGCCAGGAATGGGTTTCTTCAGAAGGTCACCTGTTTTGCGCTGGTCGTTCAGCCGTTCCTCCAGCCCAACCAGCTCCTTGCGCTCCCGCAGCTCCTTCAGAATCCCCTCGTACTGGCTTATATGGTCCGCATGAGACTTCTCCATCTCCGGCGTTCGCGGATACCAGATCGAATACATCCGGTCAAACAAGCAGGGAATATCCGCCCGGTCTTTGACCTTCGTCTCCTGGGGCGAAAGCGCCGGCTTGATCGTCGTCATGGCGATATGGTGACCCAGCCTCCGATAGGCCTCGAACAGCGTCTCGGTAAACCACTGGTTAGCCGTCGAATCCTGCGGAAACTGCGCACTCTGCAACTGATGCGCCAGCAAATCCGCCGGCTCATCCCCCACCAGCGACGACTTCATATACACGATCACTCCCGTGTATTTGTCGGCACCCTCTTCCCCCAGGCACTCGCACGCCGTAGCCACGGCCGCAGTGGTTCCCGCTCCGGGCGGTGCGGGATAGCGGATCGTTCCCACCACGCAATGCGCCTTGCTGTAGCCCGAATCCTCCTGTATCTGCAACGGCCGCAGATCCAGGTCGATCTCCGCCCCAAAATCCGCTCGGCACTTGGTGATCGCCCCGCCCATCCCCTCAAACTGCATCTCCGAATCTTCTTCCGCATCACAAACCACAATGTAAGTGCACCGCCGCCGCACCAGTTCATACAGGCCCATGTTCTCAAAGTGGCCGCCGTCGCTCAGATTCACATACTCCGCGCCGTCGCCCACCGTTCCGAACAACTCCTTGAAGAGGTGCCAGAGAGCAAACCGGGGCGTTGAACGGCCGCTGGTCGCGGGCCAGGCATCGGTCTTCCGCGTATTCGATATCCACCAACCCAGCCGCACATTGAAAAAAGTCATCAGAAACGCCAGAGCCGGATTGCTGTTATACCCCTGATTGGGATTCAGCGCCGCCCCCGATATGGCAACCGCCGAATCCAGATCGATGCCCCCGCCCCGATAAGCATACTCATCGGTGGGAACATAGCCGTTATAACTCACCTTCCCGTCCCGCTCCCCGTCCGTCCACCCTACGCTGTAGCCCGACAGCAGAGGCGTAAAGGCAAAGCTCGTCCCCTTCCGCTCCTGCGTCGCTAGGTCCTCTCCAGTGGTCAGATTCAGCGTGGCGCAAAAGATCGGAAAGGGCCCGTCGTACTTCCCTTTCTTATCGGGCCTCCCCTTCTTATCGGGCGGCCATTGATAACCGACCGGCAGCAGATCTCGCATACGCGGTGTAAGCTCCCGCAACTTTCCGTCCCAGCCCACCACTTCACTGCGATCGTCAAACCCCGTAAACGGATCGGGCTGCCGCCTTCCCGGCACCGTTGCCCCCAGATAACAGCGCGACAGACGATTCCTGTAAAACGTATGCATCGAAAACTCGTTGATGTCCACCCGCCAACCCAGCAGCAGTGCAATCAGGGCGGTTGAGAGCAGACAAAGAACCTCAGCGGAAGCGAACGGCAGCCACTTTGAGCCGAGTGTCAGCGGGCATTGGGCCAGCCACCAGGTCAGCTTGTCCACACCCACCGATGTTCCAAACGAAAGCAGCAGCAGCATACTCACAATCGCTATCGGAGCCGCCACCAGCGCGAGAATATCCATGGGCTTCAAGCCCAGAAACGCATTCTCGGTCGGCTTCCCGTCGGCTTTGCCGCTCCATCCGGCAAAGACGGTCGCTCCATGCGCCGCCGCAAATGCAATCAGCGACGACCAGATCCAAGTTAGACCCTTGCCTTCGATCCAGTACCCCACATACGGCCCCAGCAAGACCAAACTCACTACGCCGGCCCATAGCAGCGCATATAACATCGACCACGCCCGCATCCGCGCCAGCCACTCCCGCCGGATGCCCCAGTAATCCCTGCCCAGCAAGCCCACGGTCAGTTCGATCGCCACGTAGGGCATACTCAGCAGCAGCGCCGGCAACATCGCCAGGCGAATGCGCCAGGGATTGATCGTCATCCCCGCAACGCCATCCTTCACCATGCTCATGGCGCCGGTAACATTGGCCGCGACCCCATCGGACACTTGACTCAACGAGAAACTCAGCGACTGGTTCACCGCATCCTTTGCGCCCAGCGTGGCATGAATCCAATCGCTCAGCGCCACTGAGGCCCATCGGGTTCCCTCCATCGCCGCCCAGCCCAGCGCCACCCCAACCGCGGCCGCCGCCGCGCCTCCCGTCGCAAACCCAAGCAATGCCCATCCTTTCCGAAGCCAACCGGCCTTGGGGTTCAGGTTCTTGTATGCCCTCATCGCTCCGCCGGCAAAGTTCACCACCTCCACCATCGCCAGCATGAGGACGCCCATCGCGGCAATCGGTCCCCAGTACCACAAAGAATCGGCGGCTGCATGCATCTGCACCCAGTAACTCAACCACAACGAACATCCCAGCCAGGGCGCAATCACCCACGCCACCACCGCGCCATTCGTCATCAGATCCTTGACCAGGTCCCTGCTCGTCTCGGATATCTTCTCCTGCAAGCGCAGGTTTCGCCACAGTTTCAATACGGATAGCATCGCCCACACGAGCAGCGGCACACCGCTCAGCCACCACTCCCATCCTCCAGCGGCGCCGCGCGAAAAACCAGGACGCCAGCCCTCGATCGGCTCGGGCACAAGCAGGTGCACAAAAAAGAAGCCGCACGCAAACGCGGCCAGAATCGGAATCTGGTTCAGGATCGCGTTCCGCAGCCAGATGGCAATCGCCGTCCACGTATCCGCGGAAAAGAATCCACGCCTCGGCGTAAGGTAACTTGCATACCGCTTCAGCCATAGGATCGGCTCCGGCGCCCTCGGCAGGCACTCCGGTTCCGCCTGCGGAATCAACTCCTTCATCACCGAAGACAGGGTTCCATTGCGCAGGATCCATCCCGCCAGAAACTCATGAATATATCCCCCGCCGGAGACCGATGAAAGATAGTCGATATACGGCAGAACTCCCAACTGCGCCAGCCCTTGCATCACGCCCAGGTTGAAGGTCGCGCTCCGTATTCCGCCCCCGGAAAAACAAACCCCTGTCAGCTTCTTTTCGGCCGCAATCGTGTAGATATCTTCAGACTCAACGCCGTCCACGCTCTTGGCCAGCATCTCCTGCTCCAGCAGCCACTTGCTCGGCACGAAGGCAGTCCGCGCGGCCAACCCCTGCTGCAGCTTTGGATCCGCCAACAGAACCTTCAGCAATGTTTCCCTGGGATAGTAAGTACCCCGGATCTCCACGCAGGGGCCGAATAACAGTTCGGTCATCTTGCCGGCGTTTTCGGCGCCGTCTTTCGCCAACTGCGGATCGATGCCGAACTTCTTCGCGGCTTTCCCGCGCAACTTTCGATCGCTCCCCAGCTTTTGGCGCAGGCTATCCTTGTCGAATATCTCGCCCTCGATCTCCTGCGTCTCCGGAGAGGAAACCTTCGCCAGCGCCATCAGCCGCTTGCAGTACTTCGTGTTCCCGTCTTCCCCCGTCGTAACTTCCAGTTCCTCGCTCATGTCAACTCCGATCGCTTCCCATTCAGCGTGCGCGGGCCTGCCGGGATTCCCTTGGGATAAGATTCACAATGCGCAGTATGAAGTGAAGATAAGTACGAACGTATTCCAGTATTCAAGTCCAGGCGCCGGAAGCGATCGACGGAAAAACTCTCGCGATGCAATAGGAAGGGGAAGCTTCAGTTTGAAGTTGTATATCACAGCTCCCGTTAGCCGTCAACATTTCGCTAACAGGGGGTCGGCGATGCCGATGCTGTCGTTAAACTCCCATGTGGCGGGCTGCGCGGCGTTTTGAGCCGGACCCGGGCCAAGACTGAGCGCGCCCAACAAGACTTCGTTGAAAAGGAAGGCGAAATCCCCCGCACGAACAGATGCCCCATCCTGACGGATGAGGCATCTATTCTTGCTCTTGCTGGCCAACGGCGGCGTCTGCCCCACCGCAGGTGGTCAGTCGTAGTATTCGAGGCCGAGATGGGTAATCAGGCCCGCGCCCATGATGTGGCGCAGCGTGTTCTTCAGCTTCATCGATTGAATGAACAGGTCATGCTCGGGATAGAGCCCGGCTGCCGTCTGCGGCGACTTCAGGTAGAAGCTCAGCCATTCCTGAATGCCGATGGAGCGGAGCGACGGCGTGCGCTTGGCCAGGTCCAGGAAGAGCACCAGGTCGAGGGCGATGGGCGCGGCCAGAATGGAATCGCGGCAAAGGAAGTTCACCTTGATCTGCATGGGGTAGCCCAGCCAGCCGAAGATATCGATGTTGTCCCAGGCCTCTTTGTCGTCGCCCCTGGGAGGGTAGTAGTTGATGCGAATCTTGTGGAAGATATCTTTGTAGAGATCGGGGTAAAGCTCCGGCTGAAAGATGTAGTCGAGCGAGCCCAGCTTGGACTCTTCCTTGGTTTTGAAGGATTGGGGATCGTCCAGCACTTCGCCGTCGCGGTTGCCCAGGATGTTGGTCGAGAACCAGCCGGAGACGCCCAGCATGCGCGCCTTGAAGGCCGGCGCCAGGACCGTCTTCATGAAGGTCTGGCCGGTCTTGAAGTCCTTGCCGCAGATGGGCGCCGCGTTGCGCTTCGAGAGTTCGATCAGCGCCTTGGTATCCACCGTCAGGTTGGGCGCGCCATTGGCGAAGGGCACACCCTCGATCAGCGCCGCGTAAGCATAAATCTGCGAAGGCGCTATGCCGATGTCGTCGTTCTCCAGCCCCTTCTCGAAGGCCTCGATGGACTCATGCACCGCCGTCGGCTCGATGAATATCTCGGTCGAAGCGGCCCAGATCATCACCACGCGGTCCACGGTCTTCTTGAAGGCCCGGATGTCGGCGATGACCTGGTCGGCAAGGTCGCGCTTGTTCCTGCCCTTCTTCACGTGCGTGCCGTTTAGGCGCTTCACGTAATACTGGTCGAAGACGGCGGGCAGCGGCTTGATGGTTTCCAGATACGGCTTGAGCTGCTTGAGGATACTCTCGTCCAGAACCTTGGCGTGCGCCGCGGACTCGTAGACGTTGTCCGCGAAGATGTCCCAGCCGGTAAAGACCAGATCGTTCAGGCCGGCCAGCGGGACAAAGTCCTTGATCAGCGGCGAGTTGCTGTCGGTGCGCTTGCCCAGGCGGATGGTGCCCATTTGGGTGAGCGATCCGATCGGCTTGGCCAGTCCGCGGCGGACGGCCTCGACGCCGGCGATCATGGTGGTGGCCACGGCGCCCAGGCCGACCACCATCACTCCCAGTTTGCCCGTGGCGGGCGCAATCTTCTGTGCCGCGGCGGTCTTCCACCCCACGGACGAAGACCTGTCCGCGGGGACCCCGGTCTTCTGGCCGTCTTGTTCCTCAATTGACATTGCTTCTCCCAACCTTCCTTCTCTGCTCCGGATCTCCGGGCTGCTCCATCTCATCTTCCGGCAAAGGCAATAGTGTACGCCGCGCGCAGCGATCTCATCCCATTCGCGGTTCTATGTGGCCTCCGCCTGCCTGCCGCGCTTTAAGTGAGTCCACACAAACCAGACGATCCCCGCCAGCAGCGCGATCTCTATTGCCAAATGAAAGCGGTGGAAGACCTGGTAGAAACGCGGGTCCGTGTGCCATCTCTCGCCCAGCTTCATGCCTGCGTATGCGAGGCAAAAGTACCACGGCCAGGAACCAACAGAAGTATAGATGTGAAAGCGCAGGCGCGGCATTTTGGCAATTCCCGCCGGAAAGGCGATAAACGTCTGCACCACCGGCAGCATCCGCGCCAGCAATACCGCGATCGATCCGTACTTGTCGAAGAACCAGGTCATGCGGTCCAGATCGTGGCGGCTCATCAGAACCCACCTGCCGTAGCGCTCCACCAGCGGACGCCCGCCCCTGGCCCCGATCCAATACGCGATCGCCGAGCCAAGATTGCAGCCCACCATTCCCGCAGTCGCCACCAGAAAAAGATTGAAGCGGCCCAAATACACCAGATACCCGGAAAACGGCATGATCAGCTCCGAGGGCAGCGGAATGCAGGCCGAATTCATTCCCATCAGCGCAACTATGCCGGCATAGCCGCCCATATCGATGACGTGGGTTACGAACTGCACCAGGAGCGTCAGGATTTTCTCAGTCATTCGCCTCTTCAGTATATAGGGCCAAGGCGAACCGGCGTCTCCCGTCCGGGCCTCCATTCGGCGAGAGCCGCCTTGCCGCCCAGTCTCGTCTACTCGGCATTTCCGAGAAGCAAGCCAACTTGCCAACTTGCTACCTCTGCGAAGCGGCGCTAACTTGCTGCCTTTCTTCAATCCCCAGCCTCCGGGTGGAAACCGCGAACTCACCTCCGCTTTGCTACGATGAGTAGGTATCGAAGGAAAGGTATTCTCCTTGGCCAACTTCCCCCCGGTTCCGCTTACGCTTGAAGGTTCGTCGCTCCTCCATCAGTTCTTCCGCTTCGACTGGAAGGCCTGGCGCGCCACCCAGCCCGGCGGCCGCGAGCGCATTGCCGCCCAGGCCGTTGAAACCCTCCGCCGCCTGGAGCGCGCCGGTCCGGATGCGCCCATCCGCTCGGCTCTCTTCTCCGAACTCGGCCACAAAGGCGACCTCATTCTGATCCACCTCCGCGACTCGTTCGAGGCCTTGAATCAGGTGGAGCTGGAGCTGGCCCAGACGGAGATCCACGACTACCTGGAACTGCGCCATTCCTATCTATCGGTCGTCGAACTCGGCCTCTACGAGTCCAGCCGGAAGACATACGAAGCTGCCGGCGCAAAGGGGTTCGAGCAGCACTCGTCGGAGTGGAACGCCGAGATCGCGGCCACGCTCGAGCGGCAATCGGCGGCCATGGCGACCCGGCTCTTTCCGGCCGTTCCCGAGGCCAAGTACCTCTGTTTCTACCCCATGGATCGCAAGCGCGGCGAGCAGGTCAACTGGTACACCGTGCCCTTCGCCGAGCGCCAGCGCATGATGCATGAGCACGGCCTGATCGGCCGCCGCTACGCCGACCAGGTGAAGCAGATCATCTCCGGATCGATCGGTGTGGACGATTGGGAGTGGGGCGTCGATCTCTTCGCCGACGATCCGGTGGTCTTCAAGAAGCTGATCTACGAGATGCGCTTCGACGAGGTCAGCGCGGTTTACGCCCTCTTCGGCACGTTCCAGATCGGCGTCAGGCTGCCGGTCGAGCGGCTGCCAGGCTGGCTCGATGGAAAGCTCTAGGCGGCATCGGGATCTCAAAAAGTCTGGACGGTAAGGGTAATTTGCCTTACCATGGAGAAGGAGGGTGGATCGATGACCACGCTGACAATCACCGCCAAGGGTCAGATCACCCTGAAGCAGGAACTGCTCAGGCATCTGAATGTCGTTCCCGGCCAGAAAATCGAGGCCGACAAGCTGCCGGATGGCCGGCTCGTGCTACAGCCCGCCGCGCGGACCGGCTCGATCGCTGATTTCAGCGGCTGTCTGGCGCAAAAAGGCGGCCCGAAGCTCACTATCGCGCAAATCAAGAAGATTACGGAAGATGCCTGGGCGGGTAAACGATGAGGATCGTCGCGGACACGAAGGTTCTGTTGCGCGATTCGCTCCACGACAACCCTATTCAGGCACGGATTGCGGCAAAAGTTCTGGAAAGCGCCGAACTCGTCGTCATACCCGTGGCCGTTTTTTGTGAATTCGTGTGGGTCTTGCGTCAAGGGTACAAGAAGCCCGCCGCGGAAGTTGCAGACGCCATTCGCAGGCTTCTGCGTAGCGCAAGCGTAGTGACGAATCAGCCGGCAGTCGAAGCAGGACTGGAAATGCTCGAAACGGGCGGCGATTTTGCCGACGGGGCCGTCGCTTACGAGGGATATTGGCTCGGTGCGGAGGAATTCGTCAGCTTTGACAAGAGGGCTGTCTCCTTACTCCTGTCCCAAGGCAAGCGAGCCCGCCTTCTTTCCTGAGCCATGACGCGAGATGCGCTTCCATGAGGTCAGCGCCGTCCATGCCCTCTTCGGCACGTTCCAGATCGGCGTACGATTGGCATTGGAGAAGCTCGGCGACTGGCTAAGCGGGAGCCTGAGCGGCTAGTGGCTGAGCTTGACCCGAGGCTCTTGTGCGCAGGATTTCAATGGAGGCAGCAGAATGTCGCGTTTCGCCGAGCCCATGGCGCGGCTCATTGAAGAGTTGAAGAAGCTGCCCGGCGTTGGCGCCAAGAGCGCGCAGCGCTTCGCCTTCCATATTCTGCGCTCCACGGACGAGGATGCGGCGGCGCTGGCCGAGGCGGTGCGCGGCCTCAAGGCGAGCCTGCGCCTGTGCTCCATCTGCAACAACGTCACCGACGTTGATCCCTGCGCTTACTGCGCCAGCGCAAGCCGCAACCGGCGGCTGGTCTGCGTGGTCGAGGAGCCAACCAGCATCGCCGCCGTGGAGCGGACGCGCGGCTACCAGGGCGTCTACCACGTGCTGCACGGAACCCTCTCGCCCTTGCACGGCGTCGGCCCCGACCAGTTGCGCACCGGCACGCTCATTGCTCGCGCCGAGCGCGGCGAGGTGGACGAGGTGATCCTGGCCACCAGCCCCACCCTGGAAGGCGAAGCCACCGCCAACTGGCTGGCAACTGCGTTGCGCGGCTCTTCGGTCAAGATCACGCGCATTGCAACGGGGGTTCCGGCGGGCAGCGACATCGAGTACGCCGACGAGGTCACGATGACCCGCGCCATGGAAGGCCGGCGGGAGCTGTAGCCCGGGCGTTTTTCTCACCATGAATATCCAACTGGCTTGCGTCCGGTCAGCGGATTGCGACCGGCCATTCTTTCTCCCATGCCGCGGATTCAGGCGCGCCGGTGCGGTAAGCGCCCAGCCCTTTCGCCATGCTCTCCAACTCCCCCGCGTGCGCGGAGAGCCCGCACGGATGCCCCGCCGTCTCGAGCAGATGCCCATTGTCCCGGATCATGGCGAAGAACGGACTGGCCAAGGCCTCGCGCAGATTTGACGTTCTCAGGTTGTGCGTCGCCAGCGCCGAAACGGGACAGGCGGTCACGTCGCCGCTCGGATTCACATGGGCAAAGCCGCGTCCGGCGGAGACGCAACCCCCGAGCGTCTCTTCATCGCCCGGCGAATGGATGATGTAAGCGCCTCCGGTGGCACGATCCCGGTACTGGACGACCGTTTCCCGGAAGCGCGCCCGCTGCTCGGGAGCCAGCAGCGCGCCGTTTTCGCAGCTACCAGTGGGAACTTGCCCCGTGGGAATCTGCTCGATGAACATTGCCAGCGGTCCGCTGTGGGCAATCAGCGCGTCGATGTTCCGCGGATCGGACCAGTACTCGATGTTTGCCGATCCCACGGTCACGGCGATGCCCGTCAAAACATCTGCCTCCCGCAGCCGGTCGAGAGAGCCGAGAGCCTTCTCATAAACGCCATGGCCCCTGCGGAGATCGGTGAGATCGCGATCGCCCTCCAGGCTGACCACGACCACCGTGTTGGAGCAGTTCCTCAAGATCCGGTAATCGCCGGGCGCGAGAGCGGTGCCGTTGGTGAAGACCAGGAAGAGACGATCGGGATGGTCTCGGAACAGGTTTGCGATGCCCGGCAGCAGGAATGGTTCGCCGCCGGCGATCATGAAGGCCATCACTCCCAGTCGAACCGCCTCATCCACGATTCCGTACCAGTCGCGGAGGCCGAGTCCCGGCTGCGCCGGCGCGCGCGTGACGGTCCCCACTGCCCCGGCGAAGCAGCCAACGCAGCGCAGATTGCATCTGGATGTGACGCTGAGAACCAGGAAGGGAGGCACTCGCAACCCGCCGGCAAGCTCGCGAGCCCGCACGCGCCTCGACTGCCCAATCGTTCGCGCCAGCCGAAGGAACCCCGGGAGGTAGCGCGGATGCCGTACAACCCACGGAACCAGAACCCGCGACAACTGCGGATCAATCTCCTCTATCCGGCTCGTGAGGCCGAAAAGCCGGCTGGAGAGGAAGTCGGCCGATGGGCCGGGCAGTTCAGCGGTGGCGTTCATTTGGGAGTGAATACGGATTGAGCGCCTCTTTCGTTCCGTCGTGCGGTATTCAATCACCCGCGCAGCTTCTTCAGCAAATCCTGGGGATGGACGGGCTTGGCCAGGATTTCGAACTCGTAGCCCCTGGCGCGCGCCTTCTCCAGCAGATCGGCTGTGGCGGCCTGGCCGCTGAAGAGCAGTATCTTGATCCCCGGCAGCAGGGCTTGGATGCGAATCGCCGCGTCGATGCCGTTCAAACCCCCCATGATCACGTCGGAGATGAGCATCTCCGGCGCAAATGTGACGGCCAGCTCAAGCGCCCGCTCGCCGGAGTAAACGGCGCGGGCCTCAAAGCCGCTTTGGTTCAAAATCATGGCCAGCGTGTCGGCGATCACCGGCTCGTCGTCGGCAACCAGGACTCTGGGTTTGGCAGTCTTACCGGGCATACTCTCCTTGACGCACGATGGGGCTGGAACGCGCACGCATGGCCGCACGACTCTACAATCCACGCCCCGGCACCGATCCATGAGGATTCACGCGCCACATGAAGCGCTTTCTTGGGCCAGACGAAGCGCCTTCCTGAGAATGATACGCCCAGTCTTCGGTTTTCCCGGCAAGCGTCCCTGGCAATCGCCTGGCAATGAGCCGGGACAATGCGCCATTATCCCGGCTCAATTCGGCATGGGCGCCGAATTCGGAGCACATTCGGCGGAGCCCATTCATCCGCGAGCAACCGGCAAAACATATACTTGCAACAGCTACCGCCCGCGGCTCAAGCAGGCGAACCCCCACGGAGAATCACTCATGCAGGAAGCGGGCATCCCCAACCAGACCCCGGCCCCGGCTATCGAAGCTGTCCCAGCCGTGGACGCGATCATTCGCGCCGCCGGGATCGAGAAGTACTACGCGCAGCCCAGCCAGAACCGCATTCAGGTGATCTCGGCCACCGACCTTGAGATTCTGCCCGGTGAGATTCTGGCTCTGCTTGGGCCTTCGGGCTCCGGCAAGTCCACCATGCTGCGCATGTTGACCGGGCTCTCCACGCCCACGGCCGGTCAGGTCTACTGGCACCAAACGCCCATTGCCGAAGCCGAAATCAACGTCTCCATCGTCTTCCAGAGCTTCGCTCTCTTTCCCTGGCTTACGGTTCTTCAAAACGTCGAAGCCCCGCTCCAGGCCCGCGGCGTCAGTCCCGAGGAGCGCCGCGACCGCAGCATGAAGATGCTGGACACGGTCGGCCTGGACGGCTTCGAAGCCGCATACCCCAAGGAGTTGTCGGGCGGAATGAAGCAGCGGGTCGGTTTCGCCCGCGCGCTGGTGGTCGAGCCGGAGGTGCTCTTCATGGACGAGCCGTTCTCCGCGCTGGACGTGCTGACGGCCGAAAACCTGCGCAGTGAACTGCTGGAGCTGTGGGCCAACAAGGCGATGCCCACCAAGGCCATCTTCCTGGTCACCCACAACATCGAAGAGGCGGTGCTGCTGGCCGACCGTATCGTTGTGCTGGGGCGCAACCCAGGCCACATCCGCACCGATTTCCGGGTGCAACTGGCGCAGCCCCGCGACCGCAAGTCAGAGCCTTTCACGCAGTTGGTGGATTACATCTACAAGGTGCTCACCAAGCCAGATCTGGCCCCCGCCGGGGCGCCCGATCAGCAAGCCGGACCCAGGGTCCGCGACCAGCGCCAGATGCACTACCAGATGCTGCCCCACTCCCGTCCCGGCGGCATGGCCGGCCTGCTCGAACTCCTGCTCGACAAAGGCGGCCGCGACGACATCTACCGCCTGGCCGACGATTTGTCCTTCGAGATCGACGACCTGCTGCCCATCGTGGACGCCGCGCAACTGCTCGGCTTCCTCAACATCGAGGAGGGCGACGCGGCCATCACCGAGAGCGGCACGGAATTTGCCAACTCCGAGATTCTCCGCCAGAAGGAACTCTTCCGCGACGCCGCCCTGGCCAACGTGCTCCTGCTGCGCCAGATTCGCCGCGCCCTCGAATCCAAGAGCGACCACACCGTGCCGGAGGACTTCTTTCTCGACATGCTCGACGAGCAGTTCAGCGAGGAGGAATGCCTGCGCCAGATGGAGACCGCCGTAGCCTGGGGCCGCTACGCCGAGTTGTTCGACTATGACGCCGGCCGCCGCCGCTTTGTGCTGCCCGACGCCCAGGAGGAAGAGATTGCCGCCAGCGAGGATGCCAAGTGAACGCCCACCCCCCGCTTGCGCGAACCCCGGTCACTGCCCGCACCTGGCCGTTCCTCATCGATATGGCGGTCGCCGGCTGCGGTCTGGCCATGTTCTTCGCCTTGGTCAGCACCGGCGCCTATTGGATGGGCAAGCCGATTCCTGTGGTGCCCATCTCGCACTCCATCGGCGCCTTGCCGGCTTACGCCTTCTACTCCGTCGTCCGCATCGCCATCGCCTACCTGCTCAGCTTGGTCTTCGCCGTCTCCTACGGTTACATTGCCGCGTATAACCCCAGGGTCGAGCCCTGGATGATCGCGGTCCTGGATATTCTGCAATCCATTCCGGTGCTAAGCTTTCTGCCTCCCGTCGTCCTGGCCATGGTGGCTCTGGTTCCCGGCCGCCAGATGGGCATCGAGATGGGCGTCATCCTGCTCATCTTCACCGGCCAGGTCTGGAACCTGGCCTTCAGCTTCTACTCCTCGCTCAAAACCATACCCAGGGAGATGATTGAGGCCTCGCGGATCTACCGCTATTCCGCGTGGCAGCGCTTCTGGCAGCTTGAGATGCCTTACTCCGCCATCGGCTTGGTCTGGAACTCCATCGTCTCCGTCGCCGGCGGATGGTTTGCCCTCATTGCCTGCGAAATGTTCACCATGGGCACCCGCAACTTCCAATTGCCCGGCCTGGGCAGCTACCTGCAGACCGCTGCGGAATCCGGCGACGTTCGCGCGCTGGTGGCCGGTTTCGCCGTCGTGATTCTCATCGTCGTGGCCACCGATCAGCTGGTTTGGCGTCCGCTGATCGCCTGGAGCGACAAATTCAAGTTCGAGCAGGTCGAGTCCGCCGACCGCGTCACCTCTCCCATCCTTGAACTGCTCAGGCGCTCCAGCCTCTTCAACTCCCTTCCCGGACGCATCTGGTCCCACGTCGAAGAGCCCATCTGCCGCCGCCTGGCGCGCGGCAGGGAATGCCGCATCGTGCAGCCGCTGGACGAAGGCCAGCCCCGAAAGGCCTCCGCCGCGCTCTGGACGCTGGCCGCGGCGGCCGTCGCCGTTATCGGCTGGGGAGCCGTGCAGGCCATCCTTATGCTCAGGACCGTCACCTGGCCCGAGCTGCGCCTGCTGCTCGAAGGCGCGGGCGCTACCTTTCTTCGCGTCAACGCCGCGCTCGCCATCTCCGCCCTGTGGACGATTCCCGTCGGCGTCGCCATCGGCCTCAATCCCAGGCTGGCGCGCGTCGTGCAACCGCTCGCGCAGGTCATGGCCTCGGTC
>JBEKPA010000050.1:0-15925 GCA_049521195.1 Occallatibacter sp.
AACGTCTGCCCTCGAAGTGCAAGGTGACAGAGGGCCAGAAGCACGATGAATGCCAAAATGCGAGGGCGCATCCCAAGACCAAGACCGGGACCAAAACCGGCCCAAGGCTCAGGATAGCAAAAGCGGGCCGCTTGCGAGCCGCGCAGCTCTGGCGGCGGGCAAGCATCGAAAACTTCCTGCCCCGAGCCGCGCTCACCATCCGCGCCTGTGTACCTTCGCGATACCTCCCTCGTCTTTTTGAATGCGAGGCGAGCAGTCGCCGGGCTAGGATGGGCTTGCGGACCGGAAGAGCGGCGCAATGCCCGCACGCGGGAGTGTGCGCAGGCAGGCCCGGGCGCCGCATAAGAAGGGACATTGGAACTTTGAGCACATCCGCAATCCTGGCTGAACCGTCACCCTCGTGGAAACAGGAAGTGAACCGGCGCGTTGCCGCGCATCGCAGCCGCAAAGGTTGTTCGGCCGCGGAGGCGAAGGCGCGGCTGGAGCCCAATCCAGGCGTTAGCAGCCGAGCCGCGGAGGCCGCCGCGCGGGTTGCCGCACGCTACGCCAAGGCCCCCAGCTACAGCGAGATGCTGGCCAGCGAGGCCCGCGCCGCCGTGCGCGCCGCCGAGGCTGCCTCCTGGGCCGCGCTGGAGGCACAGGCAGCCGCTGAATCCATCCTGGCTGGACTGGAAGCCGCAACCGCCGCGGAGCGGGCAAGCGAGCCGGAGCCTCTACAGAGCGAGACTTCAGAGCAGGCTCTTGAACCGGCATGGGCGCCAACAGTCGAGCCTGCCCGGCCTGCCCCGGACGGTTCGAGTCAGATGGCCGAAAAAAAATCGTTTGGAATCCTCTGGGATGCGGATATGCCGATGCGCGCAGCCTCGCCCGCGGCCGTCCGCGCGACCCATGGGCCGGAAGTCTTGGAAAATTCCGTCGAGGATTGGCAACAATCGGCCCGGCCGGCCTGGGATGGGCAGGATTCCTATCTGGGGAGCGAAGCCATTGAGGTTGTGAAACCCGCTCAGCCGATTCCCGCCAGGCTGATCGAGTTTCCTCGCCAGCTTGTTGCCACGCGCAAGATTCGTCCACGGCTGGCCGAAGGAGCGCATGCGCGCGTGGGCGATGCTGTGGGGCAGTTGAGCATCTTCGAGGTGGACCCGGCGAGCATCTCGATGCAACCGGCGGCGGTGGCTGAGGCAGCGGCGCCTCAGTGGCCGGGCCCGGATTGGTCGAGCATTCGACTGGACGAGCAACCCCTGGACGAGCTGGCGGGCAAAGAGGCCGAGGCGGCGCCGGCGGCTGCGGCTGTTGAAGTGGCGCCGATGGGCCGGCGGCTGATGGCTGCCGTGGTGGATGGATCTCTGGTTGTGGGCGTATTCCTGGCGCTGGCCATGGCAGCCATGGACAAAGCGAAGGAACTGCCCAGCCTTCACCAGGCTGAGTTGGGCGCGGCCCTGACGCTGGCGGTCCTCGCCGCGCTGTACCAGGTGTTCTTCTTCCTGGTAGCAGCGGCGACGCCGGGCATGAAGTGGGCTCGCATCTCGTTGAGCACGTTCGGCGGCGAGAGGCCCACGCGCGATCAAAGGTGCGGGCGGCTGGGGGCGTTGGTTCTGTCTCTGCTGCCGGTGGGGCTGGGCGTGGCCTGGGCCATCTTCGACGACGAGCACCTGACCTGGCACGACCGGCTGTCGGGAACGTACGTGCGGAAGGGATAAAGCGCAGAGGTCAGAGATCAGAGGTCAGAGATCAGAGATCAGGGATTCCTCCGCAAATAGCTCATTGCCGGCAGGGGGATTTGCTGCGCGGGCAGGCTCGGAGGGAGTCTGCCCGCGCTTTTTTGAGGCTACTTCGGCAGCGGCTCGCCCGAGTTAACCCACGCCACCCAGAGGCTTTTCCCGGAACACAGCCGTCTCGGCATTCCCGTCGTCTTTCACGACGAGCGCCTGCATGGCCTGTGGCTCCGTACAAAATCGGTTTTCCGCGGCCCATTGACCGGCGGTTATGATATGTTTGGAGTCGGAAAATAATTCTCTAGGAGTGACGCAATGTCGAAAGAACGAGACAGTTTTGTTGCGGCCAAGCTGGCGAAGATGACCCTGGCGGAAAAATGCGGCCAGGTTCTCACCTTCACCTGGCGCGGGGCTTACCTGACGCCTTCGGGGATCGAACAGATCACCAAGCTGCACGCCGGCGGCCTTTGTCTGGAACCGTATGCCCTGGAAACATGCAAGAACAAGTATTGGGGACGTTCGCAGGTCGACCCCAACTTTAAGAAACCGAAGGACTGGTTCGACATCGCGCATACCTACTTCGACGATCGCAGCTTCGGCGTGAGCGTGACTCCGGAAGAGCTCACCGCCGCGCTCAACAAACTGCAGGAAATCGCCATGAAGCGGCCCTCCGGAATCCCCCTGCACATCACCATCGACATGGAAGGCGATTTCAAGAACGATTACACCGCCGGTCACGTCCTGCAATTCCCGCCGCCGATGGGAATGACCGCCATCGGCGACCCCGATCTGGCCTATAAGGTGGCGAATACGCTTGGCAAGCAGATGGCCCTCATCGGAGTCACCCAGTTCTATCATCCGGTCTGCGACGTCAATATCAATCCGTTGAACCCCGAAATTGGCGTGCGCTCCTTCGGCGACGATCCCAAGGTTTGTGCGAAGTTTGTCGATGCCACTGTGCGCGGCTATCAGGATGCAGGCATTGTCGCCACAGTCAAGCACTTCGCCGGCCGCGGCGATTCCGGAACTGACGCGCACGACGTGCTGGACACCTGCCGCGGGGACCTGAAGCGGATGCGCGCGGTCGAGCTGGTCACCTTCCAGGCGGGCATCGATGCGGGCGCCAAGGCCCTGATGACGGCCCATACCATCTTCCCGGCCTTCGACAAGGAATTCCCCGCCACGCTGTCCTCGAAGATCCTCGTCGATCTTCTCAGGAAAGAAATGGGATTCAAGGGAGTGGTGGTTTCGGACGCCATCGGCATGGCCGCCGTCCTTAGAAAGTGGCCGCTTCCTCAGGCGTGCGCCTTGGCGATCAAGGCCGGCGTGGATACCATTCTGCTCAAGGCGGACGACGAATCCCGCTCCCAGTGCTTCTTCGGGATCAAGGGCGCCGTGGAGCGCGGCGAGCTTTCCATCGAGCGGCTCGACGACGCGTGCCGGCGGTTGCTGTGCATGAAGTACGACCAGGGCCTGTTCGAGAAAGCCGGGAAGATGGATCCGGCGAAAACCAGAGCCAACGTCTGGAGCAAGGAAGTCCAGGGCTTCTCCCGGGAAGTGGCGCACAAAGCCCTGCTGGTGGTGCGCGACCCCAAGAAGCTGCTGCCGGTGAGCAAGGACAAGAAAATCCTGGTCGTCGAACAGGTCATTCCCTACTCATTCCTGGGCAAAGATCTTTACAGCCACGCGCACATGTTCTGCGAGCAGATGACCAAGCATTCCACCAACCTCATCCTGGATGACACGGCCTTCTACGCCGGCGACGAGGAAGTGGAGGAGGCGCTGAGTCTGGCCAAGGAAGCGGACCTGGTGGTCATGACAAACTACTACGCGCGCATTGAAAAGCGCGGCAACAACCGGCACTTGGTGCAGGCCTTGAAGAAAGCGGGACATACGGTCATCGTGGTGACCAACTTCCCGTACCGCAAAGGCGTCACCACGGAAGCCGATGCCGTGATCTGCAATTTCTCAGGCTCTCCCGATTCGATCCGGGCAGCCGCGGATCTAGTGTTCGGCGCCTTGAAGCCTTATCCATCGACCAAGATGCCGATCGATCTGAGTGCCGAGAAGAACCTCCCCGACGAGGCGCCTGCGGCTCTGCCCAAGAAGCCGGCAAAGAAGACGGCGAAGGATTCCAATCCATGGGGAGGAAAGTGCTAGGGATAGCGCCCTCCGCACAACGAGTTCAGTCCATCGTTCCGGGCGCCGGCGACGAACCTGAAATTCCAGGCTGGCGCTCGGAACGGCAATAGGACGCAAGAGTATAGTAGCTCCCGCCCATGCGGGCGAAACACAAACCAGGTCCTGCCCCCGCGGGCGAGACACAAACTACCCATGAGGGAAAGTAAGATGCCGAAATCCACTGCGTTCGACGTGCGCGATGTTTATACCATCCCCGGACCCAAAATCACCGCCATCTATGAACACAACAAAATGGCGGTCCACTTCCAGGGCATGTCCAAGACCCTGCAATTTCCGCAAACGGTGGCCTTGCAAGGAGCGCCCACGTGCTCGATTGGCATCTCCCCCTACGGGCTGTACAACCGCTTGAACGACGCGGGCCGGCTCATCATGCTCAACCAGACGGCGGTCCAGTTCGCCTCCGCGCCCTTCATCCGCATCGGCGATAAGTTCGCCATGCTGACCCAGAAGCAGCCGGGTGTTCCCGAACTGCCCGACGACATTCCGGCGGTCAAGAACTACTACCCCCCGGCGGTCCCCGAAAAGAACGTCGCCCTCACCATTGCCACGCCGTCGCTGGAGATTGCCTACAAACTGGGGAAGGTGAAGGTAACTCGTAGACTGATTTCTCCGTTGCTCTCCGGGGGAGACCAGGTGTTGATGCCCTTCGGCGTCGAAGAGTTCGAGGTGGAAAACGCCGGAAATGAGGCTGAGGAGATCACGCTCGTGGTGCCCCGGCCCTCTCTCGTCAACCTTCAGGAGAAGGAACTGAAGCCGACCGACCAGGACAGCGTCTACGTCGGCATCGCCGCGGTCGATGGCCAGAAGCATGAGGAGTTCGAGTCGGCGGGCGTCCGGGGAGTGGTCATGGGCAGCAAGCAGACCGCCAACCGCATGGCGCTGGCGGTTCCCGAATTGCCTGGCGTTGCGGTAGACACCCAGCCTTACTTCTGCCTGAACAAATGCACGGGCGATCTACTGTTAAACGCGGACGGAAGCTTCTTTGAAAAACGGCAACCGCTCGTGCGCAGCGACTACGGAGCGGCCATCAGCCTCACCTTCACCCTGGAAGCGAAAGCCACTATGAAGATTCCGGTGGCCGTGGTGCTGGATTTCCCGGAACAGGTTTACATCGACGGCAAGACATTCCCGCGCAAATACCTCAAGAGCTTCAAAAACGCCGAGGCACGGGTAATCGACTTGGCAAAGCTCGCCCTCGACAGCTATCCGCAGTGGTGGGAACGGACCGTGGCGATTCAAAAACGAATCTTCGACCGGATCCAGTCCAGCTCCTCATACAAAGGCGACCGGGCCGGAGCCATGCGCCTGACCCGTCTGATCCTGAATGAACTCCATTTCCCGCTCTCCAACGCCATCGTCTGGGTCGAGGACGAGAGGGGAAAGGAGCGCGCCCGCTTCCTGGAGTGCTTTGATTACGCCTACATCGACCCGTCGGACGTGGACTGGTATTCGATGGTGCTCTTGATGCTCTTCCCGCGCGTGGAAAAAGATCTCTGCCAGGGCTTCATCGATTCGATTCTGGCCGAGGATACCAAGCTGCGCTTTTACCACAATCACGCTTCAAACGTTGAAGCGCGGCTGCATTTCAAGGAGCACCCGGAACAATATGACGGCATGAGGCTGACGCAAGTCCTCGACGAGTTCAAGACCAAGGGCAGCGTAGCGCACGATCTGGGCGCCATGCCCAAGGGCCATCCCCTGCGCAACGTGAGCGATTACGCCTGGTACAACAACAACTACTGGGTGGACCTGTTCCCCAAACTCATGATGCGTGTGCTGCGCAACGTGAAGTTCACCGGCGACATGGATTTCCTGAAGAAAAACTGGAAGACCCTCAAGTTTGGGCTCGATGCGGCGTTGAAACTCGATTTCGACAACGACGGCATCCCCGAGGGCTATCCCGACGATGTGAAGAACACCTTCGACAACCTGGTTCTCTTCGGCGCCGACGCCTATGACGCCACGCAGTTCCTCGGCGGCTGCCAGGCCATGCTCAAGATGGCTCGCATGCTCGGGGACAAAGCCGGCGAGAAGCACATCCAAAAGGTCTTCGACAAGGGCTGGAAGAGCCTCGAACAATTGTGGCGGGATGTAAAGAACAAGAAGGGCGAGAAACTCCAGTATTACGTCACCTGTTTCGATCCCGCGAGCGGAAACACCAACACCGATGTCTGGACCAACCAGCTCGATGCCTTGTGGTACCTGATCTCCATCGGCGAAGAACCGTTTATCCCGGAAGACCGCGCTAAGAAGATCCTCAAGACGATCTACCGCAACAACCGCTCCTTTATGGGCTGGGCCATGTGCAAGACCGAGGACGGCGAACCAGTGGAGTCGGATCAGGGAAAAGACGTCTATACGACCTCCAATTACGTCTTCGCCGAGTTACTGGATTATTACGGCATGGCCAGGGAGAGCAAGGAAGTTTACAAGGCTATGGACCGGGTCGTCTTCGATTACGCGAATTCCATGATCACTCCGGACAATCTCCGCGCCGAGCTGGAAACGGAGAGGGGGGAGACGGCCCCCGGCCCGCACTACATCGTCGCCGCCTATCCCCGGCCGGGAGCTGTCTGGACGCATCTGGTCATGAACTACATCAAGGACTTGCAGGCGAAGAAGAAATCCCAGACCATCGAGTCGCCGGAGCTGATTACGTTCTACCCCGAGTTGCTCAAGGGTCCGGGCAATGGAAGATGAAAGTTCACCACCGGATGCGCAGGAATGGACACGGATAGAATGGGGCGGGAATATCGCGAATCGACCGGGAAGTCAGTGTGAACTCGTTTTTCCCCTTTTTCCGATCCGCGTGCGTCCGTGTCCATCCGTGGCCAAAAACCCTAACGCTCAACTAAGGAATCGATCGACATGTCCAAGAAGTACGACATCACGTTCGTCGGCCACATGTGCTACGACGAGATTATCCCCTTTGGAGGAAAACCCCACATCGCCCCTGGAAGCGCCGTGTTGTGCGGCGTCATGGTCGCCGCCCGCATAGGAAAAGAAGTTGCCGCGGTGGTGAAGATGGCGAAGAAGGACGAAGGCATCCTGCAACCGATGAAGGATGCCGGCGTTGACACCTACCTCATCGCGAGCGCGGAGACCACCTATTCGAGGGTCTTGCACGAGTCTGAAAATGTGGATGAACGCAAACTCACGCTGGTCAAATCCGCCGGCCTCATTTCCATTGACGACGTTCCGGAGTTGCGCTCGACGTGCGTCCACCTGGCCGGGATTTCAGACACCGAATTCGACATGTCGCTGATGCAAGGCTTGAAATCCAGGGGCTACAGCCTCTCGGCAGACATGCAGAATTTCGTCCGCCACGTCACCCCGGTGACCCATGAAATCGAGTTCAGAGACGTCGCGGACAAAAAAGAAATTGCGGCCATGATGGACAAGCTCAAGCTGGACGTCGTTGAAGCCCGGATTCTGACCGGCACTGAAGATCTGGAGAAAGCCGCCATCATCGTCGAGTCGTGGGGTTGCCCCGAGATACTGATCACGCATTCCCAGGGCGTTCTCGCGCGGGTAAAGGGAGCGACGTACTACGAGAAGTTCTCCAACAGCAACACCTCCGGCCGGACCGGCCGCGGCGACACGACCTTCGCGGCGTACCTGTCCTGGCGGCTGGATCACGATGTCCGGGAATCCCTGAAATTCGCTGCCGCGCTGGTTTCAATCAAGATGGAAACCCCCGGCCCCTTCAAGGGAACGCTGGAGGACGTACAGAAGCGATTGAGGGAAAAGCATTCTTCCTAGTACTTGGACCGCGTGATCGTATAATCTCTGGAATGTAGCGCCGGTCTCCAGACCGGCTGTTGCGCGGGCGTCTACGCCCGCATTGTTCTGGAATAATTACCAAGTCGCGCAGTCTCAGCATTAGGCATGTCGGAAATCCGCGGCGAAAGTGAGTAAAAGTCGATGAGCGTTACAAGCATGAAACTCTCCTTCGGAGAAAAGTTCGGATACGGCCTGGGCGACCTGGCCGCTAATTTTGTCTTTCAGGCCGTGATGGCCCTGCAGTTGGACTTTTACACCAAGACCTATGGATTGACGGCTGCCCAGGCGGGCACGATGTTTCTCGTGGTCGGTTTGAGCTCGGCCGCATTCAATCCCGTCATGGGCGTGATCGCCGACCGCACCCACTCGCGCTGGGGCAGGTTTCGTCCCTGGCTGCTGTGGACCTCGGTGCCCTTCGGCGTAATCGGCATTCTGACCTTCACGACGCCAAACCTCAATCCTGTCGCCAAGCTGATCTATGCCTGGGTCACCTACTTGCTGTTGCGCCTTATCTATGCCGCCAACAATGTTCCTTATGCTTCGCTGACCGGCGTGATGACCGACGATCCGATCGAGCGCAACAGCATCACATCCTTCCGAGGGTTCTTCTCCAACGGCGCGGGATTCATCGTGGGGAGCCTGGCTGTTCCCATGGTCAAATACCTGGGCGGCGGCAACAGCGCGTTGGGCTATCAGTTGACGATGGGCATCTTCCTTGTGCTCTCGGTGTTCTTTTTCCTGATCGCATTCGCCGTATCCAAGGAGAGGATTGAGCCTGACGCGCGGCAAGAGCTCTCCGTGCGTCGCGACCTCGGCGACCTGATCCACAACGGCCCCTGGATCGCGCTTTTCCTGGTGACGCTTCTTTATTTCACCGCGCTGCTCATTCGTGGCAACGTGATGCTGCCCTACTTTGAGAACTGCTCCGGCAACAGAATGTACTTCAGTTGGTTCAACGGCTTCGGATTGGTCGCTCTGCTGGTCGGCGTCGCCTGCTCGACGGCGCTGACCAAGCGGATAGGCAGGCGCTCGGTCTTCCTCTGGAGCATGCTGCTGACGGGCATTTTCGCCGTGGCGTTGTTCTTCTTGCCGCCTACCGCCATTGTGCCGATCATCGGCCTGGAAGTTCTGCGCCAGTTCGTCTTCGGCTGCTCCAACCCGGTGCTGTGGGCGATGATGGCCGACGTGGCCGATTACGGCGAATGGAAGACCGGACGACGCGCCACCGGAACGGTGATCTCGGCGGTCGTCTTTGCACTGTGGATAGGTGTTGCCCTGGGCGGCGCAATCGACGGCTGGCTGCTCTCCTTCTTTGGCTATCAGTCCAGCGGCGTGCAGACGGACCATGCACTGCTGGGCATTCGCCTGATTGCCTCGGTCGGCAGCGGCGCGGCTTTCCTGGCCACCGCGGTTTGCCTGCTCTTTTACGGCATCGACAAGAAGCTGAATCTGACCATCTCTCAAGAACTGGCCGATCGGCGCAAGGGCTATTCGACCCCAGCCTCATAACGTGAGAGGCGCTTTCACCTTCGGCCGCATCCGCCAACCGGTTGCGGCCGCTGCGTTTCATCGGAGCCACGCCTCCGTTGTCTTCATTGGCAATTGTTAAGGAGTATCCCGAAATGCTGAATCGGCGGATTATGATTCTCACCGCGATCCTCGACGCGAGCATGGCGGCGGCCGCGCAGACTCCCGCCACGCTCAAGGACGCGTATCGGGATTCGTTCTATGTCGGCGCGGCCATCAATTCCGCGCAGATCACCGGGAGCGATGCTCGCGGCGCGGCAATTGTCGCCACGCAATTCAGCTCCATTAGTCCCGAAAACGCCCTCAAGTGGGGGAATATTCATCCCCGGCCGGACACCTATTCCTTCGAGCTACCCGACAAGTACGTCGAGTTTGGCGAGAAGAACCATATGTTCATCGTCGGCCATACCTTGATCTGGAATCACCAGACTCCGGATTGGGTTTTCCAGGACGAGAAGGGCAATCCGCTGACCAGGGAGGCGCTGTTGAAGCGCATGCGCGACCATATCTTCGCCGTCGTGGGGCGCTACAAAGGGCGGATTCAAAGTTGGGATGTGGTGAACGAAGCCTTGAACGACGACGGCACCTTGCGCCAGTCGCAATGGCTGAAGATTATCGGGGAAGACTATATCGCCAAGGCATTCCAGTACGCGCACGAGGCCGATCCCCATGCCGAGCTCAACTACAACGACTACTCGCTGGAAAACGAGCCGAAACGCAATGGCGCAATCGCTCTGATCAAGAAGCTCCAGTCGCAGGGCATACCAGTCGCGGTGGTGGGCATTCAGGGTCACGACACCCTCGACTGGCCCTCGGTCGATGCGGAGGACGCCACCATTACCGCCTTTGCCAAGCTGGGCGTCAAGGTGGCGATCACGGAACTCGAGATCAGCGTATTGCCGCCTGTAGCGCCGGGAAGCGCGGACGTTTCTCTGCGTGTTAAAGCCGACCCCAAACTCAATCCCTACGTCAGCGGCTTGCCCGATGCGGTGCAGAAGGCATTGGCAGAAAAGTATGCGGGCCTCTTCGCCGTCTACCTGAAACATCGCGCCGCGATGAGCCGGGTGACGTTCTGGGGCGTAACCGACGGCGATTCGTGGAGGAACAACTGGCCGGTCACGGGTCGCACCGACTACCCTTTGCTCTTCGATCGCGCCGGCCAGCCAAAGCCGGCCTTCGATGCCGTGATCCAGCAGGCGGCGCGGCCTGCGCGGTAATGAGCGTCCGGCGCCGTAAACTTCGCGCCGTTCAGACCGCGCAGATCGGCGGTGTGCCTGACGCTGCCTTTTCTGCCTCGCCCCAGGCAGTACGGGAACCATGCATCACCCAGCCGCGTATCCTGAATGCGAGAGCATCTCAGCGGAAGGCGCGATGCTCTGGGTGCACCACCCTCGCCCCTGTCATCCTGAGTGACCCTGAACGCAGTGACGGGGAGTCGAAGGACCTGCGTTTCGTTCCGTTGCGGCCAGGGTGGGATAGCACACGCATCGCGGAAGCAGTGAAGATCCTTCGAGAGCAGAGCAAGGAGAACCAGCCATGAGCAGCGCCCAGTATCCCAATCCGCAAGCCGTCTTCCATATGCAATATGAGTCGGAGCGCCGCGACGAGGTCGTGGGTATTCTGCTGGCGCTGTTTCTGGGCGGCTTCGGCGTTCACCACTTCTATCTGCGCCGCACCGGCCTGGGGATACTTTACCTGTGTTTCAGTTGGACGGGAATTCCATGGGTTCTGGGGTTCATCGAATGCTTCTTCATGCCGGCGAGGGTGCGGGAGTTCAACGCCATTCAGGCGGCGGGGATTGCGGCGGCGCTGGGGTTGCCCATGCCGGCCTGGGGCCAGCCCATCAACGTAACGGTGAACATGCCGCCCGCGGAGCAAGCGGGACAAGCGGCTACGCTCATCGCCTGCGGCCGCTGCCGGCAGACCAACCCGCCCGGCGCGCGCTTCTGCTCCGGATGCGGCGCGGCGCTGTAAAAGAAGAATCCAGTTGCTTTGAAGGGGCCCCGCCATTACATATTTGCATGCCCCGACCGCATCGACTCGTTGAACTGCGGTTTGGTAAAGTTCAGCGCGGCTTCAAGCGCGGCCTGGTACTGGGGCGCGCGGGCCAGCAGCGCCGGCGTCGCCGCGGCAAACTCGCCGTCGAGCGCCAGCAGCCCCTCGCCGGCCTTGTCCCCGGCCATGCGCAATAAGTCCTCTTCGGTCGTGTTCAGGTACTGCGCGTCGCGCGGATCGGCGATCCACACCGGCTGCCCCTCGCCCAGCACGCCGCTCAGCCAGTAGACCTTGCGCAGCAGGTATTCCAGCCGCACCGCGTCGCTGGTCTCGGTGAACAGGAACTTCTTCTGCCAGCGGCTGTAGTAGCGCGTGGTCACATGCACCGGCTGGCGGTTGCCGCTCTTGATGAACTCAAGCTGGCCCATATCCACCGTCTTGCGTACCGCGTTGTAGACAAAGCTCTCCGCATAGGGCTGCTCCATCGAGGGCAGAATCTCCGCGAAGGTCAAGGTCACCGAGGCGGCCACCTTGGCGTGCAGGTTGTGCGCCCCGCCGTCGGCCAGGTGGACTTCGCCATGCAGGATATACGTGTCTGCGCCCGAGGTCGAGCGGTGAAATGGCCACTGGAACTGCCCGAAGGCCACCGGCAGGCCGCCGAGCGTGACATAGCACTCGGGCCGCGGATTGCGCAGACGTTTGGCCTCGGCAGACAGGTGAGCCGCCATGGCCGGCAGCAGGTCCGGCTGGTCGAAGACGAAGGCCTCGCTCAGCTCCAGCCGCAGCGCGCGGCCGGCATGCTCGAAGCCCGGCAGCCCAAGCTGGAGGACCGCCGTTGGCCGGCTGTGGAAGTCGCTGCCTTGGGTGGCGGAGAGCAGAGTCAACCCGGCCTGCGCGGCGGCCGCTTCAAGAGAGGTCACAAGAGAAGATTTCAATTCGACGGTCATTGGCGGGGAATCCTGCGTCGGAGATCGTTGCGTCTCCATTCTATTGGCCCAGTCAAGGATAGTAAAACCGAAGGATGGACGCGGTGAGGGTGGGGCGCCCATTACCTTGCCCGTGAAGAAGCTCTAACGAGTACCGGCAGGGGGATTCGCCGCGGGGGATGCGCCTGGAGTTCCCGTGGGCGCTGTGCCTCCGCTTCCCGAGGGAGTCCCACGCCCGCCTCCGTCCTTGCTGAAGATCTCGCCCAGGCTGAACGCGGCTTCGGAGTCGGGATGAGCGGGATTGAAGTCTTTGAAGTCGTCGACTATGAAGTTGGCGAGATCGAGATCGTTCTGCTTGATGCCCATCACAATGCACTTGGCGAGCTCATAGCCGCCATAAGCGGTTGAGTGGGTTCCATCGACCAGAATCTTGCGGGCGCCGGCGCGGGCGGCCGCATACAAGGCGATGCTCATGTTATAGAGGTCGATGAGCGGAACCTCTTCCTCATCGGCCACTTCGCGCATCGCCTCGGGATAGCCGCCGTGGCCGTGGGCGGGCGCACCCGTGCCGCGAATGCCGCGATCCATCGGCGTTACCAGCACCGGCGTCGCGCCGCGCAGGCGGGCCTCGGCGATATAAACCTTCAGATAGGCCTTGTAGGTGGTCTCCGGCTCCACATAGGTCTGCGGCCAGTTCTCCTTCGAGTCGTTGAGCGCGAACTGGATGAAGAGATAGTCGCCCTTCTTCATCTGGCTCAGGATCTTGTCCAGGCGCAGGGAGTTGGCAAAGGACTTCAGCGTCTCTCCGGACTGCGCGTGGTTGGAGACGGCTACGCCCGGCTTGAGAAAGCGGGGGAGCAACTGTCCCCAACTTACATCTCCGCCGCCATCGCGGTCGGTGACGGTGGAATCGCCGGCGATGAAGACGGTCGCGGCCGCCGGCGCAGGGACGATTTCAATGGAGCGCAGCGCGGCATGAGGGCTGACGATTTCAACCGTCAGCTTGTTGTCCCAATCGCGCGAGCTGCCAGCGTCGAACTGGTCCAGTGTTACCTCTTCGCGCCCGGTGGCATTCATCGGCAGCTTGGGCAGGTGTGGAGTGCGGACATTGACGGTGAAGGTTCGTTCGACGACCTGGCCGGCGGGGACCTTGATGCGTTCCAACATCAAGCGGCCCGACTCCGCTTTGACGGTGGTGGTGGTCGCGGCGGCGGAGTCGCCAAACGCGACCGTGACATAGAAGTTGCCCTCCGGCACTCTGGCGGAGAACAGGAACGGCCGGTCGCTGGTCGTCGTGTTGCCGTTGTCGCCGGTGGCGACCTGCGCGCCGGGTTCGTAGCCATAGCCGGCATCGTCCGAATAAGCGACCGCCGGGGCGACCCGCGTGTAGCCAAGCCTGGCGGGGCCGGCGCTGAAATCGAACTTCAAATCCATGGGCGCGGCCTGCCCCGCAACCATTGCCGGGAGTACCGAGCAAACCACCAGAGCGGTGCAGACAACGCGAAAACGGCGCAAGGTTTTCATGGCGTGGATTTGCCTTTCGGATAAATCGCTGACAGAAATCCGCCTTTCTTCGGCGCGCCGGCGGATGGACACGAGGACAGTTTACATTCTCGCCGGTATCTCGGGCGGCAAGTTAAATTCATGAGGGCGGCTCGCGTCACACGCCGGCCGGCCCGAACGCGGCAGGGCCACTCGCGCGGAGCGGCCCTGCTGTCTGCATCATGTTAGTCGTCCACCGGCTTCGCCGACCCACGAGGCATGAAACCTTGGGTGCCCCACCCTCGCCGCGTTCCTGTTTTTGCGGCTAGGGTGGGGTCGCGCAATCATGGTTTGTTTTGTTGAACTTGCATTTCTGTATCTTCTTAGGCAGCGTGTCATGCCGGCGAAGGCGAGCCTTCCGGGTAGTTCGGTCCGCCGCGGCTCTCCGGCTTGAGAACCTGCTGCACGTCCTCGCCGCCCTTGTCGGTGGGCGAAGCCAGCACGGAGCGGATGGGAGGCAGCGCCTTGCCCTCGATCAGCATCCTTACCTCTTCGGCGTCGATGGTCTCGCGCTCCAGCAATGCTCCCGCAATGCGATGCATGGCGTCCGCATGGGTCTCGACAATCGCATGAGCCGATTGGTAGGCTTCGTCGATCAGCCGGCGCACCTCGAGGTCGATCTGCCGCGCAGTTTCTTCGCTGAAGTCCCGGTGCTGCGCGATCTCGCGGCCCAGGAAGATCTGCTCTTCCTTCTTGCCGAATGTGAGCGGACCCAGGCGGCTCATCCCGTACTCGCAGACCATGCGCCGGGCCAGGTCGGTGGCGCTCTCAATGTCGCTGCCCGCGCCGGTGGACATCTGGTTGAGGAATATCTCCTCGGCCACGCGCCCGCCATAGGCGATGGCCAGATTCGCTTCCAGGTACTCCCGCGTGTAATTGTGCCGGTCGCCGGGCAGGAAGATGGTCACGCCCAGCGCCATGCCGCGGGGGATGATGGTCACCTTGTGGATGGGGTCGGAGTGCTCGCGTTTGAACGAGACCAGCGCGTGACCCGCCTCGTGATAGGCGGTTACGCGCTTCTCTTCCTCAGTCAGCAGCATCGACTTCCGCTCGGCGCCCATCAGTACCTTGTCCTTGGCCAGCTCGAAGTCGTACATCGTAACCTGCTTGCGGTTCATGCGCGCAGCGTTTAGCGCCGCCTCGTTGACCATGTTGGCCAGGTCTGCGCCGCTGAATCCCGGCGTTCCCCGAGCCAGCACGTTCAGGTTGGTATCGTCCGAGACCGGAACCTTCTTCACATGCACGCGCAGGATTTCCTCGCGGCCGCGCACATCCGGCAAGCCCACCACCACGCGCCGATCGAAGCGGCCTGGGCGCAGCAGCGCGGGGTCCAGCACGTCGGGCCGGTTGGTGGCCGCCACCAGGATCACACCGTCGTTCGATTCGAATCCGTCCATCTCAACGAGCAACTGGTTCAGCGTCTGCTCGCGCTCGTCGTGGCCGCCGCCGAGGCCCGCGCCGCGATGCCGGCCCACAGCGTCAATCTCGTCGATGAAAATGATGCAGGGAGCGTTCTTCTTGCCCTGCTCAAACAGGTCGCGAACGCGGCTGGCGCCCACGCCCACAAACATCTCAACAAAATCCGATCCGGAGATGGAGAAGAACGGGACGTTTGCCTCGCCGGCCACGGCCCGCGCCAGCAGCGTCTTGCCGGTTCCCGGAGGGCCAACCAACAGAACGCCCTTGGGAATGCGCCCGCCCAGCTTCTGGAACTTCTGCGGCTCGCGCAGGTACTCAATGATCTCCTTCAGCTCTTCCTTGGCCTCGTCCACGCCGGCCACGTCCTTGAAGGTGATCTTCTTCTGCTGCATCGAGAGCAGCCGCGCGCGGCTCTTTCCAAACGAAAGCGCCTTGTTGCCGCCCGACTGCATCTGCCGCATGAAGAAGAAGAAAAAGAAGCCAATCAGCAGGATTGGGCCGATATTGACGAGTAGCTGAAGCGGGAAGTTGCTCTGCTCGGGCTTCTTGTTGAAGTGGGTCTGCGCGGGATCCGCGTCGGTAAATGCCTTCTCAAGGGATTCGTAGTGATCTCCGACATAGGTGTGGAACTGCTGAGTTGGCGTGGCCTTCATGTGGCCGCGCAGTTCGCCGCCCTGAACCTCGGCATCGAGAACCAGGCCCTGCTTCACCTTGCTGTAGAGATCGGAGTATGAAACCTCCGCATCCTTGCCCACGCCGGCGCCTTTCTGCCACATGGTCAAGAGAAGCACCAGGCAGGCCAGGATCACAGCCCAGAAC
>JBEKPA010000051.1:0-17905 GCA_049521195.1 Occallatibacter sp.
GCCACCGGGGAGATGGGCGACCTGGTGCGCGCCTTCAACAGCATGGCGGCGGATCTGGATGCGAGCCGGCAGTTGGTCGAGAGCTCGTCGGCGCAACTGACGGCGGCGAACCTGGCCATCGAGGAGCGGCGCCGGGAGTGGGAGACGATCGTCGAGACCATCCCCAGCGGGGTGGTGACGCTGGATGGGGCGGGCTTGGTGCTCAAATCGAATCGCGCGTTTGCGGCTCTCATTGGGCGGCGCGAAGATGTGAGCCTGGCCGGGGAGCGCATCGATGCGCTGCTGCCTGCCGATTGCGCCGAGGATATGGCAAGCGTGATCCGGCGCGGACAGCGAATGGGCGCCGCCTCCACTGAGATCGACTTCCACAATCGGGGCCGCACCGTCCATCTGGCCGTTACCAGCGCGCGGCTGGAGCTGGCCCAGGGGCAGCCTGGAACGGTGCTGGTGGTGGAGGATACAACGGAGCTTTTGCGCGCGCAGCGGCAGTTGGCGTGGAAGGAGGTGGCGCAGCGGGTGGCGCATGAGATCAAGAACCCGCTCACGCCGATCGCCCTCTCGGCGGAGCGGATCGCCCGGCACCTGGACCGCGGCCAGCCGGATTCGCCAAACGTGATTCGCAAATGCAGCGAGGTGATTCTGGGCTGTGTGGGCACGCTGCGCACGCTGGTGGACCAGTTCTCCGCGCTGGCCCAGTTTCCCGCGCCGCAGCCCAGGGCCTGCGACTTGAACCAGGTGGCGGAGGAGGCGCTGGCGCTGTTTGCCGGCCGGCTCAACGGCATCGCGGTGCAGAGGGATCTGGAGCCGGATTTGCCCACGGTGCTGGCCGATCCGGATGCGATCCGCCGCGCCATTGCCAACCTGATCGACAATGCCGCCGAGGCTATGCAGGGCAGCCTGCTGCGCGTGCTGGGCATTCACAGCTCGCTCAGCGAGGATGGCGGAGCGGTCGAATTGACCGTCTCCGACACCGGCCACGGCCTGACCGACGAGATTCGCGAGCGGCTGTTTCTGCCCTTCTACTCCACCAAGCATCGGGGCACGGGGCTGGGTCTGTCGATCGCGGCCAAGATTGTGCAGGAGCATGGCGGCAGCCTGCGCGCCGAGGCCAACAGCCCCAAGGGCGCGCGCTTTCTGCTGCGGCTGCCCTTGATGGAATCCCAGATTGCCCCGCTGACGGAACTGGACGCGCCGGCCTCCCAGCCCGCGATTGAAGCCAACGCCGCGCCGCTGAAGGAACTGACCTCATGAATCACATTTTGGTGGTGGACGACGAAGCGGAGATTCGGACCTCGCTGGAAGAGATTCTGAGTGAAGAGGGCTACGGTGTGGCCAGCGCCGCCACCGCCGCTGAAGCCATGGTGCTTATCCAGGACGCGCCCTATGATGTGGTGCTTCTTGACATCTGGCTCCCGGACCGCGATGGCCTCGAAGTGCTCTCCGATATCCACCAGTTGGCCGCCGAGATGCGGCCGGAGGTGGTGATCATCAGCGGCCACGGCACCATCGAGGCGGCGGTGAAGGCCACCAAACTGGGCGCGTACGACTTCCTGGAGAAGCCGCTCTCGCTGGATCGCACCCTCATCGTCCTCAAGAACGCCGTGGAAGCGCGCCGCCTGCGCACGGAAAACCTCGAATTCAAGCGCCAGTTCAATGTGGGATCGGCGCTGACCGGCACAAGCGTTCCCGTGAAGGCGCTGCGCCAGCAGATCCGCCTGATGGCGCCCACCAACGGGCGGGTGCTGATCTACGGCGAATCGGGTACCGGCAAGGAGTTGATCGCCCGCGCCATCCACGCCGAGAGCCTGCGCCGCGATAGCGTTTTCGTGGAACTGAACTGCGCGGCCATTCCCGAGGCGTTCATCGAGGCCGAGCTCTTCGGCTTCCGGCACGGCGCCCAACCCGGCGGTCCCACGGAGCAGCGCGGTACCCTGGAGCGCGCCGACGGGGGAACGCTCTACCTGGACGAAGTGGGCGATATGAGCCTGAAGACGCAGGCCAAGGTGCTCTCCGCGCTGGACGACCAGTTGTTTACGCCGTTGGGCGGCACGCAGCCTTTGCGCGTGGACGTGCGCCTGATCGCCTCCACCAACAAGGACCTCGAGGAAGAGATCGCCAAAGGCAACTTCCGCGAGGACCTCTTCTACCGCCTCAACGTGGTCCCGTTCCTGGTGCCGCCGCTCAGGGAACGCAAGCAGGACATACCGCTGCTGGCGCGGGAGTTTCTCATGGAGTTCGGCCGCCAGTACGGCCGCCCGCGCATGGAGATCGGCGACGAGGCGCTCGATACCCTGGCCCAGTACCACTGGCCGGGCAACGTGCGCGAGCTGAAGAATGTGATCGAGCGCGTGCTCATCCTCAATCCCCGCGTGCTGCGCATCGAGCGCAAGCACCTGCCGCCGCTCACCCACAAGGCCGGCACGCGCTCAACGGAGGAGTTCTCGACGCTGCAGCAGGCCCGCGACGCCTACGAGCGCGAGTACATTCTCAAGAAGATCGAGGAAGCCCGCAACAACATCAGCCGCGCCGCGGAATTGCTGGGCCTGGAGCGCAGCCACCTCTATCGCAAGATGAAAGCGCTGGGGATCAGCGTAAGGGAATAGGAAGTCTTGGAATCGGAAACCGCGGGCGATATCCGAAGGTAGAGAGCCTTCTCCGCGCGGCATAAAGCCTATCTCGAATGGAACCAAAGATTTCTGTTGAAACGGCCGGCTGCCTTATGCCACTATGCATTAGTCAGGCACGCGGCGTCGAAGGCCGTTTTCCCCAGATCCCCGGCCGATGATGCCAACCAAATCCACATAGCGTTTTGTCAAATCGAATTGCGGTCCCGCAAGGAACTCGGACTCTGCGGCATACGGATATGTCCGCAGCCGGATGGGAGTAGCGCGGGAAGGAGTGTGAAGCTTTATGCCTCCAGGCCTCGATGCCTTGAAACACATTGTCGTGCTCATGATGGAGAACCGGTCCTTCGACCACATGCTGGGATCGCTCAAGGCGGCAAACCCGCTGATCGATGGCGTGGATGGGACGCAGTGGAACCCCGACACGCAGGGCAACCCAGTCTACGTGCAGCCGCTGGCCGAGTTTCAGAGCCAGCTCGATCCCGATCCCGACCACGCCTTCCCTGCCGTCGACCAGCAGATCTTCAACGGCGACCAGAGCAATCCGCGCGTGGCCAGCATGAAGGGATTCGTCCAGAACTACTTCCAGCAGCAGCAGGATCTGGCCCACTCCCAAAAGATCATGTACTACTTCGCCCAGGACCAGTTGCCCGTGCTCACCTCACTGGCCATGAACTTCGCCGTATTCAACCGCTGGTTCGCTTCCATCCCCGGCCCCACCCTCTGCAACCGCGCCTTTGCCCACTACGGCACATCCTTCGGCCAGGTCGGCATGAGCGTCTTCTACCCCCAGGGCAAGAGCATTTACGAGCGTCTTCAAGACGCCGGCCACACCGCCAAGCTCTACTACTTCGATCAGCAAAGCTCCAGCCTGGAGGTCGTGAATCTGCTCCAGCACCAGCCCCAGCTATTTGCGACCTACGACCAGTTCATTGCCGATTGCAAGTCCGGTACCTTGTCCGACTACAGCTTCATCGAACCGAACTACTCCGATCACGATAACGATGACGGCTCGCAGTTGGCTTCAGACCAGCATCCGGACCACAACGTCCAGGCCGGCGAACTCTTCATTGCCTCGGTTTACAACGCAATCCAGTCCAATCCCGCGCTCTGGGCGACCACCGCGCTTTTGGTGGTCTATGACGAACACGGCGGCATCTTCGATCACGTTCCGCCGCCCGCGTGCACGCCGGACGGTCATTCCGCCGGGCCCGCCGACACACAATTGAACTACACCTTCAACTTCGACCGTCTTGGCGTTCGCGTTCCCGCCATTCTCATCTCGCCGTGGATCCCCAAGGGCACCGTCGTCGGAACGGACAGGGTCTTTGAACACGCCTCCATACCCAACACGGTGACCAGCCACTTTATCGGTCCGTATCCCGCTGCCACTCCGCGCGAACAGGCCGCGCAGACCTTTCTCGATCTGCTGTCGCTCCCCGTCATGCGCACCGACAGCGTGGTCTTCAGCACCTAAGCCGAAGGAGCTATTGCCATGAACGAAGCTGGACGCAACAGGACCAAACCGGGAAGCAAAGGTGGGCCGACGGCCGCCATACAGACTGCATCCTTGCTTCCCGGCGATTACACGTCGATTCGGGTTCCAATCCCTCCCCCCTCCGCTTTTAACAAGAACCGGCCTGCCGGCTGCTTGCTTCAGGCCCAGTTGCGGCATTTTCACCATGCCGAGAGCGCCCGGCTGCCCAAAGAGAAACGCGATGGCCGCCGCCCGGAAGACATCCACACCGAGGCCGAGGCGGCATCTTACATCGCCGCGGTGACCAAGGTTCTTCACCCGCGGGGCCGTAAGAAATCCAGGTAATGGCCAGGTAGCCAGGAGGATACGTGCGAAAACTGCCGATCATTATCGCGCTGCTGGCACTGCCGATAAGCCTTGCGAGCGCCCAGGAGAGCGAGATTCACGCCGATTTCCGCGGCGAAGGCGTACGCTTCAAGCAAAGCTGCGAAGACTTCACGGTCAAGAAGATCCCCGGCTGCGCCGACCTGCTCTTCACCGACCATCCTTTGCATATCGCGGTGGGCAGCATCGCCCCGCAAAATGGATTCGGCGCGGGCGGCGCTTATGTCGGCCACTACACGCCCAATGAACTCTGGCGTACAAGCTGGGACGCCGACGCCATCGCCTCGAACAACGGCTCATGGCGCGCGGGGTTCTACTACAAGGCCATTCACACGCCCATTGAAAAGATCAAAGTCATTACCACCACCAGCGGCCCGGCGCACAAGTCGAACCTCGCTGTCCACCCCTACACCGTCTTCAATCTCACCGCGCAATCCATCTCGCTCGACCAGTTGTTCTTCTATGGGCTTGGCCCCAACTCGCTCCAGGCCAACGCTTCCGTCTTCAGCATGCGCCAGACCATCGCCGGAGCCAATGCGATCGTGCCCGTGTTGCACAGTTTGAATGCTTCACTGCTGGGGGAAGTGAACGGGCGCTTTGTCGATCTCCAGGAAAACCACCACGAGTCCAGTCCTTCGATCGAGCAGATATTCACCGAAGCCACCGCCCCCGGACTCATCACGCAGCCGGCTTTCCTCCAGCACGGCGAGGGCGCACGCCTGGAGCCCGCGCTCTTCAACGATCATTTGCAACTCGACTACCTGGCGCAGTTTCAGCAGTTCGTCGCGGCGTCCGACTCGCACTATTCCTTCCGCCGCTTCAACGTGGATCTGGATAACACCATCCCGCTCTATCGCAACTCCGGATCGTACGGGCCCAAGAGCACCAACGGTCCCGACGAGTGCGCCGCATCCCTGGGAGCTACGAAATGCGCCGCCATCCAGCGCAACCGCGAAGGCTCGGTTGAACTGCGGCTGCTCATCACCGAGTCCATCGCCTCTGCGGGAAGCGTTGTCCCCTTCTACTTCCAGCCCACCCTTGGGGGTTCTGACGTCAACGGCAACTCATGGCTTGCGAGCTACAGCGACTATCGCTTCCGGGCGCCGAACTCCCTCTTGCTGCGGGAGGGCCTGGAGCACTCGATCTGGGGACCCATCGGTTTTGCCTTCGCCGCCGACCAGGGCAAAGTCGCCCTGGCGCGCGGCGATATCGGATTCGATCATCTGGCTCACAGCTTCTCCGCTGGTCTGACGGTGCGCGCAGGAGGCCTTCCCGCGCTCTCTCTGGCCTTTGCCTGGGGCGGTCCGGAGGGAACACACACGATTTCAACGGTCAACAATTCGCTTCTTGGCGGATCGGCCCGTCCATCTTTGTTCTAACTGGCGGGCGCGGTCTGAGCGAGTTGGCGCTCTATAATTTGCGCTTTCAGCGGGGTGCGAGGCTGGGAAGTCCTCACGGAACCTCAGGGTACAGCAGCTCGGTAAACCGCGGATCGTCCATCATGCTTTGGAAGTCGTTGTCGACCCGTGCCTGGAGCCGGTTCCTGGGGTTCAGTTCGATGGCCCGAGCGAGGTGCCTGAGGCAATCCTGCGGGCGCCCGGTGATGGAGTCCAGCAGGGCAAGCCCGTAGAAGGCGTAGTCGGCCTCCTCGAATTCGGCCAGAATGCTGCTGAACTGTTCGTGCGCCTCCTCGTAATAGCCAGTATTCAGCAGCGAGACAGCGTAGTCGTTGTGCTCCTCCGGCGTGGGGAAGGTCAGTCTGGCCTGCTCCAACTGCCGCTGGCAGGTGTGGATGTACATCTGGCAGCGTTCCTTGATCTCGGGCGGCGCGGTGGGAAGCATCTTCTCAAAGGCGGCCAGCGCCCGCTCGTACTTTCCCTGTTGCACCAGTTGCACGGCCGTCTGATAGTGCTGGCTGGCGGATGCCGCGGCCGCGGCGGTGTGTCCGCTGGACTTGGCAGCCGTAGGAGGAGTCTTCTTGCGGCTGGGCGCCGCGGATCGGGCCTCTTGCGTCATGATTTTGCCGGGAGCGCGCCTTCTTGAACGCACGGATGAGCCGAAGAACCACCGGCTGGAACCCTGCGTTTTGGAATCGCGCTGCTAGGCCCTCTTTATACCTATAACCCCGCGTTCCGTCAATGGGCGGCCTGGAAGGCGCGACTCATCGGCTGGATTCCGTGCGGTTTTTCCGGTAGATGGCCGGGTTGAGTGAGGGGTCGTTGTACATCTTCAACTGCCGGTAAAGCTTGAAGCGCCGCGTGCCGGCGAGGGTCTGGCGCCACAAGGCGTCGAGGCAGCCGGCGAGGTCGGCGCGCTGCTGTTCGAGGATGGCCAGCCGCTCGCGATTGCGCTCGGCGTGGCCCGCGGGCGCGTCCCCGCGCCCGGTCTCTTCGCGCGTGTGGTAGATCTTCAGCGCCAGGATGGAGAGCCGGTCAACGATGAGACCCGGCGACTCGGAGTTCAACTCGGCCGCTGGGTTGGGCAGGCTCCGGGTTGCCAGCCACGCGAGCAGCGCGCGATCCAGTTCCTCGGCCAGGTCGCTGCGGCGCTGGTTGGTCAGGTCCACGCGGCGCTTCACCGCGGCCAGTTCGGCATCGGTTGCGCCGGGAGCGCGGGCCTCGTCCTCGATGTGCCAGAGGTCGAAGTTGGCGCGATGCTGACGGGCAACCGCTGCCAGCCAATCCGCCGCGACTTCGCCGGCGCCATCATTCTTTGCCGGGCTTGCTGATCCTGCCTCCGCGCCGACACAGTGGGCTTCGCCCGGCGACAGATGCCAGTCCTGCGTCCGTTGGTCGTGCAGGGCGATGATGGCGTCTGCTGAGAGCATTCCGATCGGTCCTTGGCGCAGGGGCGGCCTGGGAGTTGCAACGTCTATGGTAGAACGATCATCGCGTGAGATCCATGCCGGGGTTCATCGTGGCTATACGCCGAGTTCGCCGCGAATCGTGTCCGCGATGGCGTCGGCGTGGCGCCGCATCGCCGCTTCGCTTTCGGCTTCGATCATGACCCTGGCGAGGGGTTCGGTGCCGCTGTAGCGGATCACTACTCGGCCGGAATCCTTCAACTCCATCTCGGCGGCGCGGATGGCGGCGGCTACCGTGGGAATGGATTCCAGCGGCCTCTTCTCGCGGACCTTGACGTTGACGATGATCTGCGGAAAGACCTTCAGGTCGGCGGTCAACTCGTCGATGGATTTGCCCGTGCGGGCGATGAGGTCGAGGACGACCAGGGCGGTGAGCAGGCCGTCGCCGGTGGTGGCAAGATGGGGCAGCAGAATGTGGCCGGACTGCTCGCCGCCGAGAGCCGCGTTGTGCGCGAGCATCTGTTCGAGGACGTAGCGGTCGCCGACCGGGGCGCGCAGCATATGAATGCCTGAGCGGCGCAAGGCCGCTTCAAGTCCCATGTTGGACATGGTGGTGGCGACGACCAGATCGCCGGTGAGCAGGCCGCGTTCCTTGAGGTCGCGGGCGGCCATCAGCAGAATGGCGTCGCCGTTGAGGACGTTGTTCCGCGCGCCCGCCAACATGCAGCGGTCGGCGTCGCCATCGAAGGTGAGGCCGAGGTCCGCTCCGCGCGCGCTCACTTCGGCGGCGACGAGCTTGGGGTGAAGCGCGCCGCAGTTCAAGTTGATATTGCGGCCGTCGGGCGTGACGTGGAGGAATGCGACGTTCGCGCCAAGGCGCCGAAAAAGCTCGGGTGCGACGGCTGCGGCCGCTCCGTTGGCGCAGTCGGCCACGATGCGGATTCCGGCCAGTGAAAGTCGCGGCACACAGTCGATGAGGGACTGGATGTAATCGGCCCGCAGGGCGGGGTCGTCTTCAACGATGGGCAGGGTGACGGGGTCCGGCGCGGCAACCAGGGCCGCGTGGCGCAGAATCTCGTGTTCCATGGCCCGCTCGACCGCATCGGCGAGCTTGAAGCCGTCGGCGCCGAAGAGCTTGATGCCGTTGTCCTGCCAGGGATTGTGGGAGGCGGAGAGAACGACCCCGGCGTGGAAGCCGTGGGTGCGGGCGAGGAAGGCGACGGCCGGGGTAGGCACGATGCCGGCGCTTTCGACGCGCGCGTGTGCCTGGCGCAGGCCGGCGGCGAGAGTGGCGGCGATCCAGGGGCTGGACTCGCGCGTGTCGCGGCCGAGAATCACCCTGGGGATCGCTGTCGTCTTGCGCAGGGAGTGGCCAAGGGCCAGACCGACGGAGAAGATGGTGATTGGATCGAGAGGGAACTGGCCGGCAACGGCGCGAATGCCGTCGGTGCCGAAAAGTTTGCGCTGTGTCGGTGCGATCGCTGCTGCGCCCATAAGCTCTTCTTGATTCTATTCCCTGGGAGCGGTATCGGGGGCCGCTCCTTCAGCACGGCTCGACGTGGCTTCGACGCGGCTGGCGAAAGCGCCGTCGGCCAGGCGCGTCGTGAGCCGGTCGCCGACGGTGAGCTGGGCGGCGGAGCGGATAAGGCTGCCTGCTTCGCTGAGGACCAGGGCATAGCCGCGATCGAGGACGGCGAGGGGCGAGAGCGAGTGGAGGCGGGCGTCGAGGGCGCTGAGGTTGGCGGCGGAGGCGTGGAGTTGGCGTTCGATGGAATGGCCGAGGCGGGCGCGGCAGGCCAGCAGGCGCTCGCGGGCCTGGGCAAGAGCCTGGCGGGGATCGCGGCGGAGGACGGCGGCGGTGAGGGCGGCAACGTGGAGTTGGCGAAGGCGGAGTTGGCCGGCGAGGGCCGATTCAAGACGGAAAGAGAGGTCGTCGAGCCGCTGGGCCAAGCGGCGCAGCAGCGCGTAGATGCGGGACTCGGCGCGGCTGACGGGCAACCGGGTGAGGCGCTGGCGGCTCTGCAGGAGCTGGAAGCGGACGGCGCGATCAAGACGGTGGGATTGATTGGCGAGGTGGTCGGCGATCCTGTGCTGGGCTTCGGTGATGAGCTCGGCGGCGGCCGAAGGGGTGGGAGCACGGAGGTCGGCGGCGAAGTCGGCGATGGTGAAGTCGGTTTCATGGCCGATGGCGGAGACCACGGGCAGCCGCGAGGCGGCGATGGCGCGGGCGACGCGCTCCGAGTTGAAGGCGGCCAGGTCTTCAAGCGATCCCCCGCCGCGGGCGAGAATGATGACGTCTACCAGACCGGAATCGCGGGAGCTGGCCGCGTTGAGCAGGGCAATGGCGGCTTCGATCTCGGCGGGGGCCTGTTCGCCCTGGACGGAGACGGGGACGACGAGGACGTTGAGGCCGGAGTGTCGGCGGGCGACGATGTTCAAGAAGTCGCGGATGACGGCGCCGGCAGGCGAGGTGACGATGCCGACAGTGCGGGGAAAGGCGGGAAGCGGGCGCTTTCGGGCGGCATCGAAGAGTCCTTCGGCCTTGAGGCGGGCCTTGAGCTGCTCGAAGGCCAGTTGCAGCGAGCCGGCGCCGACCGGCTCGATGGTTTCGGCCACCAACTGCATCTGCCCGCGCTGCTCGTAGACGCTGACCCGGCCGCGAACCAGGACGTGGAGGCCGTCCTCGGGGCGGAAGCGGAGCAGCATCGCCTGGCGGCGAAAGAGAACAATGGGTAGCTGGGCGTCGGCGTCCTTAAGTGTGAAATAGAGGTGGCCGGAGGGCGCGGGGCGGAGGTTGGAGATTTCGCCCTCGACCCAGACGTCGCCGTATTCGAGCTCGACGAGTTCGCGGACCTGGGCGACCAGCTCGCGGACCGGCCAGATGCGGCGGCTCTGGCGGGGCTCGTCGAAGCTGAGGTCGAGCTGGGGCGCAAGTGAATCTTGCGAGGGCATTCCCTTGAAAGTGTAATTGGTCAGGGGTTGTGCAAAGCCGGGTTGCGCCCCTCCGCTGGCAGCGGAGTCGGTCGCGCCGCCCGAGGCGGTCTTCAAGAGGGGTCAGGGCGGCAGTGCAGTCAGGCGATAAAAGCGCCGATGCGGGTTTCGCGGCTGGTGAGCGCGTCCGAGGAGCGGTCGAGGGTTTCGTACTCCGCGTCGTGGTCTTTGCGGAAGGCGCGGAAATCCTCCTCGCTCGTCCAGCGGTCGATGGTGAGATAGCCGCCGGGGATGTAGGCGTCGCGCATGAGGTCGGTTCCCAGATAGTTCGGCGAGGTGCGAAAGAGCTTGGCCCATGCGCCCTCGGGCCCGTAGGCGGCCTCAAAGGCGGCAACTTTCTCCTCGGCAATCTCGAATTGCCAGACGACAACGAACATGCGTGCCCCGATTCTGTCTTAGAGAATATGGTAACGCAGGGGGCAGAGATCGGAGATCAGCGGTCAGAGAGGGGCAAGACGGGAAGTTGCGGAGCTGGAACGCGTTACTCCGCCCGCGCCAGCTTTTTGGGCCTGAATATCCGCATGTAGATGTAGACCAGGAGTTCGAGTGCGATGGCGCCGCAGCAATCCAGCAGCACATCCCACGGCGAGCTCGTCCGATTGGGGAGGAAGCTCTGATGCCACTCATCGCAGCTGGCCACGAGGGCGGTGCCCATAAGGGCGAGAAAGGCGTCGTGGAGAAAGCGGGAGTGGGGCAGGGTCATCCACCAGGCGCGAAGCCAGGCGAGCCCGATCAGCCCATAGCCGAGGAAGTGCCCCGACTTGCGGATGAAGTGATGCAGGAGTTCCCAGCGGGCATCGGCCACGGGGCCGAAGATCGACTCGAAAAGCCAGCGCAGAGGGCCGCTGGTATGGTCGGAGCCCATCCATTCCGTCGACTCCATCATGATAACGCCGATGCCGATGGCGACCGGCAGCCATGCGCTTATCCAGTACCTGAGGCTGCGCCTGTTACTCGACATGATAGTTGGGCGCCTCCCGGGTGATGATCACGTCGTGGACGTGACTCTCGCGCAGGCCGGCGCCGGAGATGCGCACAAACTGCGCCTTCTCCTGCAGTTCCGCGATGGTGGCGCAACCCAGGTAGCCCATGCCGGAGCGCAGGCCGCCGACCAACTGGAAGACCATGGACTCCAGCGGTCCGCGATAGGGCACGCGCCCCTCGATGCCCTCGGGGACGAATTTTGCCAGGCGATTCTGGCTGGCGCGCTCGCGCTGGACGACGCCCTCGGTGCCCATCTCGGCGCTGGCCAGGTCGGAGGTGCTCTGAAAGTAGCGCTCGCCGGAGCCCTGGCTCATGGCGGTCAGCGAACCCATGCCGCGATAGCTCTTGAAGCTGCGCCCCTGGTAGAGGATGGTTTCGCCAGGGCTCTCGTCAACGCCGGCAAAAAGCGAGCCGATCATGACCGAGCTGGCGCCGGCGGCGATGGCCTTGGTGATTTCGCCGGAGTACTTGATGCCGCCGTCGGCAATGATCGGGATGCCGTGTTCGCGGGCAGCGCGCGCGGCTTCGGAGATAGCCGATATCTGCGGCATTCCCGCGCCGGTGACCATGCGGGTGGTGCAGATGGAGCCGGGGCCGATACCGACTTTGATAGCGTCGACGCCGGCCTCGATCAGCGCCAGCGCGCCCTCGCAGGTGGCTACGTTGCCGGCCAGCAGGCCCACCTGGGGGAACTGCTTCTTCACTTCGCGGATCGCCTCCAGCACGCGCGAGGAGTGGCCGTGAGCCGAATCGATGGCCAGCACATCCACGCGCGCCCGCACCAGTTCAGCCGCGCGCTCCAGAAAGTCGCCGGTGGCCCCGATGGCTCCGCCCACGCGCAGCCGGCCCTGATCGTCCTTGCTGGCGCTGGGATACTTGAGCTTCTTCTGGATGTCCTTGACCGTGATCAGGCCCTTCAGGTTGTACCGATCGTCGACCACCAGCAGCTTCTCCACGCGGTGTTTGTGCAGGATCAGCTCGGCCTCCTCCAGCGTGGTGCCCACCGGAACGGTGATCAGGTTCTCCTTGGTCATCACTTCGCCGATGGGAATGTCGGTGCGGGTTTCAAAGCGCAGGTCGCGGTTGGTGAGGATGCCGACCAGCTTCTTGCCCTGCGTGACGGGCACGCCGGAGATCTTGTAGCGGCGCATCACTTCCAGGGCGTCGCCGATCATCTGTTCCGGTCCAATGGTGACCGGGTCCACGATCATGCCGCTCTCCGAGCGCTTCACCTTGTCGATCTCGCCCGCCTGGTCGGCGATGGTGAGATTGCGATGCACAATGCCGATGCCGCCCTGCTGGGCCATGGCGATGGCCATGCGCGACTCGGTCACCGTGTCCATGGCGGAGGAGATCAGCGGAGTGTTCAGCGTGATTTCGCGGGTCAACTGGGTCTGCGTGCTGACCTGAATAGGCACCACGTCGCTGTAGGCGGGCACCAGCAAAACGTCGTCGAAAGTGAGCGCTTCGGGTAAGTTTTTGGTAAGCATAATGCTTGGATGCGCCTGGCGGGCCGGGAATCGGGTTTCCGGCGCGGCAGACGCTTGTTTTTCATTGTAATGGAGGGAATTGGGCGCATCGCCGTTCCCGGCTCCTGTGCCGGAAACTTTCGGATTATCGTTCTAGTGACGCATTTTTCTCTTGTTTTTCGCAGTCGATGGTGAGAGCGGCTTTGCTCCCGGAAAGGTCAGGTTTCTGTCCAGACGCTTATATTGACGCGATTTTCCGTGCTTCTTTCGTTGTCCATCGTTGTTCTGTGCGCCTGCAAGGCGCAAGCGCAAACACCAATTCCGCTGCAGACCATCACGGCTCCGCAAGGAAGCAAAATCGTCTACGGAACCGTGGCCGGAGCCACCACTCAGGCGGCAGCCATGAGTTCCGTGCTGCGCAACGTGCACAACAACTGCGGCGAGAAGCCGCAAGTCGGGCAGGTCTTCCAGTTCAAAGGCACCAACTCCGTCGGCGTCTTCTTCACCGTGACGAACCATCCCGGCGGCAACAAGAAGGTGGCCGGCCTGGTGATCGCCAACGCAACCGGGCCCGAGCAGGTGGATGCGGCCCCAAGGCTGACGGAGGGAAGCTGTATGGTTGGCGCGTTCGGTGAGACTGGGCGCAAGTCAAATGTAATTCAACAAGCTGGGAAAGGTGAATGGCTCATTATGGAATCGTCTCCGCGTTCTCAATCAAATGCCGACAAGAAACCTGAAATTCGCGCCGAAGAGAAGTTGCTCCTGAGTCGGCGTGATGCTGCTCAGGTGCTCTCCATCAGCCAGCGTGCGCTGGACTACTTGGTAGCGAATCAGCGCCTGCCGAGCAGGAGAATTGGTAAACGTGTCTTGATCCCAGTAGCAGATTTGCGGAAGTTCGCCCGCGCCGACCACCCTGAACCGATTGCGGGTTGACCTCCGAGACGGCTGGTCGGCTCATCACGGAAGGACATGCCGAATGTCACATATCCAATATAGATATTGACATCTATATTGGATATGGTACACTCTCATCATGGAGACGCACATGGATCGCCTACTGAAGTACGCCGGCCAGCAGTCCGTCCTACGGCCGGTTGATCTGATCAAACTGCACATTCCGCGCAATTACCTGGGCCGACTGGTACGAGCAGGAAAGCTCGAACGGGTTGGCAGAGGGCTCTATTCTTCGAGCGAGAACCCGCCCACGGAGAATCGGACGCTGGTGGAGGTCTGCCGCAAAGTGCCACAGGCAGTCGTCTGCCTCTCGTCCGCACTGCGATTCCATGAATTCACGACCGAGAATCCATTTGAGGTTTGGATCGCCCTCAAGCAGGGAGCCTGGACGCCCAGCTTTGAGTATCCTCCGATTCGTGTGGTGCGCTTCTCCGGCCCGTCTCTCACCTTCGGCGCAGTGGAGCATACGATCGAGGGCGCCAAAATCAAGGTCTACAGCCCGGCAAAAACCGTCGCCGACTGTTTCAAGTTCCGGTCGAAGGTAGGAACGGAACTCGCAATTCAAGCTCTTCGGGAGTGCTTCCGCGAGAAAAAGGCGTCTATGGACGAACTCTGGGAAGCAGCGAAGATTTGCCGAGTCGCCAACATCATGCGTCCTTATATGGAGTCCCTGTCTTGACCAAGAATGTCACCAATCTCGCGGCTTCTGTCCGTCAACGCCTGGCGAATCTTGCGCGGCAGCGGAATGAGGATTTTGGGCTGCTCCTGACGAAATATGCCCTGGAGCGGCTTCTCTTCCGCATCAGCCAGTCGGGATACCAGAAGATTTTTGTTCTCAAGGGCGCACTGCTTTTTGAACTCTGGACGGAGCAAGCCCACCGTCCGACGCGGGACGCGGATTTTCTCTCCAATGGCGACAACGATCCGAGCCGATTTGAAACCATCTTCAAGGAGATCTGTGCGCTTCCTGTGGATGAAGACGGTCTCCAGCTTGATCCGGCGAGCGTCAAAGCGCAGCGCATCAAGGAAGATGCGGACTATGAAGGGGTCCGTGTCACCTTCCTGAGCTATCTGGAGCGGGCTCGGATTCCCATGCAAATCGATATTGGGTTCGGAGACACCATCACGCCTCCGCCAGTCGAGACTTCCTTTCCAACGATCTTGAATGGGCCGGCGCCGTTGCTGCTCACCTATCCCAAGGAAACCGTGGTTGCTGAGAAGCTTGAGGCAATGGTGAAGCTCGGCATGGCCAACAGCCGCATGAAGGACTTCCACGATCTGCGCGCCCTGTCTCAGCTTTTTCCGTTCGATGGACGGCTTCTCGCCGAGGCAATCGTTCGCACATTTGAGCGGCGGAAGACGGTAATCCCAACCGTCGCAGCGCCGCCACGCGCGTTTACCGCGGAGTTCTTTGAGGATGAATCGAAGCAGCGCCAGTGGGGTGCGTTCAACACAAAAAACCGGCTCTACATCGAGGCTGTGCCTCTGAAGCGCGTCCTGGGCGACATCGAGCGGTTCCTGATGCCGCTCCTAACCGGGTTGACGATCGCGGGGCATTTGAAGCGGTCCTGGCCAGCGGGAGGCCCTTGGCAGGATTAACCAACTCTATCATCGTCACGTAGCTGGCGTTCTAAGAATAGCTGCCGCCCTCAATGAGTTCACCGGGGATTTGGCAACATTCCAGCATTCATGAGGCCAGTTGCGAGCCCGGTTCGCGGTGTTTGTTTATTAAAAAGTAACTGCCGAGTAGCCGAGTAGCCGACGATACATCCAAGACCACACCCTTCATGCGTTTGGATGGACGAAGTCTCTGGGGCGCATCAGATTTTCCAGGTAGCGGGATTTCATCTGCTTGCTGGCCATGATTTGCTTGACGGGCGGGAGCTTGAGAATCACGCCCAGAATGGCGGCCATGGCGCGATGATTCCAGTGAGCTTGATTGTCGAAGATCAGGTTCTGCAGCTTGCCCCGCTCGATGGCCATCAGCACGGCGCGGTGAGCGGTGGTGACGGGGGTGAGTACGCGCTGGGGGCGTGCGTGGAGCTTGATTGATGCGCTTGGGCAGGCGCGGACGCAGACGCCGCAGCCGAGGCAGAGGGATTCGCGCAGCCGTTGCAGGAGTCGGCGCTGAGCGCGGGGATGAAGTTGGTGGTGGCGATGGGGTTGAGGACGGCGAAGCGCTTGGCGGCAAGCATGGCCTCGCAACAGCAGCCACAGCAATTGCAGATGAAGGCAACCTGATTTTGGACGTTCTCGCCGCACTGGACTAAATTGTGCGCGATGGCTTGATCGAGCAGGGCAAGGCATTCGCTGACATCAACGGAGCGGGCAATGCCGTGTTTGATGAGCGACTGGGCGGTGCCGCTGAAGGTCATGCAGATGTCCATGGGCGCGGCGCAGGCTTTGCCGAGATGCTGCATCTTGTGTCGGCAGTAGCAGGCGCCGATGCCGCGATATGAGGCGGTGCGGATGACTTCGCTGGCGCGTTCGTAGTCGAGGACGGAGAGCGTGCTGTCGCCGGCCAGGGCGTTCTCGTTGACAAAGACGCGGCCCAGTTGGGTTTCGCCGCCTGTGAATAGGTTGCGGACGAAATCTTCCTCGACGTTGAGGTATTGGTAAAAAAGCTCGGCCAGCAGCTTCTGGTCGTAGCTGTTGCCCAGGCGCATCATGGAGAACTCGAAGAAGCCGGCCATGGGCGGAGGCAGGACAAATATCTGTTCGCCATGGATCTCCATGTCGAGCAGCATCCCTCTGGAGGCCAGGGCTTCGAGGATATTTTGGGATTCCGCTGCGGGCTTTTTCCAGATTTTGGCGGCGGCGGCGATGTTGAAGGGCTTGATGGGAAGCAGAGCCACGAGGGCTGCATCGTCACGAGTAAAGAGCACCTCCAGGATGCGGAAGAGCAGCTCGGAGGGCGGCGCGCCCTGCGGAAATAGGTTGAGCCGGTCGGTGAGCGATTGGTAGCTATTTCTCAGAGTCGCGTGAGACATGGAAGGCCTCTGGAGCGGAGGATGATTTCGCCATTATAGGCGTATACAGGCGGGATTCTCTGATCGGATTTGCACACGCGCAGGATCTCTATCTCTGCTCAGGATGGCGGCGGAAAGCGTTAGTAAGTATCCTCTGTCAGAGCCGGAGGCTTTATGGTTGGTGGTCCCTCAAAGGAATCTGGATAGAAGTGCTCCATGCCGGCATCAGCCCGTCGCTCACGCCGTAAGCGCAAGTGCGCTCCTACGTGGAGAAGGCAAAGTGCAGCCTGTGGATCAATTCGGCAGTCATCGAAGTTCTCCCGCTGCAGCCTGTTGCACTTCAAGAGTTCGGTTCCGGGCATCACTCGGAGCCGCAGCCGTGATTCTATCTTGCGCCTGCTATTCCAGATGTGCTCAATATTGCTCACATCCAGGAAGGCCACAAGTTTAAAATTGTTGCTGCCTTCAAATCTGCAATCAGGCTTCTATTCTCATCCCCAAATGGAGAGGAAAAAATGAAGAGTGCTGTTGAAAGTGCATCTTCGTACGTTCTGCCGTCCCTGCCTTATGCAGAGGGCGCGTTGGCTCCAGTAATCTCAGCACACACCATTGGCTTCCACTACGGCAAGCATCACAAGGGATATGTCGATAACCTGAACAAACTGGTAGCTGGAACGGAGTTTGCGGACCTGCCGTTGGAGAGTATTATCACCGCGACAGCCGGCAAAGCCGATAAGACCGCGATCTTCAATAATGCAGCGCAAACATGGAACCACACGTTTTACTGGCACAGTCTGAAGCCGAAGGGCGGTGGTGAACCACCCGCAGCATTGAAGCAAAAGATCGAGGCTTCCTTCGGCACCTTGGATGCACTCAAGAAGGAGTTGGCGAGTGCCGCAACGACCCAGTTTGGCAGCGGCTGGGCTTGGCTGGTTCTGGATGGCGGCAAACTCAAGGTGGTCAAGACCGGCAACGCAGATGCGCCGATAAACACTGGCATGAAACCGCTATTGACCATCGACGTGTGGGAACACGCCTATTACCTCGATTACCAGAACCGGCGCGCGGACCACATCGACGCAGTGCTGGAAAAACTGATTAACTGGGATTTCGCGGCAGAGAATCTTGGCCGATAGAAGCCTGAACGGTTGCATACTCTATCCGAAGCCATGCTTGACAAGGCGCTCACACGGTGCGCAGTTCGCGCCGGGTGAGCTTTGTCGTCAGGCAGAAGCACAAAGAGCGAGAAA